>CAJULE010000011.1:0-28661 GCA_910587445.1 uncultured Christensenellaceae bacterium
TATTTGCTTATAGTGCGATAAAACAGCCGTTCGAAGATTTCGAGCGGCTGTTTTTGTTTGTCCCCATATAAACAAATCTTTCGCTACATACATAAAAGCCTTGACAAAATACGGCTAAAGTGATAAACTTTAGACACTCAAAAGACTGTACTTGGTTTTCGGACGGAAGGCTTTTATAGCTCCGTCCTTAATCGGTATAGAAGGGGCGAAGAAGCGCAAGGAAGGTCTAATGGATTTCAAACGTAATGCAATCGAATTCGAACGCCGTTTTCTTTCCGAGCACGCCATGCACAGCAAGGACACGAAAGGACGGCTAAAGCCCATAGAACCGTGCGAGCTTCGCACCGAGTACCAGCGCGACAGGGACAGGATAATCCATTGCAAGGCGTTCCGCCGCCTCAAACATAAGACTCAGGTCTTTCTCGCACCCGAGGGCGACTACTACCGCACCCGTCTTACGCACACGCTCGAAGTCAGCCAGATAGCGCGCACCATAGCTTTCGCTCTTCGTCTCAACGGCGATCTTGCCGAGGCGATCGCGCTCGGACACGACCTCGGACACACGCCGTTCGGTCATGCGGGCGAGCGAGCTCTGTCGCGGCACCTTCACTTCAAGCACAACGAACACTCTCTTCGTGTTGTGGACGTGCTCGAAAACGACGGCAAGGGGCTCAACCTGACTCATGAAGTCCGCGACGGCATACTCAACCATACTACGGCGGGCAAGCCCTGTACGCTCGAGGGCGAAGTCGTCAGGTGGAGCGATAAAATAGCCTACATAAATCATGACATCGACGACGCTCTTCGCGGCGGCGTAATCGCGCCCGAGGACATTCCCCGCCGCTACGTCGAAGCTTTCGGCTCTACGCACGGCAAACGTATCGATACCATGATAATGGACATAATAAATAACAGCAACGACGCCCCTCACGTCGAGCCGAGCGCAACCATGAAAGAAAATATTATGGGGCTTAGGCTGTTCTTGTTCGAGCGCGTGTATACGGCGGGCGTCGCCAAGAGCGAAGAAGGCAAGGCGGAGAGCATGATCGAATTTCTGTTCGACTATTACGACGCTCATCCCGACAGGCTTCCAAACGGTTGTCTCGAAGCCGCCGACGGAGACAAAAAGCAGGCGGCTGCGGATTTCGTCGCGTCGATGAGCGACAATTATGCGATCCGCGTATTCGAGGAGCTTGCCGTTCCGCGCGGTTGGTCCGCGCAGTAGGATATATTCATACGACTTCAAACGGAGGACAAGCAGGAAGAAGCAGTTGGACGATTTCAAAGAGTTTATCGACGAGCTTTTGGCAAAGACGGACATAGTGCAAGTGGTTTCGCGCTATGTGCCGCTAAAGGCAAAGGGCAACAGATATTGGGGCTGTTGTCCGTTTCATCATGAAAAAGACCCGTCTTTTTCGGTCGAGAGCTCGAAACAATTCTATCACTGCTTCGGCTGTAAGGAGAGCGGCAACGCTCTGACTTTCGTTCAGAAAATGGAGAGCGTCGACTTCATGGACGCCGTGCGAATACTTGCGGAAGCGGCGCATATGGAGATTCCGACCTTTAAAGGAGCGGGCAGAAACGTCGCTGCCGAGAGGGAAAAGAAGAAGCGTCTCTGCGAGCTTATGAAACAGGCGGCGCGCCACTATTTCGACAATCTTTCTCATCCGTCCGCAAAGACGGCGCGAGAGTATCTCGAGCGGCGAGGGATCGACCGCAAGCTCACGGTCAAGTTCGGACTCGGCTACAGTATAAACGGCAATGAGATCATAGAATACCTCGAGTCCAAAGGATATAAGAAAGCGGAAATGCTCGAAGCCGGGCTCATAGCTCAGCGCGCCGATTCGTATTACGACGTGTTCTACGGCAGAGTCATGTATCCCATAATCGACAACTTCGGCGATGTGGTCGCATTCGGCGGCAGAACGCTCAAGCCCGATTACGAGTACGCAAAGTACCGAAATTCCTCCCAAACCCTCATCTTCGACAAGTCGCGCAACATCTACGGAATAAACCTTCTGAAAAAGCGCAAACAGCAGGCGAGGATAGACAGCGTGATAATCACCGAAGGCTATATGGACGTCATAGCTCTTCACAAGGGCGGCTTCGACACCGCCGTCGCTTCCATGGGTACGGCGCTTACCGGCTATCAGGCAAAGCTTTTGAAAAACTATGCAAACAGAGTCTACATAAGCTACGACGGAGACGCGGCGGGACAAAAAGCAACCCTTCGCGGACTCGACATCTTGGCGGACGCAGGACTGTCGGTGCGAATAGTCGAGCTTCCCGACGGACTCGATCCCGACGACATGATACAAAAGCGTGGCGCACAGGCGTATCAAAAGCTTCTCGACGAAGCCCTGACGCTTCCCGCGTTCAAGATAAAGACGCTTAAAAAGGCGCACGATCTGACCGATCCCGAGGGCAAATCGAAATTTGCGGTGGAAGCGATAAACGTCATACGTAAGCTCTCCAATCCCGTCGAGCAGGAAGAGTACATCAATCTCGTTCAGTCATATACCGGATACAGTAAGCAGGTGCTCATGAGGCAGGCGGAATTGCCGCTTGAGGGCGAGAGAAGTGCGGAAGCGGCGAAGGTCCCGACGTCCGCGCACGTGAGGACTGCTCAGACGGCGTTCGGCGGAGAGGATAAGGCGGCGATATTCGTTCTTGCCTCGCTCGCAGCCGACAAAGCGTATGCGCGATTCGAGGAAAGTCCGGACTTTCTGCCCGAGAACGGAGCGTACAGAGAACTGTACAGCGCCATGCAAAAGGACTATCTCGACGGCGGCGTCGTGCGCACGGACAGTATGTTTTCGGTTCTCGGCGGCGAGGGACAAGCGCTTCTTGCGCGAGTGGCGGGTTATGAGTTTCTCGACGGCGACGGCACGGAAAAGTACAACGACTGCGTGCGTTCGCTGAAAGTTCGCCGACTCGAAAGCGAGATAGAACGTCTGAATTCGGAAATGGGACGGACGGCAAACGCCGAGAACAGGAATGAAATGTTAAAGGAACTTTCCCGTCTTACTCGAAAACTCAAAGACGTCAAAAGCGACAAACGGTAAGAACAAAGGAGTATTATGGCAGATATTTCAAACGATAAAATAGAAAAAGCGTACAAGGCTTTGATCTCTTCCGCACGTCGCCGCGGCGGAAAGCTTTCCTATGACGAAATAGGAGAAAAGCTTGTGCTCGAGTGCGAGGCGAGCGCCGAGCAAATGGAAGAGGTGCTTCGCCGTCTCGAAGAGGACGACGGCGTGGAAATAGTTCGCCGCGCCAAGAGCGTTGCGCTCACAGACGAAATAAACAAGGAAGTCCGCCGCCTTATCGGCATAGGCAAACAGCGCGGAAAGCTCACGTACGACGAGATAGGAGAAAAGCTCGTGCCCGTCTGCGAAGCGAGCGCCGAGCAAATGGAAGAGGTTTTCGCAATCCTTACGGCGGAGGGCATTTCCGTCAGTATGGTCGACGACAAGACGTCGGAATCGTTCGATAAGATAGTGGCGGAAATTTCGGTCGACGATCCCGTAAAGGTCTATCTCAAGGACATAGGCAGAGTGCCGCTTCTCGGAAGCGACGAGGAGACCGAACTCGCAAAGCGCATGATAGACGGCGACGAGCAGGCAAAAAAGCGGCTCTCCGAGTCAAATCTCCGTCTTGTAGTGTCGATAGCCAAACGCTATGTCGGTCGCGGTATGCAGTTCCTCGATCTCATACAGGAAGGTAACATGGGGCTTATGAAAGCCGTAGAAAAGTTCGACTACACAAAGGGCTTTCGCTTCTCGACCTATGCAACCTGGTGGATACGTCAGGCTATCACGCGCGCGATAGCCGATCAGGCTCGAACGATCAGACTTCCCGTCCATATGGTCGAAACCATAAACAAGCTCACCCGCGCGACCCGTATGCTCGTACAGCGCTTCGGCAGAGACCCTACCGACGCCGAGATCGCCGAGGAGATGAAAATAAGCGAGGAGCGCGTGCGTGAAATACGCCGCATAGCTCTCGACCCCGTGTCGCTCGAGACCCCCGTTGGAGAAGAGGACGACAGCCACATCGGCGACTTCATTATGGACGAAAAGACGCTTACTCCGCAGGAAGCGGCGGCGTTCGCGATACTCAAGGAACAGCTCATAAGCATACTCGATACGCTGACTCCGCGCGAGGAAATGGTGATCCGTATGCGTTACGGGCTCGACGACGGACACCCGCGCACTCTCGAAGAGGTGGGGAAAGCGTTCGGTGTTACGCGCGAAAGAATACGTCAGATAGAGGCAAAGGCACTGAGAAAGCTTCGTCACCCGTCCCGCAGTCGGAAGCTACGCGATTACGTGGACGCATAGAAGCGAAACTCTCCCCGAAGAAATAAGGAATTCATATCATGTCGGAAAAAGACGAAATAATGTTAAGAGAAAGCGAGATGGAAGAACATCGCAGGTCGATGATCGACAGGGAAATAAAACGCCTCATTCGCATAGGCAAACAGCGCGGCAAACTCACCTACGACGAAGTGGGCGAGCGCCTTGTTCCCGTCTGCGAAGCCACCGCAGAGGAGATGGACGATGTATTCAAGATCCTCGAAAAGGAGAACATCGAGGTCATCTATGCGCAGGAGGAGCTTAAAAGCGACGCGCTCGAAAGGCTCGTTTCCGAAGCGGCGGCGGACGATCCCGTCAAGGTGTATTTGAAGGACATCGGCAAAGTTCCGCTTCTCGGAAGCGATGAGGAAGTGGAGCTTGCAAGACTCGTGCTCGACGGCGACGAACAGGCAAAGCGCCGCCTCTCGGAGTCAAATCTCCGTCTCGTGGTGTCGGTCGCAAAACGCTATGTCGGCAGGGGACTCCCGTTCCTCGATCTCATACAGGAAGGCAATATGGGACTTATGAAAGCCGTCGAAAAGTTCGACTACACAAAGGGCTTTCGCTTCTCGACCTATGCGACCTGGTGGATACGTCAGGCTATTACCCGCGCCGTTGCCGATCAGGCGCGCACGATAAGAATCCCCGTACATATGGGCGAGATGATAAACAAGGAAAAGCACGCGGCGCAAAAGCTCGAGCAACAGCTCGGGCGCACTCCGAGCACCGACGAGATAGCCAAGGAAATGAACATCGCGGAGGACAGAGTCCGCGAGATACAGCGCGTAGCCCGTACGCCTCTTCCGTGGGACACCCCGGTCGGCGACGACGACGACAGTCATCTCGGCGATTTCATAGCCGACGAGAATACGGCTACGCCGCAGGACGCCGCGTCTTACGCACTGCTCCGTCAGCAGCTTATAGACACATTGAACACCCTCGACCCGCGCGAAGAAATGGTGCTTCGTCGCCGCTACGGACTCGACGACGGCAGACCTCGTACGCTCGAGGACGTGGGCAAGGAGTTCGGCGTCACGCGCGAACGTGTGCGCCAGATAGAATCCAAGGCGCTCCGAAAGCTCCGTCATCCGTCGAGAAGCAAGCGTCTTAAGGACTACGTAGACCAGTGAGACGTCTCGAGGCGGCTCTCGAGCTGTTGCCGAGCGGTGTCGTTCTTGCGGATATAGGTTGCGACCACGGGAAGCTCTGCCTCGACGCGCTTACGACGGGCAAAGCGACCAAGGTCTATGCCTGCGACATAAGCGCTCCGTCGCTCGATAAGGCGCGCGCGGCGCTCGAGGGGCTCAATGCGGAGTTCGTGTGTTGCGACGGACTCGAGAAAGTGCCTGATGGATATACGGCGGTGTCTGTTTGCGGAATGGGCGGAGAGACCATGCTCGGGATTCTCGACGGGTTCGATCGCGACGTGACGCTCGTGCTTCAGCCGCAGACTCACGCCTTCGATGTGAGAAAAACTCTCACTCAAAACGGCTATCGCCTCGCTAAAGAAATAATCGCTTTCGAGCGCGGCAGATACTATCCCGTCATGCGCTTCGAGCGCGGTAATAGTAATCTCGACGAATTGCAAATGCTGTTCGGGCTCGACGCATACGAGCCGACCGAGGCGCTTGTCGCAATGGCGGAGAAGATAAAGAAAGAACATTCGACCTATCCCGAAAACGAGCGCTCGCAAAGGTTGATCCTTGCCGCCGAAAGGGTGCTGTCAAACGTAAAATAACGGTTATAAGGAGAGTATATAATGATAGATTTGAAGGCAATACTCGAATATCAGGAAGCGGATATAAAGCTTCGCAAGACGCACGATTCGATCGAGAAGAGCGACGCGCAGCGCCGCGGCAAGCAAGCCAAAATCGAGTTTGACGCGGCAAAGAAGCGCGTCGACGACAGCGAGGCTCAGGCAGGCGAAATTCTCGACTTCATTAAGAGCGCGGACGAAACCGCAGTAAAGGCGCAGTCCGTCGCTTCCGATTGCAAGGCAAAGCTCGAAAGCGGTTTGAGCGCAGTGGAGAGAAAGGCAATGCGCGCCGAACTCGAGGCGCTCAAGGCTAAGCTTTCGGACAGCGAAAAGCGCGTCGATTCGAAGCTCAAACGTGCGAGCAAGGTCGTTGACGAATCCCGCGAGTCTCAGGCTCGCGCAAAGAAAATGCGCGACGTGTTCATCAAGGAAAAGGAAGCGTACGACAAGCTCAAGGCGGAAAAAGCGCCTGAAATAGAAAAGTGCAAGAAACAACTTGCGCTTTTGCGCGAAAAGGTCGACCCTAAGCTTTTGCAGCAGTACGACGAGCTATCCGCAGATAAGAAGATCCCCGCTTTCGTGGACGCGTTTAAAAGCGAGAGCGGAACTTATTCCTGCCGCGGCTGCGGACTTCAGCTTTCTCAAGCCGACAACGGCAAGCTCGAGCGCGACGGCATTTGCCGTTGCGGAAACTGCAGGCGGATAATTTATATAAGAAACAAATAAATAAAAGTCCAAACGGCTTATATACGTACTCGCCTAAAGGCTCGTGGCGTTCGCTTCGCAGTATAAACGGCTTGCTCGGCCGAGCGCATTTCTGCGTTAAGCTCCGCGCCGTATAAAAAACCTTCCCTTGAGAGGAAAGGCGGTGCTGCACAAAGCGAAGCGACTGCCGTGACGGAGAGTGGACTTTCTTTGTTATATAAAGACTGTTTTTGTCATTTGTACGGCAAACAATCTAAGAATCAAAAAGACGTCCCGAAGGACGCCTTTTTTAATATAACCGTGATTACTTTTTGTCGTTTTCTCTTATTTCGACCCTTCTTATCTTGTCCGAAATGGTTTTCGGAAGTCTCTCTACAAACTCGACTATTCTCGGATATTTGTACGGAGCCGTAGTGTGCTTTACGTGTTCCTGAAGCTCTTTTTTAAGCTCCTCGCTCGGGAAGTAGTTTCGGGCAAGCACAACGGTCGCCTTTATGACTTGACCGCGCACGTCGTCGGGAACGGCCGTGATCGCACATTCGAGTACGGCGGGGTGCTCCATGAGCGCGCTTTCGACCTCGAACGGTCCTATGCGGTATCCGCTGCTCTTTATGATGTCGTCGTCGCGTCCGACAAACCAACAGAAGCCGTCGTCGTCCATGTATGCGACGTCGCCCGTGTGATAGTAGCCGTCCTGCCATACGCTGCGTATGCCGCCGTTTTCGGTGACGTAGCCGACGAGTAGCCCTATTTGACCGTCACGCTTTTTCATGCAGATTTCGCCTTCTTTGCCGCGCTCGACGGGCTTTGAATTCTCGTCAAGAAGGACGATTTCGTAAAGAGGAGAGGGACGACCCATCGAGCCGGGGTGCGGCGTCATGAAAGGGAAGGTGCCGAGGCACAGAACTGTCTCGGTCTGACCGAAGCCCTCGTAAATGGGCTTGCCGAGCTTGTCCATTATCTGTTTATATACTTCGGGGTTCAGCGCTTCGCCCGCAGTCGTATAGTGCTCTATGGCGGAGAGATCGAACTTCGTCAGATCTTCCTTGATGAGGAAGCGGTACATCGTAGGCGGCGCGCACAGCGACGTGACTTTGTACTTTTCGAGCAGCGGCAGTAAATCGAGCGGAGTATATCTGCCGTAGTAGTCATAGGCAAACACGGCGCACCCCGAGATCCATTCTCCGTAGATCTTGCCCCAGCTCGCCTTTGCCCAGCCCGTATCGGCGGCTGTAAAGTGAAGCCCGCCGTCCTTGCAGTTGTGCCAGCAGAAAGCGGTCAGCATATGCGCGAGCGGGTAGGAGTAATCGTGCGACACCATTTTCGGCATACCCGTGGTTCCCGACGTGAAGTAAGCGAGCATACGGTCGCTCGTCTTGTTGTCTATTTCGAAAACCGTCTTATCTGCCGGCGCGTCTTTATAGAACTCGTAAAAGTCCTTCGAGAACTCTGTTTTTCCGATCGTGAGCACAAGCTTTACGCTCGGGCACTTGGGAAGAGCTTCTTTCACGTATTCGGCGACGCCTTTTGCCGTGACGCAGACAATGGCTTTGACGTCGGCGAAATTGCAACGGTAGATTATGTCCTTGTACGTCAGCTGTGCGGTTGCGGGAATGGCTATCGCGCCGAGTTTGTGGAGCGCAACCACGGTAAACCAATATTCGTATCTCGACATGAGCATGACGAGCACGCTGTCGCCCTTGCGTATGCCGGCTTTATAGAGTGCGTTGGCAATGCGGTTCGAGCTTTCGGAAACGTCCTTGAATGAAAAGATGTGTTCTTCGCCGGTATCGTTGCACCACACAAGCGCCGTCTTATTCGGGTCGAGCTTTGCATATTCGTCTACGATGTCACGACCGAAGTTGAAGTTGTCGGGCGTATTTACCCGATAGTTTTTCACAAGATCGTCATAGTCTTTGAATTCCGTTTGGCTTACATATCTGTCGAGGAAATTCATAATCGCTCCTTAAAGATAAAACTTTTAAATATGATAGCACATTCTTTTGCGAAAATCAAATCATTTTGCGCCCGTCGCGAAAAACGGTTGACTTTTTATGCGCTAAGTCATAAAATAACAATGTCATTCTCAGCGGCGAGAAAGCTGTGCTTCGAGCCGGAAGCTGTCACCGAAGGTGACTGAGGGGATTGTTGTTATAGACAGTAAAGATTTAAGCTTTTAAGAATACTCAACCTGATTTTTTGCCTGTTTTTTCTCAAAAAAGCGGGAAAGGAGAATACCATGAAAATCAAAAAAGCCGTCATACCGTGCGGCGGACTCGGCACTCGGTTTTTGCCTATTACGAAAGCCGTTCCCAAAGAGATACTTCCCGTAGTCGATACGCCCGTGCTTGCCTATATAGTAAACGAGGCGATAGACAGCGGCATAACCGACATAATGATAGTCCTTCCCGAGGGAAAAGCTGCTATACGAGAGTATTTTTCTCCCAATAAAAAGCTCGAGGACGCGCTCGAAAAGTCGGGTAAGCGCGAGCTTCTCGAGGTCGTGAAAAACACCTACGGCAGAGCAAATATAGTATTCGGATTGCAGGAAAAGCCGCTCGGAAGCGCAGACGCGGTTCGTAAGGCAAAGAGTTTTACGGGCAGCGAGCCGTTTTGCCTTGCTTGGGGGGACGATCTGATAGTTTCGGAAAAGCCCGTCATGGGTCAGCTCGCAAATGCTTACGAAAAGTGCGCCGCAAGCATAATCGGCGTTCAGACATGGGCGGGCGACGACATTGTCCGTTACGGTGTCGCGGACGTGGAAAAGGGCGACGGCAGACTTTACGCTTGCAAAGGAATTGTCGAAAAGCCTCCAATAGATAAGCTTCCGTCGCGCCTTGCCGCGCTCGGCAGATATGTGCTCACGCCCGACGTTTACGAATATATCGAGCGCACGAAAGAGGGCAAGGGCGGAGAGCTTCAGCTCACGGATACGCTCAACATGATGGCGGCGGACGGGAAAATGTACGTCTACGATTTCGAGGGAAAACGCTACGACATGGGAGATAAGTTCGGTTCGGTGCAGGCAATAGTCGAAACGGCGCTCAAATCCCCGTTTGCCGAGCAAATGAAAGAATACTTGAGATCTCTCGTTGCGTCGCTTTAAAGCACGATATAAATCGAGAAGCGTTACGCCTACTGTCATTCCGAGCAAATGTATCCATTGAATTGTCATTTCGCTCAAGGGGCGCGAACGCCGCGAAGCGAAGTACTACCGCTTAATGTCATTCCGAGCGGAGCGAAGTGAAGCCGAGAAATCTAAAGACCTTTCGACTGCGCTCAAGGTGACAGTGGTGCCCATGTCATTCCGCTCAAGGGGCGCGAACGCCGCGAAGCGAAGCGTATTCGCCTTATGTCATTCCGAGCGAAGTTGCCCGTTGCATTGTCATTCCGAGCGAAGTCGAGGAATCTAAACCTATAAAAAAGCCTTCCCTTGAGAGGGAAGGTGTCGCGGCACAAAGCGAAGCGACTGCCGCGACGGATGAGTAGATTTTTCTTTCAAAGAGGATTGTCTCAATCTATAAGTTCTTCTTATATATATGCAAACGACAGCTTATTGCCGCACCTCTAAGTGCGGCTTTTTCATGTCACTAATATGAAAAAAACTAATATTTGTACGATAAAATCGAAAAAAATACGGTGAAATGGCTTGACAAGAAAGTGCGGGGGGGGGTATACTGATTATAAATACAGCCCGCTTTAATCTTTTTGGGTGATAGCTCTGTAAAGTGCTAAAGCGCAGTGGCTAATCGCTTTACATCCGGACAACGACATAATTCAGGCGATAAGTTTGCGAGGCGTCTCTCCGAAATGCTTTGGGTAGGGTAGGCATAGGGAACAGAGTACGCCCTTTTTGCGTTTAGTCGTAAAAAGCAAAGGCTTGGCTCATACTAAGGAAGGTTCGTGTTGTTTGCGCATTTCGGCATTATCGAAATTGCATGGACGGCGACCTGAAAACATCGTATATTTTGCGTTTCGCTCGTAAGGATCGGGGCGTAAGATAAATAAAGTTTTTTGATGGAGGTCAAAAACATGAAGAAGTTTAGGCACATATCGGTTGTCGTACTGACGCTCATAATGACGGCAGTAATGGCAATCGGCGTTGCGGCTTGCGATAGTTGCGGTCAATCAGGCTATGACATCGAAAAGCGCGCGCGTACGGGTTGGAAGGACGAAAAGGTTTATACCTACAATTCCTATATCACGGCAATTCCCTCGCTTTGGAATGAACTTGCGAGTACGGACGGCGGTGACAGAGATATTATGGACTTTCTCAATAGTTCGTTCTTCGAATTCGACTTCGAGTTCGATGAAAGCGGCGAGGTGGTTTCGGGCGGTTTCGAAGTGGAATATTCGGCGGCGACAAAGCTCGAGGACGCGACCGCCGATTATAAAGGCAAGTACGGTATACCCGAGGACGATGAAGAAGGTCACAGAGCATGGCGCATTACGCTTCGCGACGACCTTAAGTGGGATGACGGCACGGCTATCACCGCAGGCGATTTCGTATACACGATGGAGAAGCAGCTCAACGGAAAATATCTGTTCGATCAGGCTGCCAACTATTGGAACGGCAACTATATTCTTCACAATGCGCAAAACTATTTCTATGAAGGAAGAACGGTATGGCTCGACGCCAATACTCCGTATGGCGGATATACAACCGACATGGATGATAAACTGATATTCAGTTTGGGCAGTGCCGCAGAAAACGAAAAGAAATACGAAAGTTCCGTATGCGCGTTGAGAAATATCCTTGTCGAATATCAACATATAGGCGCAAAATGGACCGCGGCTCAAGTTGCGGGATGTCTTATTAACGATTTTGGAGCTGAAACGACGTCCGAGGCGATTCTTGCTCTCGAAGGAAAGACTTTGGCTCAAATCAAGGCGGATGCGACGCTTAAGGCAACATGGGATGCCGTCTATGCTTGCTGGGTAGATAACCCCGCAACACAAACGCTTAATTTCTTCCTTACACATTACACTTATGATGAAATGGAATTTGACGAAGTCGGAATCGTTGCCGAGTCCGATACAAAGCTTGTAGTAATATACGATAACGCAAATCTTTCGCCTATCAATGCAGACGGCAGTCTCAATTACCAAGCGGCTTACTATTTCTCGGGACTTCCGCTTGTCAAGAAAGATCTTTGGGAAAAACTCGAAGTTGAGCCTGCGAACGGTTCTACTGTTTACACCACGAACTACAATGCGTTGACCGTTGCAAACAGCGCAAGCTGGGGACCGTATAAACTTTCCAACTATCAGGCGGGTACGACTTATACTCTTTCGAGAAACGATAAGTGGTACGGTTACGGAATGGATAAGTACGACGATCAGTATCAGACCGATAACATTGTCGTAAGGCAGATCGCGGAATGGAACACCGCATGGCAGGCGTTCCAAAAAGGCGAGTTCAGCGTAGTCAGCATCGATACGACCATAGCCGACGAGTTCAGAAATTCGAAGCGTGCGTACTATACTCCCACTTCGGGCGTCGCAACGTACTTCTTGCAATGCAACGAAGATGCGCTCACGAAAGAGAAGGGTAACGCGCTTCTTAAATACAAGGATTTCAGAAAAGCATTTTCTCTTGCGCTCGATCGTGCCGAGTATTGCCAAAAGCTTACGACAAGCTCCATTCCTTCGCTCGGACTTTACAACGATCTTATTTACTACGACGTAGCCAACGGCGGCGTATACCGTCACGAAACGGCGGCTAAAGAGGTTCTTCTTTCCACTTACGGCGCAGAAAAGCAGACTGACGGCAAATGGAAAGTCGGTACGCAGATCTATGACGACATCGATGATGCAATGGATGCCCTTACAGGCTATAACCTCGATCTTGCAAAACAGCTCTTCACTTCTGCGTACAATGACGCAAAAGAGGCGGGCGACATCGATGAGAACGGAAAAGTAACGATCCGTTACGGCGGTACCGAAAACAACGAGAACATGAAGAAAGAAATCAACTTCATGAACGACGCTCTCGCGACCGCAACGGTAGGAACTCCTCTCGAAGGAAAAATAACCGTCGAGTTCTATGAATTCAATGCCGCAAATTGGATAGACGATTTCCGTTATAACGGTATGTACGATATAGCAAGCGCGTATGTTTCCGGCGGCGCTTGGAACCCGTATTACTCGCTTCAGATTTATCTTCTCGATTCGCAGCGTCTCACGATCGGTTGGGACACTTCCGCAGAAATGCTCGAGTTTACCGTTCCCGCGGGCGGCGAGGGACAGCCGGCAATTACCGATAAGCTCAGTCTTGTCGATTGGTTTTACTGTCTCAACGGACTGACGGGTTGCAAGTATAATATATCGCTTTATCCCACCGACAGCAAGCTTGCTCTTACAGCGGCTTTGGAGGGAGCTATACTCGAGAGCTATACAAGCATTCCCGTAAACAGCATTACGTCTTCTTCGCTTATGTCCTATAAGTGCGAATACATTACGTATGAGTACAACACGTTCATGTCTTACGGCGGAGTGAGATATATGTCCTACAACTTCGACGATACCGAATGGACAGAATGGGTAAAAGCGCACAAGGGTACGCTCGATTACAGATTCTGATTCGAGTAGTCTCGAATACGTAAAATAATTCAAAAGGTGGCGGGGGCGGTCTTAAAGCCCCCTCCGCCATACTTTTTTATTTCCAACCTTGCAAATAAGAGGATAAACGACTATGTATATGTTCAAATATATACTGAAGAGAATAGGGCTTATGCTGATGACGTTTTGCATAATAATGCTTATCTGCTTCGTCCTCATAAAGCTTTTGCCTATTCCCATAAATACGACTATCGGACAGGACAGCGAAATCCTTAAAGAAAGATTACGCGCAAGGGGATATTACGATCCGATTCTTGTCCAACTGTTTAACTATGTAAAGAGGATTTTCACGGAAGGAGATTTCGGAATCGGCGTAAATATGCCGGGATATATCAATGCGCCCGTATGGGACGCATTCGTTTCGCGTCTTCCGCCTACGGTGCTTATAAACGTGTATTCTTCGCTTATCGGCGTGCCTATAGGGCTCGGACTCGGTATCTTTGCCGCACTCAAAAAGAATAAGTGGCAGGACCACGTGATTTCTACGGGCGTTATGCTCCTTATATCCGTGCCGTCCATAGTTTACGCTTTCCTTATTCAGTACATCTTCTGTTTTAAACTCGATTGGTTTCCGCTTATGATGGAACCGGGTACGGACTATTTCAGTTGGGCGATGTTCCGAAGCATGATGCCGGCAACGCTTTCGCTCAGTCTCGGTTCGATTGCGGGTTATGCACGCGGAACGCGCGCCGAACTTACCGAAGTGCTCACAAGCGAATTTATGCTTCTTGCGAGAACAAAAGGTCTCACGAGAGGACAGGCGACTTTAAGGCACGCGCTGAGAAATTCCATGGTCCCGATATTCCCGTCCATACTTTCCGAATTTGTCGCAGTCCTTTCGGGCTCGATGATAATCGAAAATATCTTTGCGATCCCCGGCGTCGGAATGTTGTACTTGACCTCGATACGAGTACTCGATTACGACTTCTTCATGTTACTGTCGGGCTTCTACTGTCTCGTCGGTCTTACGGCGGGCATAGTCGTCGATATAAGCTACGGCTTCATCGATCCGAGAATAAGAATGGGGGCAAGATAATTATGAATAAAGATACGTTAGACGTAAAAAATATTCCTGCCGAAGAATTCGAATTTGTAAGCGAGAGGGATATTTCTCACGACAAAAAGCTTTCTACGAAACCCGTAGGTTACTTCAAAGACGCTTTTCGACGCTTTTGCAAAAACAAAGGTTCGGTGGTTGCGGCAATCATCATAATTATATTGGTACTGTTTGCAATAATTGCGCCGTTCTGTACGCCGTATACGGTTTCCTACTCGGACGAGTATTTTGCTTATGTGCTTCCTAAAAACGGATGGTTTGCTTCTACGAATTTTTGGGACGGTTGCAGCGAGATTTCCGTGAACGAAACCACTTTCAACGAATATTATTATGCGGGAGCGGAAACGGGACGTTATTCGATAAAAAATCAGGAATATACTAAAAAAGGCGACTTGTATACTTTCCGCTTGGACAGTTATGAGTTGAACGGATGCATATATAAAAACGTAAGCGATGCAGAATACAAGAATATTCAGAAATACCAGAACGAAACGGGTATACAGGTTCTTTATCCGATAGTGCCTGTGTCGAAACGACCGAAATATCCGCAGGTACAGAAAAAGCTCGGCAGTTATTATTACGAAACCAAATTGCTCGGCGGAAACGTCATAGCGCCCGTACTCGAAGGCGGAAAACTCAAACTCATATATGCAACGCATAAGGTCGGGGAATCGCGCCGTGACGAGTATGATTCGAAGAGAATTGCGGGCGACGGCGAAAAAGGTGTGGAATACGAGTATGCGGTTCGCAACGATACGAATTGGGAAGTTCGCATAAACTGCTACGAGTATTATGTTTACAATCATACTTATGTCTTAAAGGACGGAATAAAAAAGCCGTCGTTCCTGTTCGGAACTACGAGTACGGGACAGGATATATTCACCTGTCTTGCGATAGGCGCACGTTTTTCATTCTTGTTTGCAATAGCCGTCGCCGTCGTCAATCTCATAGTCGGAGCGATTTACGGCTCTATCGAGGGGTATTACGGCGGAAAAACGGATATAATCATGGAACGCATTTCGGATATACTTTCAGCCGTTCCGTCCATGATCGTAATCACTCTTTTGAAATTGCATATGGGAGGAAGCGGGCACATTCTTGTACTGTTTTTGGCGTTCTTCCTCACGGGGTGGATAGGAATGGCGAGCACGACCCGAATGCAGTTCTATCGGTATAAGAACCAAGAGTACGTGCTTGCGGCGCGTACACTCGGCGCGCGCGACAGGCGGCTTATGTTCAAACACATTTTCCCTAACGCACTCGGTACGCTCGTCACGAGTTGCGCGCTCATAATTCCGAGTATGATTTTCTCGGAAACGAGTCTTTCCTATCTCGGAATAATAGATCTCACGTCGGGCAACCTTACGAGCGTAGGTACTCTTCTTGCAAACGGGCAGGCGTATTTGACATCTTATCCGCATATCATACTTTTTCCGTCGCTGTTCCTTTCGCTTCTCATGCTGTCATTCAACTTGTTCGGCAACGGTCTTCGCGATGCGTTCAACCCGAGCTTGCGCGGTACGGAGGGCTGAGTTATGGAAAACATCGAAAATAAAAACGTGGTGATAAAGGACAAACCCGACCCTAAGGGCAGACAGGTAAAACTCGCCGTCGACAATCTGAAAGTTTCGTTCCGCACGGACGGCGGTCTCGTTCAAGCCGTGCGCGACATAAGCTTCGACCTGTATAAGGGCGAGACGCTTGCGATAGTGGGCGAGTCCGGCTCCGGCAAATCGGTCACTAACCGCGCCGTAATGGGCATACTCGCGGGCAACGCCGTAAAAGAGGGCGGCGAGATTATCTATGACGGACAGGATCTTATGAAGATATCCGAAGAGGAGTTCCATAAGATACGCGGCGACAAAATAGCTATGATCTTCCAGGATCCCATGTCGAGCCTTAACCCCATAATGCGCGTAGGCAAACAGCTTACCGAAGCCATGATCTTGAAGGGCAGACTTTCGAGCAAGCAATCGCGCAACGATTTCAATGCTACGCTTGCCGAGGTCAATAGGTGCATGGACGCGGCAAAGGGCGAAAGCCTTACAAGCGAGCAGAAAGCCGACCATAGGACAAAGTGCAAAAACTTCGATAAGTTCGAGTATAAACATCTCGAGCTCGAAAACGCTTACAACAAGGCGCACGAGGCGGCTACGGACGCTCTCGCCGAGCTCGACGACATTCTTTTCCGCATAGAAAAGAACGCCTATGCAAACCTTCGCCGTGACATAAGCGAGGCGCTTAAATTTGCCGAACGCAGTTTCGACAAGTACGTCGTTTGCGCACGCGCGCAGGAGCTTAAGGACGAAATAGCGGCGGTAAAAACCATAATACGCGTTCCCGCCGTGAAGAAGTTTACGAACTTTATGCTCAGGCTTTTCAACCGTGCCGAGAGCAAGGAGCTTTCCGCCGACTTCGAAACGGCAGGCAAGCACCTCGAAAAGGTCAGGGAAATACTCTCCGAGGCAGTGGCGTTTATAAAGCCCAACTTCTTTGCAATGGGATACTTTGTCACGTTCTCGGGCGGACAGCCTCTTCCCGATATGCCGCTTGACGAGCTCAATAAGTTCCTTCGTAAGTATCTCGACGACAATTTCATGCTGTCGTTCCGAGCCGTCGCAGAGGAGGGCGTCAGATTTTCGCACGCCCGTTCGCTTGCGAATAAGCGCGAAGCGATTGCGGAGATAAACGGTCTTTTGCACGTGTTCACACGCGAGCCTATCGAAAAGTACGAGGCAAAAGTTGCGAGCAAGCAGCTGTTTAAAGCCGTGGAGAAGGCTATAGACCGCCTCGAGGTCGTCAAGGACAACATCTCGTATACGTTCGAGTCCGGACTGAGGTCTGCGCTTGCCGCATATTTCAATGGCATAAAGCTCAATAGAAAAGAGGAAAAACGCTACGAAAAGCAGATGAGAAGTTACGAGCGCAAAGTCTCGTCGGGCAAAAAACTCGACTACGAAGTTCGCGCAAAAAAACTCGTCGATCTCGACGCGGCGCGCGAGGACGTAGTCCACGTACTGCTTCGTCTCAAGGCTCGCTACGAAAGCGATCTTTCCGCCGCCGCTCCCGATTTTGCCGAGCGCACGGTCGACATAATCGACTATCTCAAGGAAAAGGCGTCGGGCGTCGTCTATAAGGTCACGCGCAGTATGGCGAAGATACGCGCGCTCAAGCTTTTGAAAGAGGTCGGCATACCCGATCCCGCCAAGCGCCTCAAACAGTATCCGTTCGAGTTTTCCGGCGGTATGCGTCAGCGCATCGTCATAGCGATAGCGCTCTCGGCAGACCCCGATATACTCATTTGCGACGAGCCTACGACCGCACTCGACGTCACCATTCAGTCGCAGATACTCGAACTCATAAACCGCGTCAAAAAGGAACGTCAGCTTTCCGTCATATTCATTACGCACGACTTGGGCGTCGTTGCGAACATGGCGGACAGAGTCGCCGTCATGTATGCGGGTAAAATCGTCGAGATAGGCACGGCAAACGACGTGTTCTATTCGCCGGCGCACCCGTACACGTGGGCGCTTCTGTCCTCGATGCCCGACCTCGACACGAAGGAAAAGCTCGAGGCAATCCCCGGCACTCCGCCGAATATGATTTTCCCGCCCAAGGGCGACGCTTTTGCCGAACGTAACAAGTACGCGATGAAGATCGATTTCGAGCGCCAGCCGCCCATGTTCGAGATAAGCGACACTCACTATGCGGCGACCTGGCTGTTGCATCCGTCCGCGCCTAAGGTCGAACCGCCCAAATCGGTTACGGAGCGGATAGCCCGCATGAAAGCGGCAAATGCGAGGAGGCAGGACAATGAATAGTGAAGAGCTTAATGTCGTTTCCGACGAAAACGAAAAAAAAGACGACGTACTTCTTAAGGTCGATCATCTTTGTCAATACTTCAAAATAGGACCGGGGCAGGAGCTTAAGGCGGTCGACGACGTGAGCTTCGACGTCAAACGCGGCGAGGTGTTCGGTCTTGTCGGCGAAAGCGGCTGCGGAAAGACGACGACGGGACGCTCCATAATCCGTCTCTACGACATTACGGGCGGCAGCGTCTATTTCGGCGGTCAGCGTATCTGTGCTGGTATACGCTCGTATAAGGACGCCGTAAATGCGGCTAAAGCCGAGTACAACCGTACGGTAAAGGAAATAAAAGCCAAGGTTGCCGAAGACAAGAAAAACGGCATGAGCGATATGCGCCGCGAGTACCGCGAGGCTTTGGACGACGCGGAAGATAAGCTTCACGAGGTCGTGACGAGAGAGACCGCGAACATTCGTTCGGCAAGGGAAGACCACAAGCGTTGCAACAAGAATTATGCCGAAGCTATGTGCGCGGCGGTCAGGGACAAGTACGAGCCTCTTCTTGCCGCCGAAACCGACGAGGCAAAAAGGGCGGCGCTCGAAAAGGAATACAAAAAAGAGCTTCGTCTCGCGAAGAAAGACCGCATTATGAACAAAATGCAGATGATCTTTCAGGACCCGATCGCAAGTCTCAATCCCCGTATGACGGTGCGTGAGATAATCGCAGAGGGGCTCATAATCCGCGGAATAAAGGACAAGGCATACATCGACGAGCAGGTATATAAAATGCTCGACCTCGTGGGTCTCGTGCCCGAGCATGCGGGGCGCTATCCGCATGAGTTCTCGGGCGGTCAGCGTCAGCGTATCGGCATAGCCCGCGCCATTGTCTTGAACCCCGAGCTCATAATCGCGGACGAACCGATTTCCGCGCTCGACGTGTCCATTCAGGCGCAGGTCATAAATCTTTTGAACTCTCTTCGCGAAAAGCTCGGACTTACGATCCTTTTCATAGCACACGACTTGTCCGTCGTCAAGTACTTTTCGGACAGAATAGGCGTCATGTATTTCGGTAAACTCGTCGAGCTTGCCACGAGCGACGAACTGTTCGCTCACCCGCTTCATCCGTACACGCGCTCGCTCCTGTCCGCCATTCCGCTTCCCGATCCCGACTACGAGAAGGGAAGAAAGCGTATCGTCTACAATCCCGTCGCAGAGCACGACTATTCCGTGGAGGGGCCGACAATGCGCGAGATAGCGCCCGGACACTTCATTCGCTGTAACACCGCCGAGTTCGAAAAATACAAGGCGGAAATCGAGGAGATAGAGCGCGCCAAAAAGGAAAAAGCCGAAAAGGTCGAGAAATCGGCGCCCGTCTTTGAACCGAACGTATCGGAAAAATCGGACGAGCCGCTTCCGGACGACGCCAAACCTAAAAAAGCGGCGACGAAAAAGACCGCAAAACCGGCGGACGGTAAGAAAAAATCTTCGGCAAAGAAGACGAAGTGATGAAAGGTTGGTTGAAAACACTGCTGCAATATTCGATAACGGCGGCGATAGGCATATGCGTCGCCGTTGTTATCATGGCGGTTAAGGGGCTGTTCGGCGGTGCGGAACTCGCGGCTAAAGACGTATATCAAATTCTGTGCGACGCGTTTTTCGTGCCGGGCGTCATAATAGGCGGCGTGGGACTTATCGTATTTGCCAGCCACGGCGGCGTATTCGATATGCTCGGCTATGCCGTTAGATTGTTTTTCGATCTCTTCAGACGCGATGTGACAAAGCGCAAGTACAGGGACTTTTACGAGTACAAAGAGGCAAAGAAAGACAAACAGCGCTCGAGCATACTGTTTCTTCTCATAATCGGTTGCGCCCTTATCGTCATATCGGTCGTCTTTCTCATTCTTTACTATCATTCGTAGAGAGGCTCGCAAATTTTTGCGGAAATTTACGAAAATGTATTTACATTTCGTATTTTTTGTGTTAGAATGTTCTTAACCTTGAGTGAGGAGGTCTTTTCGATGAATAAAGTAGTCACACTCTCTCGTCAGTTCGGCAGCGGCGGCGCCGAAATCGGTAAAAAGCTTGCCGAAGCGCTCGGCGTACCTTGCTATGACAAACACGTCATACAGCAGGCGGCGGAGAAAAGCGGCATATCCAAAGAGCATTTCGAACGCGCCGACGAAAAGCGCACGAACAGCTTTCTGTTCTCTATCGCGGCGGCTCATTACGGCGGAACGGCTGTGCCGATACAGCTCGAGGATATCATAACCGACGACAGGCTGTTCATCTATACGGCGCAGACCATAAAGGATATGGCAAAAGATCCGTGCCTTATAGTCGGACGCTGTGCGGACGATATATTGCGCGACGAGGAAAAGCTCATTCGCATATTCGTCTATGCCGACATGGACGCTCGTGTAAAGCGCATATGCGAGCTGTACGATCTCACCGAAAAAGCGGCGGCTACGCTCATAAAAAAGACCGACAAACGCCGTGCAAACTATTACAATTTTTACACCTCTCGCACCTGGGGCGAAGCTGCGAACTATGATATCTGTATCAATTCGACCCGCCTCGGCATCGACGGAACGGTGAAGGCGCTCCACGGCTTCATAACCGAGTGTAAGTAGGCGGTATTCAAAACTATCAACCGTTTAAAACAGATACAAAACATGAAAAAAACGCGTTGCGCCTTAGGCGTTACGCGTTTTGTGTTGTATCGAAATAATTACGGTTTAAAAAATTCTTTGGTCATCTGAATGTACGGCAGCTCGTTGTAACCGCATTTGCCGTACAGCCTCCGCGCACCTTCGTTGGACGGCTCGACCTCGAGTCTCATGCGAACCGCTCTTTTTTCGTAGCGGCTGTCGATAAACTCGAAAAACCTGCTCGCAAACGATTTCCCGCGAAACTCGGGCAGGACATACAGATCTTCTATCCAAACGCACATTCCGCCGTATTCCGTGGAATAGCTTTTCGCAACGAGCGAATATCCGGCGATCCTGCCGCCCTCGTCAAAGACATAGCCTTCGATATACGGAGAATCCGACAGCGCGTCCGTAAGACATCTTTCGAGAGTTTCTTCGGGCGCGTGGTGCAGAATGACCGGCGAGGAATAGAACTCGACCATCATGTCGAGCACGGCGTGTCTGTCGTGCGCTTCGAGCGGACGAATGATCATTCTATTATCGTTTCCGTTTCTTCCGCAACGGCAGCGGATTCCGAGACGCCGGTCGTCGCTGCGGCGGTAGAGCGGAACGGGTCGCTTACTTCGGGCTTCAAGAGCATTGCAAAGGCTCTGCGGACCTCATCCGAAGAATGTTTGTCCGAGCGTATATAGAGGTTGAGTTCTCTCCGTCTTCCCTTGAGAGTAACGCATACGTCCTCATACTTCTTTTCAGATATGAACGATATGTCCGCAATCTCGGAAGCGGGGAAGCGGTTGAACTTCTTGTCGAGTAGTCTGCCGTTTGCCTGCGCGCTGTTTGTTATTAGCTCGTTTTCCGATACGAATACGTCTACGGGATAGGAACCGCCCCAGGTGAAGAAGCCGCGTCCCGCAAATATGAGCCCGATGATTCCGAGCGTGTTTACCGCCGCATTTCTTGCCGCCTGAGACTTGTTGGGGTAGGCGACGAGGTGAACGTATTCTTTGCCGTCGCCGTATGTCTTATAGGCGATTTTGGAAGGATCGGCAATGTTTTTCTTTGCCGCTTTGACTACACAGAGATTGAATACGCCGCAAAGCAAAATCGTTATGCCCACAATGCCGAACAGTATTGCAAAGAGATAAAAGAAAGGTTCCTCCGTGACGAGCGCCGCTATCACGCTTGCTATTGCAATAGCCGTCAATATTCCGCCCGCAACAAAGAGAGGGGCTGTTTTTCTGTTCATAGTTTCCTCCGAAAAAATATTTTTTTCAACGGTTTTATTTTAACGCAATATTTCCTATTTGTCAATAGGTATATGAATTTTTATATAAATATTTTGTCGCCTGATATTTCCGGGCGGTATCTAAATGTCTTTGTTTTGCAAAAGGATCTCTTTCTCGCGCTTTCCGAAGACTTTGGGAAAGGATGTGAAGATGACGGCGGCGGTTATGATTCCCGCGACAAGGTCGGCAATACCTTCCGAAAGGAACACGCCTTTAAAGCCGATAAACCGAGTGAGGATAAAGCACAGCGGAATGAGTATGACTACTTTTCTCATGACGGCGAGTATAAGCGCGGTTTTGGCTTGCCCGAGTGCAATGTTCACGTTTTGCAAGGTCATTTGGACAAAGAACATGATAGACCCCATGAGGAAAAAAGGCGTGTATTTTACGACGATTGCCCTCACGTCGTCGCTCGCCGAAAACAATACGGCATAAACGCTCGGGAAAGCGAGCGACATCGACCACACGAGCGCCGCAAAAACGAAAGCAATGACAGTTACGTAGGTTATTCCTTTTTTGAGTCTGTCGGTGTTTCCCTTGCCGTAGTTATAGCTTACGAAAGGCTGCAAGCCGTATCCGAGTCCGTTGAGGGGCAGGGCGATGAGTTGAAGTGCGCTAAGCATGATGGTAAGAGCGGCGGTATAGTCCTTGTTTCCGCCTGTGGAAAGATTGAGATTGACGTTAAACACTATTTGTATCGCGCACTCGGTAATCGTCATTACAAACGGGGAAAAGCCGAGAGAGACAATTGTAAAAATGCGTCTTGCATTCGGCTTCATATATTTGATCCCGAACGAGAAAATACTTTTCTTCGAGAAGAAGAATATTATTATCCAAATAAAAGATATAAACTGAGAAACGACAGTTGCAAGTCCCGCTCCGTTCACGCCCATTCCCATTGCGAAAATAAACAGCGGATCGAGCGCGATGTTCATTATCGCGCCTATGAGAACGGAAAGCATGGCTGTGAGCGAATATCCTTGCGCCGTGATAAACGGATTGAGCCCTTGCGCAAGCAATACGAATACGGTGCCCGAAGAATAAATTTTGAGGTAAGAAGAAGCAAAGCCCGCGGCGCTTAACGGACAGCCGAAAAGCAAAACGAGCTTTTCCGCGGTAAAAAAGACGGTAAGACTTACGACTAAGCCTATACACAGAAGAAGCACAAAGGATGTGTTGAAGATCTTTACGGCTTCTTTTTCGTCGCCCGCGCCGAGCTTCATGCTTGCGCGCGGAGCCCCTCCGAGACCTACGAGGTTTGCGAAAGCCTGGATTATAAGCGTTATGGGCAGAACTATTCCCAGCGCGGCAAGCGCGTCCATGCCCGACTCGTCTATCTTCGCGACGTACATTCTGTCGACGATGTTGTATAAAAACGTGATGAGCTGCGCGATTACGGCGGGTATGGTCAGCTTGAAAACAAGCGGCAGGATCTTTCCGCTTCCGAGTTTTTCGGTCGTATTCCTATTCGGCGTTTTTTCGGTTTTCTCGTTTTCCATATGCTCTAATAGTAATATCGCGGACAATATAAGTCAAGCGTTTGCGCGCCCGTGCTCGGTACGGATTTGTCATTTCGTAATTTTGTTTTTCAATCATATTTCGTTGTTCGCTTTTTTTCGGCTTTTTGTGTGGGGCAAACCGATAATAACGCCGTACATTGCTTGAAAAGCCGCGGAAATCGTGCTATAATGATACCGACATATTTTCGGAGGACGCTATGGCTTATTCATTTAAAAGCGTAACGATACGCACGGACAATTCCGAAAGCGGAATGAAGAAAATAAACGAACTTTGGGCGGACATTATGACGGGCAAAGTTCCGCTCGATTTTATAGAGAACGGCGCACCGGTAAAAGGACTTTCGCCCATATCGGCATACAGCGACTACGAGAGCGACGAAAAGGGCAAATACAGCTTGTCCGTAATGACCGTAACCGCCGATTTCTTTGCCGAAACGGAAAGTTTTGTCGCGCAAGGCAAGTATGTCAAGATCGACGAAAGCGGCGAAACCGTTGCCGAATGCGCCGATAAAGCGTGGTCTAAGGTTTGGGAGCTTACCGCAAGCGGCAAACTCGAACGCGCATTTACTATCGACTACGAAAGCGCCGTACCTGCCGAATACACCAAGGACGGTAAAGCGCACTGCTATTTGTACATAGCGGTAAAATAAATTTATGTCTGATAATCGAATTTAAAAATTTCGCCTCTGATAAAAGAGGCTTACGAATATTCGCGGGAAAAGTATATCAAAAGGAAACAGAACAATGGTGGACGTCAAAACTTGGATTGAAGAATTTACAAGTAAAGTCGAGCAAACTTTTTCTGACCGTATTTGGTTTATCGGCTTGCAAGGCAGTTACGGCAGAGGCGAGGCGACCGAAACAAGCGATATAGACGTAGTTGTTATTCTCGACGAACTGCGCATAAACGATTTGAAAGCCTATCGGGATATGCTCGATACACTGCAAAGCAGAGAACTTGTCTGCGGCTTTATATCGGGCAAGGACGAGCTGTTGCATTGGGAAACGAGCGACCTTTTTCAATTCTATTACGACACCTCGCCCATAAAAGGAACGCTCGACATATTGCTTGAAAAATTGGATAAGCAAGCCGTAAAGCGTGCAATCAAAATAGGCGCGTGCAACATATACCACGCTTGCGTACATAATTTCGTCCACGAGAAAAGCGACGATATCCTGCGCTCGCTTTATAAATCGGCTGTATTTGTTTTGCAAGCGGTATGGTTTGTCGAGACGGGCAAATATATCAAATCGAAAGCCGAATTGCGAAAGGCAATCGATCCGCCGTCTGCCGTACTCGATACGGCATCGGCACTGAAGAACGGTGCGGACGTAAAGTTCGAAGAAATGTCGGAGCTTTTGATAAATTGGTCAAAAACGTGTATAGGAGGTTATGACGAATGAAAAAAATATTATACGTCATATTGGAACAATGGGCGGATTGGGAGCTTGCATATATCTCGTCGGCGGTCAATATGCTCGGCGGCGGCAAGTTTGAAAACAAGACGGTATCGCTTACGAAAAATGCCGTTACTTCCATCGGCGGCGTCAAGTGCTTGCCCGACTGTGATTTACAAAGCGTACCGTCGGACTACGACGCTTTAATACTTATAGGCGGTATGTCTTGGCATAATGAAAACGCCATGCAGATTAAACCGCTTATAGACGACTGCATAAAGAACGGCAAAGTGTTGGGCGCGATTTGCGACGCTTGCAGGTTTTTGGGCTCAGTCGGCGCACTAAACGGAGCAAAGCACACGGCAAACGATTTGAATGAGTTGAAGCAGTATTCGGCTTATACCAACGGGCAAGGCTTTATATATAGGCAAGCCGTTGCGGACAACAATGTTATAACGGCAAACGGAACGGCAACGCTCGAATTCGCGCGGGAAGTTTTGAAAGCGTTGTCGGTTGCAAGCGACGAGAAAATAAACGGTTGGTACGATTTCCACAAGCTCGGATTTTATAACGCCCCCATGCCGAAAATGTAAGGAAGCTATATGGTCGGAATATATTTCAGCGGAACGGGCAACACGAAACATTGCTCGGAATATTTATTGAAACGGCTCGACGAAAATGCGCCGTCGTATTCTATCGAAAACGAAAATGCAATCGGCGCTATACGGTCGACCGACGAGCTTATTTTCGCTTATCCCGTATATTATTCCTATCTGCCCAAAATCGTTTACGATTTTATTACAAAAAATGCGGCGGTATGGAAAGGGAAAAGAATATTTATTATCGCTACAATGGGCTTGTTCAGCGGTGACGGCGCGGGGTGTTCGGCGCGGCTTTTCAAAAAGTACGGCGCTTTGGTTTTAGGCGGCTTACATATAAAAATGCCCGATTGTATAGGCGACGTCAAATTGCTTAAAAAGCCGCCCGAAGAAAACCGCAATATAATCGTAAAAGCCGACGAAAAGATAGAAAACGCGGCAAAACAGATTTTGCGTGGGACATATCCCAAACACGGTTTGAGTTTTGCAAGCAGGCTTATAGGTTTGTTCGGACAGAGGCTGTATTTCCGAAAAAAGACAAGGCGGTATTACGACGGCATAAAGGTTGATACCGCAAAATGTATCGCTTGCGGAAAATGCGCGTCGGTTTGTCCCATGAAAAATATAGACGTGATAGACGGCGCGGTTAAATTCAACGGCAAGTGCACGATGTGTTATCGTTGCTTTTCCGATTGCCCCGAACAAGCAATTACGATTATAGGCAATAAAGTTTATGAACAATGCAAATTCGAGAGATATGAATAATTGGTTTACGATTGACAAAATCGACGATACGTCTTACATTATAAGCGAATACCGCCACTGGGAGGAAACGCATTGCTATCTTTTGATAGGGAGCGAACGCTGTCTTTTGATTGATACGGGACTCGGCATTTGCAGTATTTATGACGAGGTGCGCAAACTGACGGATAAGCCCGTTACCGCCGTCGCAACTCATATCCATTGGGATCACATAGGCGGACATAAATACTTTCCCGATTTTTACGTGCATAGGGCAGAGCTCGATTGGCTTAACGGCAAGTTTCCGCTGTCTATTCAAACCGTGCGCGATATGGTAATAGATCGTTGCGATTTGCCGGAAGGCTTTGACGTAAACAGGTACGAGATGTTTCAGGGAACGCCGACAAAGGTGTTAAGCGGCGGTGAGATAATTGACATCGGCGATAGAAAAATAAAAGTCTTGCATACGCCGGGACATTCGCCGGGACATCTTTGCTTTTGGGAACAAGAACGGGGTTATGCGTTTACGGGCGATTTGATTTATAAGGACACGTTGTTTGCTTACTATCCGTCGACCGACCCCGAAGCATATTTGCAGTCGCTCGAAAAGATTGCGGAGTTACCGTCAAAAAGAATGTTTCCCGCTCATCACACGCTCGATATTCGACCCGAAATCGCGGTAAGAATGAGAGACGCTTTTCGTGAGCTGAAAGCGCAAGGCAAACTGCGTCACGGCGCGGGAACATTCGATTACGGCGATTGGGCGGTATGGTTATAATTGCGGAGGAAAAAACAATGAAACAACTGATAGCATATTGCGGACTTGATTGCGAAAAATGCGACGCACGTAAGGCGACGCTCGATAACGACAATGTTTTGCGTGAAAAGGTCGCAAAACTTTGGTCGGAGATGAACGGCGTGGAAATTACACCCGAAATGATAAATTGCGAGGGCTGTCGTTTGGACGGAGTTAAAACGCCTTTTTGCGACAGCCTTTGTCCCATAAGACAATGTGCGCTCGGGAAAGGGTGTGAAACTTGCGGCGACTGTTCGACAATGAGCGGCTGTGGGACTGTCGGTATGGTAATATCGAATAACGCCGAAGCGTTAAACAATCTGAAAAACAAATGATGGTCTATTATGCTTGATACAATACCCGACAAAAAGTAAAGTAATTTATCGTTTTTCGGCTTTCGAAAAAAACGGCTGTAAAAAGTGATTTCAATGCCCGTTTAGCGGTAGTGTATCCTTATAGGGTAGAGCGTTCGGCTTTTTTTTGTTTGCTGCTTAACAGTTTTTCAATATTGCCGAATTGAATATCGTTTATTATCGGCAATATTTTTTCGGGTGGCAAATCCCACCGGCGTATAGAACGGTTTGTTTGTCCTCGCTGCGAGGATATATTTTCGAACTATTCGGAATAGCCATTTTAGTTATCTCCTTGCAAAGCAGCTTTTAACGGAAAGCAACTTAACCATAGAAGATATTGCTTTTGAAGTGGGTTATTCAAACACTTCGGAATTGTATAAGCAGTTCTTTTCTATACTCGGTATGAAACCGTCTGAATACCGCAACATATTAAAGTAAAAGTCATATCGGGAAATGTTTCAGTCATACAACGATATGGCTGTTATTTTTATTTTGATGTATAATGGTGTTAATACTAAATTACATCGGCAGGATTTAATGCAACCTTTATCGAATATAGCGGTATGTGGCACGACTTTCAATATTTAACTCCATTTTTAAAAGAAAGTAAAACTGCGTGGAAAGAAATCGGACAGTTTATTGATAAAGTTATAAACTGATAGATATTCGACAAAACTTTTTATAAAAAGACAGTTCAACGCCCGTTTATGGGCAGTGAACATATTGCAACGGTATGTAGCCGTACATAAAGTAGCAGAAACGGCAAACGCCGATAGAGCCACAAAACTCTATCGGCGTTTTCTATGCTCGGAAGTTCTCAAACTCCGTTAAATAACAAAATAGCCCGAACATTCTTTTTACGTTAAAGAAGTTCAAGCTATTAAGAGTTGGTGCGGTCGACAGGACTTGAACCTGCATGGTCGCCCACAAGATCCTTAGTCTTGCGTGTCTGCCAATTCCACCACGACCGCATATAATAAGTGGTGCCGAAGGTGGGACTTTGGTCTCACACGGTATCG
>CAJULE010000011.1:28761-62855 GCA_910587445.1 uncultured Christensenellaceae bacterium
CTACCGCCGGATTTTGAGTCCACTCTTCGTATTTGCTGGTGCCGAAGGTGGGACTTTGGTCTCACACGGTATCGCTACCGCCGGATTTTGAGTCCACTCTTCGTATTTGCTGGTGCCGAAGGTGGGACTCGAACCCACACGGTATCGCTACCACCGGATTTTGAGTCCGGCGCGTCTGCCATTCCACCACTTCGGCATAAAAGGTGGGGACGCGCACCGACTTTTGTCGGTCACGAGTAATAGAATAGCATACTTTAAAGAGTTTGACAAGCGAATGAAGCAAGATTTTCAAAAAAATTTATAAAATAAGAAGTCAAACGCTTGCCTTTTAATAGGCTTTGCGGTATATTATATGTAAATATTACGACAAGGAGGTGAGACAAATGAACAATGTCAAGTTTAACAAATCAATCGTCGAAAAGAATTATTCATTGTCTCTGTGTGCCTTGTCCCGAGACCTCGATTAGTCGAGCGTCAAAATCGAAAACCGCCGCTATGAGACTTGAGCAATCGAGTCTTTTTGTTTGCCCTTTGAAAGGTAAACCGAAAGAAGGGAGAACTATTTTGAAAGTATTAAGAAAAGCCATACCGTATTTTAAGGAGTACGCGCCCGCATATGTGTTCGCCATATTTTGCGGACTTGTGAATACCGTTGTTTGGATGCTCATACCTCAAGTGCTGTCGCTCATAGTCGACAGGGTGCTCAATCCGCTGCTCGGAGCAAGTCCCGAGCAAAATTCGAGCATACTTGCTTTTTTGATAGACGGATTCGCCGCCGACGAATACTATAAGATTTTCGGTGTTCTCGGCGGAGTGTTTCTCGCGCTCATGGCTGTGGGCTTTGCGTCGTTCTATCTCAAGTGGGTGCTTCTGCACGGAATATGCCTTCCCGGGGACTTCAAACTTCGCCGCGCGGCTCTCGATAAGATCCACGGAAGCGGCAACAAACTGCTACGCGAGTATTCGTCGGGAGAACTGATAACCATAGCAAACAGCGACCCCGTAGAGGTCAAGGACATCTTCAGCTACATAATACCCTTTCTTCTCGAAGCGGTGACGTCGATCGCAATAGCGATAGTCTTTCTCGTGCGCATGAATTGGGTTTCTCTGTCCGTGCCTGTTGTGATCGGTACCGTATTCTCCGTCATGACCGTCTTCTATATGCGTCGGAGCGAAAAGGTATACGATGCGATGTGGGAGAAGCGCTCTACTCTCAACACAGCCATACAGGAGAGTATTTACGGCATACGCACGATAAAGTCGTATGCTCGGGAGAAACTGCGCAGAAACTATTTCGACAAGAAGCATGACGACCTCGACGGAGCGTACCGCGACGCGGCGAAAATGGAAGCGAAATACGAGTTTTTGTATCAGGGCGTAATATCGGCGCTGTTTCTTTTGACGGCGGCGGTGACGATATATCTCGGCGTCACTTTTTCGCTGACGACGGGCGAGTGCGTGAGCTATGTCTCGTACGCGCAGTCGATGTCGTTCAAATTTATGAACATATCCTTTCTTCTTGCGGACCTTCAGCGTTGCAACGTGAGCGGTAAGCGTCTTTTCGCCTTCCTCGACAAGCACGACTCGTCGCTCGACGGATACGGAAGCGATAAGGTTTCCGCCCGCCCGAACATAGAGCTCGACAATATTTGCGTTACGGGCGGAGAGAACAGGATACTCGACGGCATTTCGCTGTCTTTGCCTTACGGAAAAAAGGTGGGTATAATGGGTAGAACGGGCAGCGGAAAAAGCGTCCTTTTAAAGGCAATGCAGTCGTTTGTTCCCATAGACGGCGGCGAAATTCTTATAGACGGAAAGCCGTATAAGCAGTACGAAAAGGGCGAAATAGTGAGGGCGTTCTCGTTCGGAATGCAGGACGTGTTTCTTTTCTCGAACACGATTGCTTCGAACATAGCCTTTTACGATCCAAACGGAAAAGAGGAGAGGATACGCGAGTGCGCGGCAGCTGCGGAAGTGGACGAGTTTGCACTGAAAATGCAGGACGGATACGACACCGTCGTGGGCGAAAAGGGCTTCGGCTTGAGCGGCGGACAAAAACAGCGAGTCTCGATTGCCCGCGCACTGTTTAAGGACGCGCCCGTGCTTGTGCTTGATGACTGCACAAGCTCGCTCGACGTTGCGACGGAACGCAAGATATTCGAAAACATAAAGCGCGCTTGCGGCGACAAGACGACGATAATTGCCACGCACCGCGCGTGTGCGATAGCCGACTGCGACGAGATAATTTTCCTCGAAAACGGCGTCGTCGCCGAGCGAGGCACGTTTGACGAGCTTATGGCGTTGAACGGAAAGTACGCCGAGATCTACAGGTTGCAGGAAGGGGAGGTTGCGGCATAATGAAGCGAAATCTCTATTACGAGGACGAAATAGTAAAAAACAGCTTCAAGCCCTATATGCTGAAGCGGCTTTTGAAGTACTGCAAAAAATATAAAGGTCAGGCAATAGGAATGATAGCCGTCGGCGTGATCTACGCCGTGCTCGGCACCATGCCGAGTATAGCCCTCATGTTGATAGTGAACCGTGTTTTGCCGGAGGGCACGACGCTTCCTCCGAACGCTCTCGTTTGGGCGATGTGGATTCTCATAGGCATAGCCGTCGCCGTTCTGGGCACTGCCGTCATGGCGAGACTGCTCGTGAAGCTGTCTATGAACGTCGCCTATAATATCGTATACGATTTGAGGTGCGATCTGTTCGACAAGCTCATGGAACTGTCGTTCGACTACTACGATTCGCACCCGTCCGGCAAGATACTCGTGCGCGTTACGAACTACACGGACGGCGTCGCCAACGTCTTTATGAACGATATTTCCAACCTGATAAACAACGTGCTGCTGCTGCTCTTTGCGTTCGGGGCGACGTTCATTCTCGATTGGAGAATAGCCGTCGTCGTAACCGTGGCGCTCGTTCCATTGACGGTCGCCATATTCTTTCTTTCGAAAGCGCTTCACGCAAGGGCGAGCGTCGACAAGAGCAAAAATTCGAACCTCACGGCGTTTGTCGCAGAGGACATAAACGGAATAAGCGTCATACAGGCGTTCAACCGCGAAAAGCTCAACGGCGAGATCCATACGGAGCTTTGCGACAAATACCGTAAGGCGTTTATGCGTTCGACGATGATCCGCGAAGCCGTCAATCCGCTTTCGCAGGTCTGTTCCAGGATAATATGTATGCTGCTCGTATACTTTGCCGCTCTCGTCATAATAGATAAAGGGCTCGGCGTGCCTATGACTCTCGGCGTCGTGCTCGCAATAGATTCGTGTATGGAAATCTTCTCCGACTGTATAGGCGGAATCTGCGGGCGTATACAGCGCCTCACGGAAGCGACTACCAATCTCGAACGCATTTTCGACACTCTCGACGCCGAAGTCGACGTGAAGGATTGCGATGGAGCGAAGCCCCTCGAGGTTGAGCGAGGCGACGTGCTGTTCGACGACGTGAAGTTTTCTTACGTCGAGGGAGCAACCGTGCTCGAGCATTTTTCGCTCGACGTAAAGGCGGGGCAGACCATAGCCATTGTGGGCGCGACCGGCGCGGGCAAAACCACGATAGTCAACCTGCTTTCGCGCTTTTACAATCTCGGCGGCGGCAGAGTCTGTATAGACGGCACGGACATCTCTCGCGTAACGCTCTCTTCGCTGCGGAGAAACGTCGGCGTGATGATGCAGGACAGTTTCATATTCGGGATGTCGGTGCTCGAGAACATACGCTTTTCCCGTCCCGAGGCGAGCGACGAGGAGTGCAAAGCGGCGGCCCGCAGCGTCGGCGCGGAGGAGTTTATTCTGCGGCTCGAAAACGGTTACGATACAAAAATAAAGGAAGCCGACACGCTTTCGGGCGGCGAGCGTCAGCTCATATCGTTTGCCCGTCTCATGCTGTCCGATCCGAAAATCATAATTCTCGACGAGGCGACCAGCCATATCGATACCGAGACCGAAAAACGGCTTCAAAGCAGCATGAATCTTGCGCTCGAGGGCAGGACGGCTTTTGTGATAGCGCACCGCCTTTCGACCATACGCGGCGCGGATAAAATAATCTATATAGACAACAAGAGCATTTCGGAGTACGGCACGCACGACGAACTGATCGAAAAGAAAGGGAGGTATTACGAGCTTATAAACAGCGGACTTTCGGTTTGAGGCAAATCGGTTGCATATTGCGGAATAATCTGTTATACTATAGGTTGAAGCGGTAAAATGCTTCAACCTATTTATTTGGGAGGAGCATATGGAAAACGCTCGGGACAACTTTATAATAATAGACGGAAACTCGCTCGTGAACCGCGCGTTTTACGCCTTGCCGCCGATGACTGCGCAGGGAAAACCCGTACAGGCGGTTTACGGCTTTGCCACAATGCTCATCCGCATGATACAGAACTATAAGCCGAAATACATCGCCGTCGCGTTCGATTTGCCGGCGCCGACCTTTCGGCACAAGATGTACGACGGATATAAGGCGACGCGCAAGGGGATGCCGGACGAACTTGCCGTGCAGCTACCTGTGCTCAAGGAAATGCTTGCCCGCATGGGGATAACAATTCTCGAAAAGGAAGGATACGAAGCGGACGACATAATAGGCACGCTCGCGCACGGCACGTCGTGCTTTACCTATATAGTCACGGGCGACCGCGATTCTTTCCAGCTCATAGACGATTCTACTTCGGTCGTCATGACGAAGCGCGGCATAACCGACGTGCTCGAGCTCGACGAGGCGGGGCTGAAACAAGAATTCGATCTTACGCCCGCACAGGTGATAGAGTATAAGGCGATAGCGGGCGACGGTTCGGACAATATCCCGGGTGTGACGGGCATAGGCGACAAGGGCGCAAAGCAGTTGCTCGGGGAGTACGGTACGCTCGATAAGATATACGAAAATCTCGACAAGCTGTCTGCGGCAATGCGGAAAAAGCTCGAGGAGGGAAGGGAGCTTGCCTATCTTTCGCGCACGCTTGCTTCCATAGATACGAATGTGCCGATATTTGCCCGTGCGGAGGAATGTCCGTGCCGTTTTCCGTTCGACGACTGCGTGCGCACGTTTTTCATAGACTACGGCTTCAAGAGCCTTTTAAAGCGCACGGACATATTCGAAAAGAATTACGACGGCGAGGAGGCGACGCCGCCGAGCGAAATACGTTGCGAATCGAAGGAATTTACCTCGGTTTCGGAGCTTGTAAACGTCATACAAAGCATGAAAGGCGAGACGGCGGTCGAGTTCGGCGCGCAAGGACTGTGGCTTGCGTCGAGCCCCGAAACGGAATATAGCACGAAGTTTTCCGACCGTCTCGACGATATGTGCGCGCTCTCGCTCGGGCAGTGTATCGACGCCGTAAAGCTTGTGCTCGAAGATGATTCCGTGGTAAAAGTCGTTTACGACGCGAAAAAACTTATTGCTTTTTGCGAGCCGCTCGACATAGCTCCCGTCGCGCTTTGGGACGTAAAGCTTGCACAGTACGTCGCGGACGTGCTTAAGCCGAACGAACCGTTCTCCGCGCTTGCGGCTGCCCACGGACTCGACGTCGAGCACCCCGCTTCCGCAATGCTCGTGCTGAGAAAAGAGCTTGCGGCGGAAATGAAGGCGGGGCGTCTCGAAGAGGTTTTCACGGGGCTTGAAATGCCGCTTGTGCCCGTGCTCCGCGACATGGAAAAGGTGGGGTTTAAGCTCGATATAGGACAGCTCGACAAGCTTAATACCGAATATACTGCGCAGGAAAAGGAAATAGAGCGCGAGATATTCGAGCTCACTGGACAAGAGTTCAACATTAAAAGCCCGCGCCAGCTCGGCAAGGTGCTGTTCGAGGACCTCGGACTGCCGTACTCGGGTAAGGGCAAAAATTATTCGACGGGAGCCGAGATCTTGGAGCCGCTTGCGGATAAACATCCCGTAATAGAAAAAATTCTCGCCTACAGGGCGGTGACAAAACTGAATTCTACCTATGTCGTCGGACTGAAGAAGCTGACGGGTGCGGACGGGATAATCCATACCGACTTTCGCCAAGCCGTTACCGCGACGGGCAGACTGTCGAGCGCCGAACCGAACTTGCAGAACATTCCCGTTCGGGACGAGCGCGGCAAGCGGCTTCGCGCGCTGTTTACCTCTCGCGACGGATTTACGCTCGTGTCGGCGGACTACTCGCAGATAGAACTCAGGCTGCTCGCGCACTTTTCGGGTGACGAAATACTGCGCACGGCGTATTCGAACGGCGACGATGTGCATACCTATACTGCGGCAAAGGTGTTCGGGGTGGAGCCCGAAAACGTCACTCCGGCACAGCGCAGGGCGGCAAAGGCGGTAAACTTCGGCATAATCTACGGCATAAGCGATTTCGGACTTGCGCAGAACGTGAAAATCACGCGCTCGCAGGCGAAGAAATATATAGAAGAGTATTTCCGTCACTTCCCGTCCGTAAAGGGCTATCTCGACGAGTCCGTGCAAAGAGCGCGTTCGTGCGGTTATGCGGAAACGCTGACGGGACGCCGACGCCAAGTTCCCGAGCTGTTCTCGTCGCAGTATCAACTGCGCAAGTTCGGCGAGCGCGTGGCGATGAATATGCCGCTTCAGGGCAGTGCCGCGGATATAATAAAGCGCGCAATGATAGACGTTCATAAGAGACTTAAGGGAATGAAATCGCGTCTCATTCTCCAGATACACGACGAGCTCATAGTCGAAGCGTCGGACGACGAAACGGACATTGTATGCGGCATACTCAAGGAATGTATGGAAAACGCCTTTTCGCTTTCCGTGCCTCTCACGGTCGACGTCGGTATCGGTAAGAGCTGGATAGACTGCTGACGGCGCGAGTCGGCGCGATACCCTCTTTGACGGCTCATGTAAGGGCATTTTGTGCGCGTAAATACTTTCGGAGGTAATAAATCGGCATGAAACCGTATATAATAGGTCTGACGGGCGGAATAGCAAGCGGCAAGACGGCGGCGGGAAAAGTGTTCGAAAGCCTCGGTGCGAAAATCATAGACGCAGACGTCATTTCGCGCGAAGTCGTAAAGGCGGGGAGCGTCGGGCTCGAGCGTCTCGGAAAAATATTTCCCGACTGCGTTATAGACGGGGAGCTCGACCGCAAGCGCTTGAAGAGCGTCGTATTTGCGGACGAAGAAAAGCTCGCGCGGCTCAATGCCGTTACCTGGAATTTGATCGAGGAGGAAATTCGGCGGCGCATTTCGGGGCTTTGCGAAAACGACGTGGCTGTGCTCATCGTTCCTCTCATGTTCGAAAGCGGTCTCGAAAGGTATGCCGACGTCGTCGTGACGGTCTCCGCGGGAGAAGACGTGCGTTTGAAGCGCGTGCTCGAACGCGACGGAGTGGGCGAGGAGACGGCGCGCTCTGTAATGCGTTCGCAACTCGACGATTCCGAGCGAGAAAAGAGAAGCGATTACGTTCTCGACGGCGGCGGCGAGCTGTCGTCGCTTTGTGCCTCGGCAGCCGAGCTGTACGAGCTGCTTACAAGGCGCGCGGACTGATTTTCCGATACCCGTCGGTGATTTTCATGACCGATATAGAAGTAAAAACAGAAACTCAAAATAAATTCATCGTCGCAATATTCGCTCTCGCGCTTGCGGCGGCTTTCTGCTTTTTTGCCGCTCGCGCCGTATTTCCGAAAAAGTACGCAGGATTGGTCGAGCGGGAAGCCGCACGCTACGGACTCGACGAAAACGAGATATATGCCGTGATAACTGCGGAAAGCGGATTCGATCCCTCTGCCGTATCGAGATCGGGGGCGAAAGGTCTCATGCAGCTCATGCCGTCTACCGCCGAATTTTGCGCGTCGGTGCTCGGGGTCGGAGAGTACGACTTGTGCGAGCCCGAGACAAATATTCGCTTCGGCTGTTTTTATCTCGACTATCTCAAAGCTCGCTTCGATGGCGACAACGTGTACGCCGCCTACAATGCCGGCGAGGGCAACGTCAGGCTCTGGCTCGAAAGCGGCGGCGGCATAGCTTTCGAGGAGACGAGAACTTACGTTTCGCGCGTGAACTTATATCGCAAGATATATTCCTTTCTATACAAATAGTCTTATAAAAAGGCTCCCCTTAGCAAGGGCGCGAACGCGGCGGCGTAAGCCGCAATAACAGTCCTGTGGACTGCCCTTTGCGCAGAGCGGCGAGAAGCTGTGCTTCGAGCTGGGGCGAACGCGGCGCAATTCCCGCCACACAAAGGCTCCCCTTAGCAAGGGGAGCTGTCGCCGATAGGCGACTGAGGGGATTGCAAACAAACAACAATAATCTCAATCTTAAAACCCCCAAAAGGAGACTTTGTTTCGAAATCTCCTTTTTTATGTAGACTAATCCAATTCGAGTTTATCGGAGAGAAAGACGTCGTCGTCGAGGAACTGCAAAACGCTCATGTCGAAGCCCTGGGCGAGCTTTAACAGGGTGGAAAGGGAAATAGTTTGGTTTTTGCCTTTCATAATTCTGTCCATAGCGCCGTGATAGACTCCGCTTCTTTGCTCGAGCCTATACAGCGTCATATGCCGCTTCTGTAAAAGTTGTTTTATTCTTATTGCAACCGCGTCGTTTGTTGTCACTGTAATCTCTCTTTGTCTATTTTAAGAAATTATATTTTAAGTGTGCACGCCTAATAGATGTATATATTATACTACACCTGTTAGGTGTGAGTCAAGCAAATCACACCTATTTGGTGTAGAATTGTTGTAAAGGCGGTAAGATATGATAACGATTGATAAAATTCAGACAAAGATAACGGAAGCAATTCGGCAGAGCGGATTGACTCAAATCGAATTGGCTCGCCGTTTGGGGATAAAACAGCAGACCGTTTCCGCATACGTACATCAAAGCAAAATGCCTTCGTTGGACACTTTTGCAAATCTTTGCGCGGTTCTCGATATCGACGCAAACGAGATTCTTTGTATATCCTCATATAAACCGGAAATGTAATCCTCTAAAAAGGGTAGTTAAACTTACAATAAGCATTCGCATCATAAAGCCCTTTGTCATTCTGAGCTTGTCGAAGAATCTCTATCGGAAATCGACATCAAGTCACACGCACTACTAAAAGACGTTACTGAAACATCATTAAAGACTTATTCCCCTAAAAAGGATTCTTAAGGCAGCGCCTTAAGTCGTTTAAAAGGGTGGTAATACTCGCCAAGGCTCATGGCGTTCGCTATGCTCGGCTGAGCAAAAAGGAGGGGAATAGTCGAAAATTTCCCTCCTTTTGTCTTTTTCGCACACCTTTTCGAAAAAAGGTGCATTAGCATTTTCCGCAGCTTTTCAAAAAAGCGCAATTTCTTTTTCGCCGCGCATTTTTTGAAAAGGCGCAAACATATGAGAAATGTTTTTCATTACTCATACAGCCTCGCTGCTCTTTTAATTTCCGTCAAAAGCTCCTCGGCTACGAACGAAGGCGACAGTACCTTCACGTGAGAACCGAACGACAGCAATTTTTTTACGAGAAGATCCTCGCTGTAGACGTACCCCTCCGCTTCGAAAAGTCCGTCGCCTTTTTCCTTGACGCTTTCGAAACCCAACCATTCCTCGACGGCGGGAAGGGCTTCGCCGTCGCACTCTATGCGTATGTTCACCGTATCGCGGTCGATAAACTGCTCTTTAAGCTTTTTGTGCACGTCGCCGTCACTGCTTCGCTCATAGGTCTTGTCGGTTATGACGAGACTTTTTATTCGCGAAAGTTTAAACAGTCTGAAGTCGTTTCGCACTCTGCACCAGCCGTACACATACCATACGCCTTCCTTCAGTACAAGCGTATAGGGGTCGAAGTCTCGCTTTGTGCGGCTGTCTCGTTTGTCTATGTAGTCGAGCGTCACCGTTTTCATTTCGTCGATCGCTTTGCTTATGGCGGACATGGTGTTGCGGTATTCGTTCGGGCTGAGCCATGCCGTACTGTCTATGACGAGCTTTTCTCCGCTGAGCAAAAACTTTTCGCCCTCGAGATTGGATTTCAGGTTGACGAACTTGTCGCGCAGGGCAAGCATTATTTCGTCGTCGAGTTCTCCGTCGACCGCGCCGAGACAGGCGAGTATTCTGTTGTATTCGTCTTTTGTAAAATACGTCTGGTTGAGCCTGTAGCTGTCGGCGAGCGAATATCCGCCTCCCGTGCCGTAAGAGGCGGTGACGGGAATGTCGCAGTCCGCGCTCATGGCGTCGATGTATCTCGACACGGTGCGCTCGCTTATCTCGAACTTTTCCGCAAGCTTTTTCCGCGTGACGGGGCGGGGAGAATTCAAAAGGGTCATGAGTATTCCGAACATACCGCGAAGCATTTGCATGGGTGTTTTCCTCCGAACGTAAAATCTTTTAAAAATATTTTATAATAAGTGACATACGTTGTCAACTATATTTGTGTACAATCATGACGTAAACAAAATCACTCGGAGGTCATGTAAAATGTACGTAGCTGTTTCCACTATAGGCAAAAAGGTATGCGGAGAGGCTTTTGTGATGCGTAGGGACGAGCTGTTCGACGAGGTGGGCGTCTACGAGATAGGCGGCGGGCTCGTGGGTTATGTCGCGGACAAAAGCCCGGACGGCTGCCTCGATAAGGAATATATAATTAGAAGCATAGGCATAAATCGCGTCGTCTGTACGGGCGCGGTGGCATTCGACAATATGCTCATAGTCTCAACAGACAGTCCGACTCTTTCGCGCGGAGATTCGCGGCTTGCGCAGATGCTCGGTTTCGGCATGGAGAGCCGTGCGAGAGTGTCGAGGTAGGGCGGCGGCAAAGGCAAAAAAATCATTTCATGACGGCAAAATGCTTGTATTTTTATTTATAATGTGTTAAAATAGCTAAGTATAAATAGAAGTACCCAAAGAGGAGCTGTTAATGAAACTGTTTAAACGCATATACTACCCCATACTTTGCGTGTTGCTCATAGTTGCGATCGCGCTGGGTTTTGCCGACGCTACATACGGCGGCGGCGGTAGTAAGACTTTCGACGGCAATCTCGACACGATAAACGCTCATGTCGAAAACATCGCCGCGGAGTCGCACAATTCTCATAACGAAGCCAATATGCAGACCGTGCGCAACTACATCACGGCGCAACTTCGCGGAAACGATTGCGGGATGTTGCTTGCGGAAGGCGACACCGACGACGACGGGAATTACAATGTGAGCTTCCGTACGAGCGGCGGCGTGCCTCAGCCGACGTATACCGTTCAGGAAAGCACTCTTACGCCCGAGACTGTGAGCTCCATCGAAAGCCTCGAGAATACTATAGTGGTATCTAAGACGGTTCGCAACATAGTGGCGATAATTCCCGGCACGGACACGAAAGCTGCGGTGGAAGCGGGCACAGCCGATTACGGCGACGCAGTCATGCTAATGGCTCACTACGACAGTCGTCCCGAGGGCGCGGGCGCAAGCGACAACACGGTTTCCGTCGCTTCCATGCTCGGACTCATAAAGCAGATAAACGCGGGCGAAAAGACCTATAAAAACGATATAGTCTTTGTTTTCACCGACGCGGAAGAAGAACATATGTACGGCGCGTATGCGTTCAAATATCAGTTCGACGGATTCTACGATGTCTACGACAGGGTGGAGATAGGCGCGAATTTCGACAACCTCGGCAATAAGGGCACGCTCGTAATGTTCCAGACTTCGAGCGGCAATTCCAAGCTCGTTTCCAGCTATGCGAAAATAAACGGCGGCGCGTTCACAAGCTCGGTTGCCGATTTCGTGTACGGAGTAATGAGCAATTTCACCGATTTCGAGATCTACGACGAAAAGACGTCGCTCGACTTTGCGAACGTCGGCGGCACCGATATATATCATACGAGCCTCGACAATGCGGAGAACGTAAAGGAGAGGTCGCTCGAACAGCAGTACTCTATGATGGAACGCTATGTCGAGCAGTACGGCTCGCTCGATCTCGCAACGCTCAAAAGCGAGTCGGATTCCGTATTCTTCAGCTATCTCGACATGGGCGTGGCGCACTATCCGAAAGCCGTTGCTTACGTCATGGGAGCGCTCATTCTCGCCCTCATGATAGGCATAATAGTGACCAATGTGCTCCGCGCGAAGAAAAACAAAAACGTCGGTTTCTCGAACGCGAAACTTGCGCTCGGCGCGGCGGCTCAGATCGTCACCATGATATGTACGATAGCCGTTCTGTTTGTCGCATACTTCTTGATAACCCTTCTTCTTGCGGGCTTCGGCGTGGTTCCCATCCATGCTCTCACAAGCCTTCGCTATGCTTCCGTAGGGCTTGTTATCTCGGCAATGATTCTGACCCTTGCCGTGTCTTTCGGCTTCTACGGGCTGTTTAAACGCCTCTTCGGCGTCAAGTCTGCGGACATAGCTCGCGGCACGGCATATATTTGGGGACTTATAGGCGCGGTTCTTTGCTTCGCCGTTCCCGCGCTTTCGTACTTCTTTGCGATAACGGCGCTCGGCGCTCTTGCCGTCGTGCTTGCAATAACGCTCTTCAAGGAAAAGTTCCGCGAAAAGACGGGCGAAGCTATGGACAAGCTGTTCCTCTATCTCGTTCCGCTCATTTTCACGATCCCCATGATAATCCCCGTTATGATGATAGCGGCAACCGTCTTGAATGCGGTTTATCTTCCCGTCATAATGGCTCTCGTACTTCTTCTCGCAGGCTTCATAGCTCCGTACTTTACGCAGCTTCAGCCCGTGCTCGACGCGGTTATGGGCAAGCTTCCCGCAAGAAAGATACGCGTTCAGCGCACCGTTACGAAAATGGTCGAGGACAGGGCTAAGAAGGGTAAGTTCACGGAGCAGACCGTCAAGGAAGTCACTAAGGAAGCGATACCTTGGCGCTATAAGAACTATGCGGGCGTTGCGCTTTTGTGCGTAATATCCGTAGTCATGATAATTCTGTTCTCGTCCTTCAATGCCGGCTTCAGCTCGGCGGTAGCGGGCGGCTACGGATACAGAAACGCAATTTACAACGACTCCCTTGTCTATGTCTGGACAAAGAACGGCTCGACTGTTTCGAGCACTATAGAGGTCCACGACCAGATCGCATATAAGTTCATGGCGCGCGGACTCGACGGCTTCGAGTGGAACGACGAAAAGCAGGCATATGTAAAGGAAGACACCGCAAAGAGCATAATCGCGAGCGGTCAGGAGCCTACCATTACGAAGAACAGCGACGGAAGCATATATACGTTCACGCCGTACGACGGACTTCGCAGCGAGATCACTCTCGTGCTCAACAACGTGTCGGGCGTAACTTCGCTTTCCTTCGACAACAACCGCGACGAAGTGTATACGGTCACGAACGACGGAAGCCCTACTCTTCACGTCCATCTGCCTTACGGATACGGCGCGTTCACTCTCACGATAGAGGGTGCGTCGAGCCTTAATATCGAATACACCGAGCACCGCGCGGGTACGGACTCCAACATCAACAACCTCAGGGAATGGAGCGAGCTCGACCCCGTGTTTACGCAGTACTATCCCGAGTATCTCGGTGCGCTTCGCGCGGGCATAGTGCTTCAATACAATGTGTCGCTTTAAGATGACCGAGTAAATGTAAAAATACAAAGGCGCGGAACCTGCCGTGCCTTTTTCATTTCCGCGATAGACGGATGAACTTACGGAGACTTTATGGAAGCGGACGCCTGGATCAAAAAACTCAAGAAGGAATATGCGGACTGCGGCGGTTATTATTGGGACAAGGACGATATTTGCCCCTCGACAGACCTCGACTACGCTCTTAAAATGCGCGCCCGCTCGGGCGACGAGGGCGCACGGCGCGAGCTCTGCGGTATAGCCGAGCGTTACGGGCTTAAAGAGAGCGCGGAAAACGGCGACGCGGCGGCGCAGTACGAACTCGCCGAGCTGTGCCTCGACTTTCTCGGGAAGAGGGAAGAGGGGATCGAGTGGTTGAAAAGCGCGGCTGCTTTCAAAAACACGGACGCCATGCTCTTGCTCGGCGAAATATATTGCGGCAAAAGCAAATACTTCGATCCCGACGAGACGAAGCCGAATTTCGCCGCGGCTTTCGAGCTGTTCGAGGGCGCGGCTAAGAAGCAGGGCAGAGCCTGTCTGTATCTCGGGGAAATGCACAGGGACGGTTGCGAGGCGGTAGGACTGCCTGTCAATGACGCGAAGGCATACTATTGGTTCCGGCAGGCGGCGAATAGGACGCATAAGGCGTTTCGCGCAAAGGCAATGGCGGAGATTGCGAGGTACTGTAAAAGTCGTTCGGCTTTTCGGGACGGAAAAACGGCGTTCAAGCTGTTTTCCGCTTTGGCTGAAATAGGATATGCCGGAGCGGTGTGCGAGCTTGCCGATTGTTATATGCGCGGGATAGGCGTGGACAAAAGCGACCGCATGGCTGCGGAGATACTGTTGCCTGCGGCTCTGTCGGGCAACGCAAGGGCGGAAAAGATGTACGAATCGATTAAAAATCGGGAATAATTGCCCCTTAAAAGGCTATTTTTTACACTTTTTCATGGTTTTATATTGATTTACAGTAGACTTTTTCGGTTTGTAATGATATAATATAGGCGATATAATATCATATTTATAAAAGGCAAAACAAGTGAGGTTCGTATGGCAATCGCAAAGAAGACGAAGAATATACTGAGATTTTCCCGACCCGCTTCCTGGTGGGGCAGCACGTGGCGCGAGGCACTGCCTACGGGAAACGGTGTAATCGGCGCGGGGGTGTACGGAGGCGCGGGACATGATATAATCATGATAAACCACAGAGATCTCTGGTGGCAGGGTCATGTCGGCGTGCTTCAGGACGTTGCGGATAAATTAAAGGACGTCCGAAAGAAAATGGACGACGGAGCGTATGCCGAGGCGGAAAATGTATTTTCCAATGCGCTCATGCAAAAGGGTTATCACCCTCGCAAGGCATATCCGCTTCCTCTTTGCGATCTTCATGTAAGGATGCCTATCGACAAGACACCGAAGGAATACGTTCGCTATGTCAATATGGAAAACGGCGAAGTGGGCGTGTCGTTCAGAGACGGCGGTACGAAGTACGAGCGCACTCTTTTCGTGTCGCGCGGCGCAAGCATTCAGGACGTTCTCGTATACGAAATCACGCGCACGGGGCAGAAGTCGATCGATGTTACGTTCTCGCTCGATATGCACGACAAGTTCAATGCACGTACGGCTACGGCTGTATCTAAGCTTCCCGACGGCGTGAACGTCAAATACGAAAACCACTTCATGTATTTTTCCGCACGCTCGGACAACGGAACCGAGTTCGGCGCGGTCGCTTTCATAAATTATTACGGGGGCGGTCAGAGCGTCGATCCCGCAGGCGGCGTGACCATAAAGGGCGCGGATAAAGTAATAGTGCTTTTAAAGCCGTTTATAGAGAGCCAGCGCGAAAAGGAATGGAAGAATATCCGCACGAAGCTTTCGTCGATAAAGTCCACTTACGAAAAACTTCTCAAGGAGCATACTCCGCTTCATGCAAAGCAGTTTTTGAGCGCGGACATAGACCTTGAGGGCGAACAGCGCGACGAATACGCCGACATACTTCTCGACGAGGCGTTCAGAAACGGAGAGCTTTCCGACACGCTTCTCGAAAAGCTGTGGGCTTACGGCAGATATCTGATGATAACGGGCTCTTCGCCCACGTCGCTGCCGCTTCCTCCTTACGGACTGTGGTGCGGCGATTTCAAGGCGGAGGACAGCGCTATTACGGCTGTCGGCGCGCTTCAGACCACTTATTCGCACGTCTGCGCGGGCGGACTCTCCGAATATCTCTCGAGTGTGTTCACTTATTACGAGAGCGTAATAGACGATCTCAGAAAGAATTCTTCGCGTATCTACGGGTGCCGCGGCATACTCATACCGTCCGAAATGGCGCACGGTACGGGCGTATTCGGCGATATAGAGAGCTCGGTACTCCATTTCACGGGCGTTGCGGGCTGGATATGCCGTATGTTCTACGACTACTATCTTTACACGGAAGATACGAAGTTTCTTAAGGAACGCGCCTTGCCCTTCATGCGCGAGACGGCTATGTTCTACGAAGAGTTTTTCAAGGTGAGGGGAGACGGCAATTACGACAGCTGCCCGTCCTATTCGCCCAACACGACGCCCGGCAACTACACCGACGGCGGCAACGGCAAGCTCGACATTGCGCGCAACGCGACTGTCGACTTCGCGATAGCCAAGGATCTGCTTACCAATCTCGTCGAAGGCAGCGAGATCGCAGGCGTTTATAAAAACGAGCTCGCAAAGTGGCGCGATATGATCACGCGCATACCGTCCTATAAGTTCAATGCCGACGGCACCATACGCGAATATACGGACACGAAGTTTGCCGACAACTATGCTGCGCCTTCCACGTCCATGTTTTACGGTGTATATCCCGCGACCGACGTCGACGAGAGCAAGACCGAACTATTCAAAGGCTTTAAGGACACCGCGAAGAAAAAGCTCTCGCTTTCCACGGAAAAACAGAATTCTCTCACGATGTCGCGTTTCGCTTCGGTTTTCGCCCGTCTCGGTGAGGGCGATGCCGTGCTCGACATAATGACGGCAATGGTTCGCACGATGTCCATGAACAATCTCATACTTGCTTCAAGCGATTGGCGCGGCATGGGCACGACGGGCATAGACGTTTGGGCAACCTACAGCATAGTTGCGAATATGGGACTTGCGGCGGCTCTTCAGGAAATGCTCGTACAGTCCACGAAGAACTGCATAAAGCTGTTGCCTGCGCTTCCGTCCCGTCTCGATAAGGGACAGCTCGAGGGTATAGCGACCCGCGCAGGTGTGGAAATCGTATCCATGAATTGGGATAAGAGAAAGGGCGTGTGCCTTGTGAAACTCAAATCCAAAAAGAGCAAGAACATAGATTTGAAGCTCCCCGCGGGTACAAAGCGTTTCAAGCAGGTGGCTGCAGAGAAGTTCGACCCCGAACTCGGAACGGTCACAGATCTTGCACTTCCCGCAGGCAAAGTCGTAGCCCTCGACATAAGGTTTTAATTAAAGTTACTTCGGCTATTAAGCGACTTTTCGGCGGTAAAACATGAATTATTGCAAAAACTGTTACTGCGCAACCGATTACGAGCGTTGCCCTATGTGCGGCACAAAAAAGCTTCGAGAGGCGCAAGAAGACGATTTTTGTTTTCTTCTCGAAAAAGACGTAGCTTACTGCGGTATGTTGACAAGTATTTTCGAAGAGAAAAACATTCGTTTTTCCACCGTTCCTTACGGAAGCGGGGTGCGAAGCGCATTCGGTATGTCGTTGGAAAATTACAGAGTGTATGTGCCTTTTGCCTCTCTCGAAGCGGCTGAAAAAATCGTAGACGAGCGGGAAAATTTCGAAACGGAGACTTTCAGAAGTTCTTTGATGGAAAACTCGAACTTGCTGAATGTTTCGCCGAAGCTGAAAAAGAAACTCGAAAAGAAATTCGGACTTTCCGGAGACGAAGAGTTTTTCGATTATTGCAGGAAAGTCGTAGAATCGGCGCGAAAAATCGTCGACGGCGGCAAAATTTCGTATGGAGACGCACATTATTTGTTTTGTTACGCAAGCGGCGTTGCGCTTACGGTCAATTCGAAAACCTATGAGATTTTATCTTTAAGGTCGACAAAATAGCATAATAAAAACGCACTGCATAAATTAAAACAGCGCGTTTTTTTGTTTGCGTTTTCGATTACAGTCCGAGCACGTCGTTCATGTCGTACATTCCGCTTTTTTTATCCGCCATAAAGAGAGCGGCTTTCAGCGCACCGAGAGCGAAGAGCTTTCTCGAAAGGGCAGTGTGCGAAAGGGTGAGTATTTCGTCGTCTCCTATGAACATTACGTCGTGTTCGCCGACTATCGTTCCGCCGCGCACCGAGCTTATGCTTATTTCGTTGTCCTTGCGCTTGCACGAGCTTCCGTGCCTTCCCGCGACTATTTCGCTGTTTTCGCTCTTTGCGGCATTTGCGAGCATAAGCGCAGTGCCGCTCGGCGCGTCCACCTTTTGATTGTGGTGCTTTTCGACTATTTCGATGTCGAAACCTTCGAGAGCGCGTGCCGCTTTCTTGACGAGCCCCGTCAAGAGGTTTACGCCGAGACTCATATTTCCCGAGTGTAACACGCCCGCTTTAGTCGAAAGCTCACGTATTTTTTGTATCTGCTTTTCGTCGTAGCCGGTCGTTGCAAGCACTACGGGACAAGCTTTGCGCTTTGCAAGCAAGATTATCTCGTCAAGCGTTTCGGGGCGTGAGAAGTCGATTATGACGTCTACGGGCACGTTTACGTCCGCGGCTCGAGTATAAGTGGGGAAGTCTGCGCATTTTACGGAGTCCATACCGCCGACTATTTCCACGTCGGTGCGCTGCTTTGCGGCGGCTATGATGTTTGCGCCCATTTTTCCGGAAATGCCTACTATGAATATTTTGATCATAATGTCGCTCCTTTCTTGTCAAGCCCAAGCGATACGAGCGCCGCTTTCAATTTTTCGGCGTGCTCCGGTTCCATTTCGGTAAGAGGCAGTCTCGGTACGCCGCAGCCAAGCCCGATTATTTCGAGCGCCTTCTTTACGGGTATCGGGTTGACTTCGCAGAAAAGCGCGCTCATAAGCGGAATGAGCTTGAATTGCAATTCGCGCGCCTTGTCGAATTTTCCTTCGAAGCAAAGTTTGCAAAGCTTTGCCATGACGGAGGGAATGACGTTTGCCGCGACCGATATTACGCCTTTCGCACCGAGACAAACGGCAATGGTCGTAAGAGAATCGTCGCCTATGTAAAGATCCATGCCGCCCTCGATCGCCGCCGCGACAGCCTGAAGTTGGTCTATGTCGCCGCTCGCTTCTTTAAGCGCCGCCATATTTTTCAGCTCGCACAGCTTTGCCGCGGTTTCGGGATCTATATTGACCTTTGTGCGCGTGGGCACGTTGTAGGCTATGACGGGTATGCCTACGCCTTCGCATACCGAGCGGTAGTGCTCGATAAGCCCCTTTTGCGTGCACTTGTTGTAATAGGGCGTAACTACAAGCAGTCCGTCTGCGCCGAGCGCTTCGGCGCGCTTCGAATTTTCGACGGCAATGCGCGTGCAGTTGCTTCCCGAGCCTATTATGACGGGAAGCTTTCCTCCCGCGAATTTAACCGCAAATTTTATGACTTCTTCGCGCTCTTTCTCCGTCATCGTCGCGGGCTCGCCCGTCGTTCCGAGTACGAAAAGCGCGCTTGCCGAGTTCTTCAGTTGATAGTCGAGCAGTCTTTCAAACGCCGCAAAATCGACGCCGCTTTCATTGAACGGCGTTACCAGCGCCGTGCCGCTGCCTGTAAATAGTGACATGATTTCCTCCGATAAAATCGAGTATATATCAGCGGGCGTTTTTCTTTGCCCAGGCTTCTGCTATCTGTACGGCGTTGGTCGCCGCGCCTTTTCTTATGTTGTCGGCAACCACCCACATATTTATGCCGCTTTCCACGCTTTCGTCCATGCGCAGTCTGCCGACGAAAACCTCGTTTTTGTTTTCTGCTTCGAGCGGGGTGGGGTAAACTCCGCTTTTGGGATCGTCCGTCATGATTATGCCTTCAGCGCTTTCAAGCACATTGCGGACGCCGTCGAGAGTTACGGGCTTTGCGAACTCGACGTTTATGCTTTCGCTGTGTCCGTAGTATACGGGTACGCGCACGCAAGTGGCGGTTATCTTGAGACTTTGGTCTCCGAGTATCTTCTTGGTTTCGAATATCATCTTTTCTTCCTCTTTCGTATAACCGTTTTCGAGGAAGACGTCTATGTGCGGCAGACAGTTGCCGAAAATAGGCTTGGGAAACTTTTTCGGCTCGAGCCCTTCTGCGCCGTTCTTGAGGTCGTCGTATCCGCCTCTTCCCGCGCCCGATACGGCTTGAAACGTCGTGTATACGATTCGCTTTATGCCGAACTTGTCGTGAAGGGGCTTAAGGGCGACTACGGCTTGAATGGTCGAGCAGTTGGGGTTGGCGATTATGCCGTGATTTTCGAAAATCTTTTCGGGATTGACCTCGGGTACGACGAGAGGTATGTCGGGGTCGGTGCGCCAGCGGCTGGAATTGTCGATGACGATTGCGCCCTCGCGCGCGAATATGGGCGCAAACTCTCCCGAAACGCCCGCGCCGGCACTGAAGAGTGCGATGTGCGGCTTGTGCTTTTTGACGTTCTCTTCGCTTAGCTCTATGACTTCATGTTCTTTGCCGCAGTAAACGATTTTCGAGCCCGCGCTTTTCGCACTTGCGAAGGGGTAGAGTTTGTTTACGGGGAACTTGCGCTCCTCGAGCACCTCGAGCATTTTTCTGCCCACCATTCCGGTTGCGCCGACAACGGCTACGTCGTACTTCTTCATTATTTATGTCTCCTTAAAAATTATATTCGCTTATACGCAAAAACGCGCTTGCACATAAAGCAACCGCGTCAAACAAATCCGATTTTTTTCGGCGTAATGTTCTCCATTCGGCTGCTTAAGCCCAATGACAGATGCAAACGGTTAAGTCCTGCATCCAACCCGTGCGCCTGTAGGCAACGCGCAATCGGATTTCGGCGGCGATATCCTTTCCGTACTTTCTCGTTCGGCTTGCCTTGCCGTCGAAAGCGTACTCATACTCGTCGCTCCCCATTAACGCTTTACAGTATAACGCAAATAAATGTGTTTGTCAACCGAATTTTCCAAAACACCCTCAATTTGATTGAATTATTGCGGGAAATCGTGTATAATCGAAGAATGACGGAGAATACCTCTTTGTACGAATATGTAAAGCGTATGCGTCGGACGCTTCATTCCATGCCCGAGCTTTCGGACGAGGAGCATAGGACGAGCGATTTTTTGTTCCGCGAGCTGACTTCTCTCGGCTATGAACCGAAAAGGATTCATACGGGACTTTACGTCGACGTCGAGGGTACTCTCGGGAAAAAGACCGTTGCGCTTCGTTGCGATATGGACGGACTTCCGATAGAAGAAAAGACGGGCAGAGATTTCGCGGCGAAAAAGAATATGCACGCGTGCGGGCACGACGGGCATATGGCGATAGTTCTCGGCGTGGCTAAGGTCCTCTCTTCGACTGCACCGGCAGACAATGTTCGCCTCGTTTTCCAGTACGGCGAAGAGGGCGAGGGCGGCGCGGACAAGATGATAAAGGCCGGCGTTTTGGAAGGCGTCGACGAGATCTTTGCCGTCCACCTGTGTCCCGAACTCGAGGCGGGGAAGCTTTCGTCTTGCGTCGGTGCTATGTTTGCGGGGACGGTCGAGTTCGATGTGATCGTCCGCGGAAAAGCCTCGCACTGCGCAAACCGCGAAGAGGGCGCGGACTCGCTGAAAACCGCAAGAGAATTTCTGTGTCGGTCTGACGAGATCGAAAAGAAGTTTGCCGGCACGCTCCTGCATACGGGACGTTTGGTTTCGGGCAGCGCGCGCAACATAGTCGCGGACAGGGCGGAGCTTAACTGTACTTTCCGTTATTTCGAGCCCGTTCATGTGAAAGCCTTTTCGGATGAGCTCGGCGATGTGCTTGCCGCCGCCGACAGAAAGTACGGTACGAAAAGCGAGAGCGTCGTTCGGACAGTCTATCCGCCGCTCTTGAATTCGAAAAAGGCATACGATCGTCTGAAAGCCGTGGCGGACTTAAGCGAGTGCGCTCCTCGCTATACGGCGGAAGATTTCGCGTTCTATACGAGAGTGACGGACGGCTGTATGGCGTGGCTCGGAGTGCGCGATAAGGATCACACTTCGCCGCTTCATTCGGACAGCTTCGATTTCGACGAGCGTGCGCTCATGCTCGGAGTCGAAACCATGATTAAACTCGTAAATTGATAGGTCGGAGATAATATGTCGGTTTTAAGTAATGTAAACAATGAAGGGTGCGTGCCCGCGCAAAGGTCGGACGACAGAGGCGCTCTTTCCAAGTTCTGGCGCGTTCTGCGCGAAAACGGCTGGGCAATGGTCAAGATAAATCTTTTGACCCTCGTTTTCGCGTTGCCTGCGATAGCCTGGCAGTTCCTTGTGAACTTCATGTCGAGCGCCGACGCCCTTCTCATTCCGTATTCCGCTAACATCGGTATAGGCGTGAACATCGTTACGGACGCTGTTTCGACGGGCATAGAACACGCTTTTAAGTTCGATGTTTTCCGCTGGCTCGTCATGATACCCCTTATCATGATTGCGTTCATAGGACTTTCCGGTTCGTTCTATACGATGAAAACGCTCGTTCGCGGCGAAGGCGAAGCGAAAATACGCATATTCTTCCGCGGCATAAAAAAATCCTGGCTGTGGTTTCTTATAGTCTCTTTGCCGATCTCTGTTCTCGTCTCCGCTCTCGCGATAGCCGTATGCGCGTTCCCCGTATATACGTCGGTGCCCGTTGCGATACGGGTGCTTGCGATAGTCGGCGTATCGCTGCTGCTGTTTGCGGCTGTTCTGTTTTCCGTGTTTATGACGACGCAGGCGATGACATACGACTTTAAGGTCGGGACGGTCATGAAAAATACCGGACTGTTTTCGGTCGCGCTCATACATCGCAGCATAGTGGTGCTCGCTCTCTGCGCTCTGCCCGTCGTGCTCGCCGTTTTGATGTCTCAGCTTCTCGCAATGCTGTTTGTTGTGTTCTTCATGCTCATAGGTATTTCTTTCATAGTGCTTATCTGTACGGTCTATACGCAGTGGGCGTTCGATAGATATATCGAGGAGCCTTTGAGACCGAAATCGCAGAAAAAGGGCAAGAAGTACACAAGGCGGTCGAAATAATGTACGACGCGCTCGGCAATCATTACGACGCGCTAATCGACGGAGAGTATTACGATAAATGGTACTCGTATGTCGACGAGCTCATAGGCGATCGCAATGTCGGCGCGGACGTCGGGTGCGGAAGCGGACTTTTTACGGTCGAGCTCGCACGCCGCGGCAAAGAGGTTGTGGGTTGCGATACAAGCCCGCGTATGCTTACCAAGGCTTTCGACAGGGCAAAAAAGGCGGGCGTAAACGTGCGGTTTGTCGAGTCCGATGCGGAGAAATTCAAGCCGAGCCGTCCCGTCGAGTTCATAACGGCAATGAACGACGTCGTGAACTACATGAAAGATCCGTCCCCGTTTTTCAGGACGGCGGCGGCAAATCTCGAGAGCGGCGGACTGCTGCTTTTCGATATTAGCAGTGAGTTTAAACTGCGCGAGCATATTGCCTCGCATACGTTCTGTATCGAAGGCGATGACACAGTTTGCGTGTGGGAAAGCTCGCCCGTCGCAAACGGAGCGCTGAAATATTTTTTGAGATTTTTCACTCGGACGGAAAACGGGCTGTATAGGCTCGAGGAGGAAAGTCAGAAGCAATATATTCACGAAGAAGCAAGTCTTACGGCAAAGCTCGAGGAGTGCGGATTCACGGTAAAAGTATACGGCGATCTGACTAAAAGAAAACCGAAACAAAATGCGCTTAGACTGCATTTTTCGGCAGTCAAAGGGAGTGTCAATGGGTAAAGTCACGGAGTTCAAACAGACGTCGCAATCGCTTGTCGAAGCAGGCGCGTATTTCTTCAAGCGCGACTCTTTTGCCGATGCGATAGATTGTCTGTACCGCGCTTATTTGAAGGATGAAGCGAATTCCGAAATCATGTCGGATATAGGCGACGTCTATCAGGCGATAGGCGATCCTTTTCAGGCGCTCGAATGGTATCTGCGCGCGCTTCATGAAAATCCGTCGGACGAGAACGTCTACGGCGGTCTCGTCAAGTGCTGCGTCGATATGGGGTATGATATGCGCGAAGCTGCGTATTACTACTTTGCCATGGGCAGAAACAGGGGAATAATCACTCCCGCCGAGCTCGAGGCTCTCGGCGAGTTTGAGGACGAAGAGGAGGACGGAGAGGATACCGACAGCCGCGGCGGTAGCGTGAGCGACGCAATGCGCTATCAGCGCGGTCAGAAATGCCTGAGAGAGCACGCTCTTTCCGCCGCCTATATAATGTTCGCGTCGGTGTCGAAAGAAGACGTGCACTATAAAAACGCGCGCCGCCTCATGCTCAAGATAGACGTCGAGAGGGAACGCTTTGCCGATGCGGCGGAGCTTGCCGACGAGCTTTTGGAAAGCGACGGCGAAGATACGGAAGCACTCATTTACGGCGCGGCGGCATATCACGAGCTCGGCGCGTATTCCAAGCGTAACGACTATTATGCTCGTACGGAAGTCGATAAGGATTGTAGCTGCGACGATCTCGAGACCCTTGCTCGCGTGGCGTGGCGTATGGGCAAATACGACGAGGCGTTGAAACACCTCATGACGGTCAAAAATTTCCTGCCGTGGGACAGGGAAATTCTCATGCAAATTGCGATGTGCTATGCCAATCTCGGAAACAGAGATGCGGCAAAGTACTATATCGTGCTCGTAAAAAGATTGTATCCGGACGACACGGCGCTTAAATTTTATGCGGAAGAGATAGACGCTCTCGAGGGCAAGAGCTCGTTCGAGCCGCTCGACTGCATTCCCGAGTCCGAAGCGATAGAAAGGGAAGACTGTATATACGAGTGGATGGTTTCGCATAAGACGGTCTCTTCGGCACTCGCCGAGCTCAAGAAGAATCCCGTTCTGTCCGAATATCTCGATTGGCTTTTCCAGGAGGGAGACAGGGATCTCATGATTGCGGCGGGAAAGTATCTTGCGGGAAGCGGTAAATGCCGTAAATATCTCGATAAACTCCTTATATCCGCATATATGTCGGAGGAGTTCAAAAAGAACGTGATTTTCGAAATGCTCGACGACAATCCTTCGGAAATATCCGTAACGACGGGCAATCTCTATAGAAAAGTCGAGTACGATCCGCCCGTGGGACTTCACGAGTGCACGCTCGAACTGTACAGATATACGTTCGCAAGTCTGATATTTTTCGGAGACGGATATGCCGACGACATGAACGGCATATATCGCAAGATAGACGAATCGCTGTTCGAGATGTTCAAGCGCAAAACATACGACGTGCCGTCCATGGCGGCGGCGATATGCTACAGAAGCAATCTCACGCGCGAAAAACTTTCGAAAGACGATTGTGTGGATATCTTCGGTTGCAATGCGAAAAAATTCGAGGAATATATAGACAGCGAAATCGCGACCGAAATAAAGACTGTCAGAAAACAGCCGCGCCCCAAGCGCAAAAGGAGAATATAGTATGAGCGGAATAATCGATTTTGACAAGATGTTCGAAGAGTACGCGATGGCGTGGTTTAAGGAGCACGAAGGGGAGTACGAGGACGAAAACGAAATGGAAGCAGTGATGCCCGACGTATACGAGACGTGGGCAAGCTCTCCGTCGCATAAGCTCGGCGGCATAGCTCCGCGCGCATTCTTCGACGGCATAGAAAAGCCCGAGGAGCTTATCGGAATCCTCGTAGGCACGAGCGAAGGGGATTGCAATCCGTGCTCGCTGCTTCTCGATGCGATAGCCGAAAACGAAGGCTGTGCACCGCTGCTCCGCGAGCTCTTGGATAAGCCGTCCGCGTCGCCGAAGCTCAAGCTCATATGCGTGAGGCTTCTCGAAGAAAGCGGTGCGGAACATTCGCTTAAAACCTATATGGATTGGATCAAGGACGAAAATACGGACGACGATCTGAGAGAAAGCGCCATAGGCATTCTCAAGGAGCACGCAAACGAAGTGAAGGAAGAGCTTTTGTCGGCGGCGGAAAATGCCGACGCGGACGTAAAGACGATAGTTGCGGAGATTCTGTTGAGCGCAGAGAAGGACGAACGCACGTTCGCACTTCTTTGCGAGCTGTTTTCGAGCGGCGAAAATATACCGCTTTATTCGCAGTATCTCGGAATGTACGGAGACGAGCGTGCCGCGGAAATGCTGTATCGCGCACTCGACAATTGCAACTATGCCGAATACATCGAGATAAAGAATGCCATAGAGCGGCTCGGCGGAATAGTCGACGACGCTCGCGATTTTTCGGATGACCCGACATATATTCTCATAAAGTCCAAGCACTGAGACGTCGGCCGCTCATAATTTGCCGCGATCCGTAATACAATACCGTATGAGGTTCAAGCGGTGTTTTTCCATAGCCATGCTTATCGTCGGAACCGTTATCGGGGCAGGCTTTGCTTCGGGTGCGGAAATCGCATCGTTTTTCGGCATAAGCGCGATCAATCCGTTAAATGCAGTAATCTGCGCGCTTCTGACCTTCGGCGGTTGCGCGCTGTTTCTTTTTCTCGGCTCACGCTATAAGCCCAAGGATATAGGGGTGCTCAACGGGCTTGTCGTTGGAAAAGTTCGTCCGCTTTTGGACGGCTTTCTTCTGATGAATTCGCTCATAGTGCTTGCGGGTATGCTTGCGGCTTTCGATTCCATAGGAAAGACGGTTGCGGGCTTTCCTTTTTTCTCGCTTGCGTTCGGAGCGCTTGCCGCAGTAATAGTTACGCGCGGAATAGGCGGACTTATAAAGCTCAACACCGTTATTCTTCCGGGCGTCATAGTGACGCTTGTAGTAGTCTGCGCAATGAGTATGGACGGCGGCGCCGTGGAGTTCGATATTTTGTCGTTTAAGCCGCTTACTTCTCTCGTCTATGTCAGTATGAATCTTATTCTCGCCGCGGGCGCGCTTATATCGGTGCGCGATCTGAAACCGAAAGAGATCGTGTGCTCGTCGGGAATCGCCGCAGCCGTGATCGGCTTGCTTATGGGGCTGATAATACTTGCGCTCAACTCCGCGGATTTCACATCCGCACTGCCCACGCTCGATATGGCAAAATCCATACATCCCGTGTTGTTCTTCCTCACGGCAATATCCATGTCTGCGTCGATTTTTACCACCCTTCTTACCGCAATGAACTGTCTTACCGACTATGTCGGCGGCATTGTCCGAAGCAGACCTCTTGCCGTATTTTGCGTCCTTGCGGTCGGACTTTTGCTTTCGGTGCTCGGCTTCGAACGGGTCGTCGGCGCACTCTATCCCGTGATAGGCGGGCTGGGCGTCGCATACGTCTTGCTCAACATTATATTCTTTATCCGTACCCGCCGACGCTTCGCCGCCGTATAAACGTCGCATTTCTATGTCGGGTTTGCGTTTTTCTCGGGTTGCGTATATCGAAGTACGCGCGCCTCGTACTCGCCTTGCGGCGCTTGTACTCCGCTTCGCTTCGTGGCGTTCGTCGCTCCGCTCCTCGGCTCGTGGCGTTCGCAGCGCCGTATAGACGGCTCGCTCGGCTAAGCGAAAAAAGAGGACTGTCTTTAATTCGACAGCCCTCTTGCTTTATTGTACTGTGATCATCTTTTAGACGCGACATGCCTTTCGAGAAGCGCCACTCCGAGGTACATAAGTGCGGCAAGCACGCACAGTATCACGGTCGACGTCATTACGAGGTCAAGCTTAAAGACCTGACCTCCGTATATGATGAGATAGCCGAGACCTGCGCTCGAGACGAGATATTCGCCCATGATAGTGCCTACCCAGGCAAGCCCCACGTTTATCTTGAGTACGGAAATGAGGTTGGGGAGGGATTGCGGCAGAATGAGCTTGAAAAAAGTCTGCGTCCTCGTCGCGCCCATCGAACGCATCAATAGGAGCTTTCCTTCGTCGCAGGCGAGGAATCCGCCCAGCACGCTTATGACCGTAACTATTACGCATATAAGCACAGTCATCGTCACGATCGCTTTCATGCCCGCGCCCATCCATACTATGATTATCGGACCGAGCGCTATCTTCGGCAGGGAATTGAGAGTGACTATATACGGCTCCAACACCCGCCGTGCGGTCTTGCTTGACCAGAGTCCGACGGCTATGAAAAAGCCGAGCGCACTCGAAACCACAAAGCCGACTATGCACTCGAGAAGGGTAATGCCGACGTGCTTCAAAAGATCTTGTTTTATGAGTGTTCCGAGCGTCTTTATAATGCGTATGGGCGAGCTCGTTATGAAGTCGTCGATTACACCCGTCGAAGCGAGCAGCTGCCAAAGCCCGAGAAAGAGTATGAGCACGGCTATTTGCAGCGACAGAACTTTGACCTTGTCGCGTCTGACCGAGCGCAAATATGCCGCGCGGGCAGCCGGAAGCTCCGAATATTTTACGCGTTGTTTCTTTTGTTTATCCTTTTTCGTCATAGCTGACCTCCTTCCACACGGTGTCGAACCAGTGTGAGAACTCGGGCGACGCGCGTCTTTCGAACGGAGTGGAGGCGTCTATTTTCGGCTCAAATATGCTCTTTACGGACGCGGGACGCCTCGAAAGCACGATTATGCGGTCGGCTACCGATACGGCTTCCGAAATGTCGTGCGTGACGAGTAGCGCGGTTTTGCCCTCACTCTTTATGATAGAGTAAACGTCGTCGCATACGGACAGTCTCGTCTGAAAGTCGAGCGCCGAAAACGGCTCGTCGAGGAGCAGGAGCTTCGGTTTAAACGCCAGCGTTCTTATGAGCGCGACGCGCTGTCTCATGCCGCCGGAAAGCTCGGGCGGAAAGCTCTTCTTAAAGTCCTTAAGCCCGTATTTGTCGAGAAGCCCGTTTGCATAGCTCTCCATCTCGGGCGTGATTTTCTTTTGTACTTCGAGACCCAACATTACGTTTTTAAAGATGCTGCGCCACTCGAACAGATTGTCTTTTTGCAGCATATAACCGACGCTGCTCATCGGACCCGTTACCCTGTGCCCGTCGACCTCGACAGAGCCGGACGTGGGGAACAGCAGTCCCGATACGAGCGAAAGCACCGTCGTTTTGCCGCAGCCGGACGGACCGACGAGCGCAACGAATTCTCCCTCGCTTACGGAAAACGACAGATCTTTGAGTGCGTCCGTCTGTCCCTGCGGGGTTTGATAAGTCAGGTTCACGTCATCGAATTTGAGTATTTCCATCGTAATACCTCTTTTGATTAAAGTGTGGATTTTCAGGCGATTACCTCACGGGCAAGCGAGTTGTCTACGGCAAGATCGAAGTCGGCGCGCGAAGTGAGCGTGCCCGCATTTTCCATGATGTCCATGAGATGATTGAAATCCGCTTCCTTCATGACGGGAGTTGCGCACCATGCGTTTATCGCGCGATAGCTGTCTATGGCGGCGGCAATGGAGGTGAGCGGCGTTCCTACGAACGACGCTTCGAGTGCGGGCGCCACGGCTTCGGACGTGTTATCGCACAGGTATTTATATCCCTTGAATACGGCGCGCAGGAAGGCAAGCGCAACATCGCGGTTTTTCTCGAGGTAGCTCTTCGACGCCGAGAACGCGGTGTACGGCACGGTGCCGGCGGCTTTGCCTACGGACGCGACGATATAGCCCTTGCCCGCAGCCTGATATTCGGAAGCCGTAGGCTCGAACATCGTGACGTAATCATATTTCTTGTCGCCCTCGAACGCGCCCACCATGAGGTCGAATGCGACCGTAGTGTCGAGGTTGATATTTTTGTCGTGATAAAGTCCCGCGTTGTTGCAGACGTACTCGAGCGTCATTGCAGGCACGCCGCCGGCACGGCCGGCAAGGACGTGCTTGTTTTCGAGATCTTCCCACTTAAAGTCGGGCTCGGGATTTCTTCCCACGAGGAAAGAGCCGTCGCAAGCCGTGAGCTGACCGAATATGACGGGATAATTCCTCTGCCCCTCGACATGACAGTAAATCGTCGCTTCGGGACCCATCAGACCTATGTCGGCGGAATTCGATGCGATCGACGTCATGACTTTGTCCGCGCCGCCTGCGTTCGTAAGTTCGATCTCTATTCCTTCCTCTTCGAAATAGCCTTTGTTTATGGCTATATAAAGCGGAGCGTAGAATATGCTGTGCGTGACTTCCGACAGCCTTACTTTGGTTTTGCCGTTTCCGCCGCAGCCCGTAAAGCATACGAGGCAGAGCATGGCGCTCAAAACGATAGCCGATATTTTTTTCTTCATTGTGTATCTCCTTATAATGTATAGACTTGCCTTAAGCGAGCCCTTGCTCGCAAAAGGGCGCGCAAGCAGGCAAGCCGTTATATACCACCATATTATGCCGTCCGATTTCTCCCTGTTACGCAAAGGAATACATCGGATCTTTGTCAAAAACTTTTTCCAACCGTTTAGCTTTACTTGCAAAACGCTCGGAAATATTGTATACTGATAGGCAAGTAACGAAATCGGAGAAACGGTAATGAACAAGACCTATGAACCCAAGAGCTTTGAGGGCAAGCTGTATAAGAAGTGGACGGACAAAAAGTATTTCCATGCAGATAGCGGCAGTAAGAAAAAGCCGTTCACGATAGTAATGCCGCCGCCCAATATAACGGGGCAGCTTCATGTCGGACACGCGCTCGACATGACGCTTCAGGACGCAGTGACGCGCTATAAGCGCATGAAGGGCTTCGAGGCTCTTTGGCTTCCCGGCGTGGATCACGCCTCCATTGCGACCGAAGTCAAGGTCGTCGAAAAGATGAAAGAGGAAGGACTCACGAAAGAAGATGTCGGCAGAGAGGGCTTTTTAAAACGCGCGTACGATTGGAAAGAAAAGTACGGCGGGCGCATTGTCGAGCAGCTTAAGACGCTCGGCTCGTCCTGCGATTGGGACAGACAGGCTTTCACGATGGACGAGCGGTGCAGCCGCGCCGTGCGCGAAGTCTTTGTGAACCTCTACGAAAAAGGTCTTATCTATCGCGGCGACAGAATAATAAATTGGTGCCCGTGCTGTCATACGGCGATTTCCGACGCGGAAGTCGAGTACGAGCAGGCGGATTCGCACCTGTGGCATATAAAGTATCCGCTCGAGGACGGAAGCGGTTTCATAACAGTAGCTACGACAAGACCCGAGACCCTTCTCGGAGACGTAGCGGTCGCCGTAAATCCCAAGGACAAAAAGTACGCGGCGTATGTGGGGAAGAATCTCGTTCTTCCGCTTGTCGGCAGAATTATCCCCGTCGTGGCGGACGATTATGTGGAAAGCGGTTTCGGAACGGGTGCCGTCAAAATCACGCCCGCGCACGACCCCAACGATTTCGAGGTGGGCAAGAGACACGAGTTGTCCGTTATTCGCGTAATGGACGATTCGGCGCATATGAACGAGCTTGCCGGCAAGTATGCCGGGCTCGAAAGGTTCGAGGCTCGTAAGGCGGTGCTTGAGGATCTCGAAGAGCTCGGTCTTTTGGTGAAGATCGAAAAGCACGTGCACAACGTAGGGCATTGCTACCGTTGTCATACGGTGATAGAACCCATGGTGTCGAAGCAGTGGTTCGTAAAGATGCAGCCGCTCGCAAAGCCCGCAATTGACGCGGTAAAAAAGAAATCGGTCAATTTCATGCCCAAGCGCTTCGAAAAGGTCTATCTTCATTGGATGGAGAACATTCGCGATTGGTGCATAAGCCGCCAGCTCTGGTGGGGGCACAGAATCCCCGCGTATTATTGCGACGGATGCGGAGAGACTCACGTGTCCAAAGAGGCGATTTCCGTCTGTCCGAAATGCGGCGGAAAACTCAGGCAGGACGAAGACGTTCTCGATACCTGGTTCAGCTCGGCGCTTTGGCCGTTCTCTACGCTCGGCTATCCCGAAAAGACGAAGGATCTCGAGTTTTTCTATCCCACGTCACTGCTCATTACGGGCTATGACATAATTTTCTTCTGGGTTGCGAGAATGATATTCTCGGGACTCGAGCACACGGGCAAAGCGCCGTTTAAGGACGTGCTCATTCACGGCATTGTCCGCGACAAACTCGGACGCAAGATGTCGAAGTCGCTCGGCAACGGCGTCGATCCCATGGAGATCATCGACAAGTACGGCGCGGACACGCTGAGACTTTCTCTCGTCAGCGGAGTAAAGGCGGGCGGAGATATTAAATACAGCGAGGACAAGTGCGAGGGCTTCCGCAACTTCATAAACAAGATCTGGAACGCCGCGCGTTTCGTGCTCATGAACGCCGACGGCTTGAGCGTAAAAGGGCTTGACGGCGTAAAGCTTTCGGTTGCCGACAAGTGGATACTTACCGAGCTTTCGTCGCTCATAACGTCGGTCACAAAGTATATGGAGCGTTATGAGGTCGGCATAGCGGCGGCAAAGCTCTATGAGTTTATAAGAAGCGAATTTTGCGATAAGTATATCGAGCTCAGTAAGCCCGCGCTCTACAGCTCGGACGGCGAAAGAAGAGCGGACACCGTGTCTGTGCTCGTCTATGTCCTTCGCTCGCTGCTTAAGCTCGCACACCCGATAATTCCGTTTGTGACGGCGGAAATTTACGACAGCTTGCCCGGGGGCGACGCGGAAGATATAATGATATCCGAATATCCCGTGCCGCTTAAAAAAGTCTACAGAAAGGACGCGCGCGAAATGCGGGCTGTGCTCGAACTCATTCACGGAGTGAGAAATCTGCGCGCCGAAATGAATGTGAGCCAGTCCACACGAACGGCGATCTACTTGTTGCCGAAGGAAGGCTACGAAAAGCTCGTCGCAAGGTCCGCGGACTATATTGAAAAACTTGCGGGCGGCAACGAGATAGTGATTGGCAGACGCCCCGACGAAAAGTCTGCGGGACTCGTGACCCAGATAGCCGAAGTTTATCTTCCGCTCGGTCAGCTCATAGACTTCGCAAAGGAGCGCGAACGTCTCGAAAAAGAACTTAAGGGGATAGAAAGCGAACTCGCACGCGCAAGCGGAAAGCTTTCGAATCCGGGGTTTGCCGCAAAAGCTCCCGCACATCTGATAGAAGAGGAGAGGGCAAAGGTCGAAAAGTACACGTCGCTTAAGGCGGATTTGCTTTCCAAACTTTCCTCCCTGAACCCTTGAAAAAAGGTTTCCCGTTAAGTCGAACGAACCCGTCCGAGAATACCTCAAAGACTTCCCTTGGTAAGTTGGCTGTTGACGAAGGTGACTGAGGGGATTGTAAAAGACCTCATAAAGAAGAATTGTATATCGCAAAAATCGTCGCAAACTCGTAAAACGAACTCGCGACGATTTTTTCTCGGCATAATATTTTCTCGGTTGCAAAAGAGCTTCCCGAAAACGGGGAAGCGCAAAGCGTGTCATGTGTATAAACTATTCGTGATTTTTCTTGTATTCGATAAGCGCTTTGGCAAGTTGGTCGGGGCACGACGTGCCGTTACGGCATTGTACGCCCTGAAGCTTGGCGATGATGTCGTCGATCTTCATGCCGACGGCGAGACGAGAGACGCCTTGCGTGTTGCCGCTGCAGCCGTTTATGAACTTCAGCGACTTGAGGATTCCGTCCTCCACTTCGTAAATGATTTGACGGCTGCAGGTGCCGACCGTTCTGTAAGATTCCATGATTTATATGCTCCTTTCGTATTTTTAAGTATCAATCGACGAGTACGTCGTGAATGGACGAGTAGACCTGAGCCGCTTTGTCTTTCCACTTTTCGTAGACGGACTTCGCCGTGTGGCGGTTTGCAACATTAAGCTTTATTTCAAGGGTGGTCTTTATCGGGTCTATTATCTTTAAAAGCACGGTGTATGTTCCGTCCGCATTTTTGTAATAAGTGCCCGAGTATTCCTGTTTGCGCCTGAACAGCATACGGTTTTCTTTGATGTATTCCGTGATGTCGCTGCGAAGCGACGTCGGGATCTGCATATAGAACATCGCAAGGCACATACGGCCGTTCGGCGTAATGGAGTAATAGCTGTTTCTGTCGTGGGTGGACTGATATATGAACTCTTTTTCGAGCAGTTGCGACATGGCTTGCTTACAGTCCATATAGGCTAGCCAAAGATTGCGGCTCGTGCACATTTCGATAATGGTATTCTCTGTTATGGGAACGTCCATCTTGTCGAAAACGAACAGCAAAATAAGTTTATTCACGGTTGCTTCACCGGAAAATTCCACTTTAGACGCCTATCCTCCATCTTAATGTCTATTTATTATAGCACAGGGGTGGGGAGTAAATCAACATATTTGGACGATTTTTTACAAAAAATCTTCCCCGACGTCTTATATGCGTAGCATTTCTGTGTTAAGCTCCGCGTCGCCTTGGTCATGTACAAAAAAAGTACGCTCCCGTCGTCGGTGCTCGCTTGCCTCGAACTGCTCGCAATAAACTGTTTGACGCCTTAAAGCCCGATGTCATTCTGAGCTTGTCGAAGAATCTCTTTCTGATTTTTGCAATAAGCCAGCGCACTCTTATAGGACAATGGTAAGATATAATAAAATTATCCTTAAAAAGGATTCTTAAGGCGAAGCCCTAAGTTGTTTAAAGGAGAGGGAGTCCGAACGGCTTATATGCTTCGCATTTCCATGTCAGGC
>CAJULE010000012.1:0-19206 GCA_910587445.1 uncultured Christensenellaceae bacterium
GGCGGAATGACGGAAGGCGTAACTCTTCGGCAACTCGTCGACGCCTACGGCACATTTGCAAGAAGCGGAAAATTTATCGAAGGAAGCTGCGTTCGATATATCTCGGATGAGGACGGCAACATAATATATTCCGACAAAAGACAAAGTTCTGCCGCCATAAGCGAAGATACGGCGTTTCTCGTAAGCACCATGCTGAAAGAATGCGCCTTAAGCGGCACAGCAAACGCCCTATCCGGTTTCGGCAACGTCTGCGCAAAAACGGGAACGGTCGGAAATTCCGACGGAAACAGCGATGTGTATTGCATAGCTTATACTCCGAAATACACGATAGGCGTATGGGTCGGCGGAAACAAAATGCCGAACGAAACAACCGCAAGCAATACCGCTTGTCCGATCGCAAAAAAAGCATTGAAATTACTCTGCGACGATACGGATCTGCCAAAGCCGGAAAGCATAAAGTGCCGCTATATCGACAGTCGCGCACTGAAAGAAAAACACGTCGTGCTGCTTGCGGGAAACGACGTGAAGATCAAAGATAAAGCCTGCGAATGGTTTTCCGAAAAACATATGCCGAAAGAATATTCCACTCCGCAATACGGCGATTATCTGTATTATGATGAACTTTTGAATTTAGATTTTGATAATTTCGAGATTATCGAGGGCTTGCTCGATTAGCTTTTCGATATCGCCCATCTTCTTTTCCTCGTTCTCGGCTTTGAATATCGTAGGTTTTGTTACGGGACTGTCCGGCATAAACACAGTGCAACAGTCCTCGTACGGAAGAATGGATGTTTCATATGTTCCGATCTTCAAAGATATATCTATTATCTCTTGCTTATCCATTCCGATAAGCGGACGAAATACGGGCATGGACTTTACGACATCGTTCGTAACCGTAATGCTCTGCAAGGTCTGGCTCGCGACCTGACCGAGACTTTCTCCGTTTACTATACAGCCGCAATCCCTATAAAAAGCCACCTTTTCCGCAATGCGCATCATAAATCGACGAACTATCGTAATCATATAGTCGGAATTGCACTTTGTATGAATGGTCTCCTGTATTTTCGTAAACGGCACCACTATCAGATTCATATTTCCGCAGTATTGCGACATAATCTTAGCAAGCTCTACAACTTTATCCTTCGCTTGCACGCTCGTATACGGATAAGAATGGAAATGTATTGCGTCGAGCGAAAGCCCGCGTTTTGCAAGCATATAACCGCTCACCGGGCTGTCTATGCCTCCCGAAAGCATGAGAAGTCCTTTTCCCGCGCAACCCACAGGCATACCGCCGGCACAGTCCTCTTTTGCCGTATAGATATAAGTATACTTGTCCTCACGTATATCTACATTCACGACGATATCCGGATTATGCAAATCTACCGAAAGATTCTTGTTTGTTTCGATGATCTTCTCGCCGAGCGCAGCCGAAACTTGCGGAGACGTCAACGGAAATGTTTTATCCGCCCTGTGCGTATCCACCTTGAACGTTCCGCTTCGAGGGAGTTTTTCGAGTATTACGTCTGACATAATGCTTATATCGGAAGGAACTTTTTGCGCAATACTGAGCGACTTCAAGCCAAAAACAGTCTTGAGCGCATTTACGATACGCGATTCGTCATTCCGATCATACCCCGACACCTCATATCTGCCTCGGTGACAAATAAGCTCACAATCGAATCCTTTCAGCTTGTTTTTTATATTTCCGATAAGCTGTCGCTCGAAAAAGCCCCTGTTCTTGCCCTTAAGATACAGTTCACCGTAACGCAACACAATAATGTTATCCATTTATAGCACTCCTCAATTTTTCAATCGACACGGAAATCACATCCATAGCCCGCTTTATTTCTTCCATGGTATTAGAAGGCGAGAAACTTATTCGGATATTCCCTTCCATAAACCGTTTTTCCGTTTTCATGGATTCGAGCGTTCGATTTTTCTTTGTTTTAGACGAGCAAGCAGAGCCCGTGCCTACAAGAACGCCCGAATCGCTTAAAATATGTTGAAGTATTTCGGACTTTACCCCCGACACGCCGACAGAAACAATATATCCGCTCGAATGATCTGCACACCCGTTTATTTTCACTCCGACGAGCTTCGACAGATACGCAACGGCATAATCATACAGATCACAAACATGGCTCCCGTCGAAATCTTCTATTGCACTCTTAAACGAGAGAATGCTCATAACATTCTCCGTCCCCGAGCGAAGATTGCGCTCCTGCCCTCCGCCCGATACGAGCGGCGAAATATTAAAGCCGTTTCTTATATACAGAGCGCCTGCGCCCTTCAATCCTCCGATCTTATGGGCGCTTATGCTGTAAAGATCCACGCAGCTTCCGCTTAGGCGAAAAGGTACCTTGCAAAATGCCTGAACACCGTCCGAGTGAAAAACGGCGCGAGGATTTTTCTCCTTCACAATGCGCGACAGTCGCATTACATCGTTTACGACGCCCGTCTCGTTGCTCGCATGAATTACCGATACAAATGCGGTTTCGCAGTCGACACAGCACGCAAGCCTCTCTTCGTCGACTCTGCCGTCGCTTAAAAGCGGAACGGTCCGCACATCGATCCCCTTTCCCTTTAAAAGCATCACAGGTTCGTATACCGAAGGGTGCTCGCCCTCGGAAACCACTATATTTCCCCGCTTGTTTTTGAAACCGCACGCAACCGCCCAATTGTTGGACTCGGTCGCGCCGGACGTAAAAACAACTTCGCTCGGCTTACAGTCGAGTTTATCCGCAATACACGCTCTCGAAGCATCGAGTTCTTTTCTTAACTCGACGGCGCAATAATATAAAGCCGAAGGATTGTAAAAATCCCTTTCGAGTATTCGGTTTGACATTTCGACGGTTCCTCGCGAAGGCTTTGTCGTAGCCGCATTATCCAAATAAATCATAGTAAATCCCTTATCGATACACAGATTGAGTCACACATTCTTAACCTTATTCTTGACCGTATCGAAAATCGTCAAAGTAAATATGAAGGTCGCGCCCACACCTTTTGCGCTTTCCACCCAAATGGCTTCTTTATGGTCGTCGATGATCTTTTTAACTATCGAAAGTCCAAGCCCGGTGCCTTTGCTTTTTACGGGAGTCCTTGCTTTGTCTGCCATATAAAACCTCTCCCATATAAGCATTTGCTCTTTCTTGCTGATACCGATACCCATATCTTTTACCGCAACGTAAATTTTTCGTCCGTGTATATGAGTGGTTATGAATATCTCCGAACCGTCGGGCGAGTATTTGATCGCGTTGTCTATGATATTTACAAGCACCTGAGTGATTTTTTCCTTGTCGGCATAGACAAAGCTTTCGTTTCGCACAAAATCGACGCGGCAGCTTATATTCTTTGCAATCAGATTAGGCGTAAGCTTCTCTATCACCTGTTCTATAAGAGCGTTTATATCAAAAGATCCAAGCGTGAGCGGATTTGCCCCGGACTCGAGTCTGGACAGGTCAAGCATGGAGTTTATAAGCGAACTCAGCCGCCTTGTTTCGCTAAGCACTATTTCGAGATACTTATTCCTATCCTTATCTTCGATCGTACCGTCAAGCATGGCGCGAAGAAACCCCTGCATGGACGTAAGCGGCGAGCGTAGCTCGTGAGAAGCGTTCGATACAAACGATTTGCGCACCTGCTCCATATTTTCGAATTCGTTTGCTATATTGTTAATATTTATCGACAAGTTCTTCAAATCTCTGTCGACATACTTGAGATTTACGCTCGTGCCATATTCTCCCATTGTAAGCTTTTTAGCCGCCTTGTTTATACTCGAAATCGGTTTCGTATACGTTTCGATACATATAAATACAAACAAAATGATTTCGAGAATTGCTATGATCGCTATAAGCACGCCGAGCAAAACGTAATTTCTGTCGGACATAAGAGGCAAAAGAAAGAAGAGCGGAAAAAATATCGACGAAAAAAACAGAACGAAAAAAATAATCAATCTGAATACGAAACTCGAAAAAACTTTCACTATTGGGTTACCTCGAATTTATATCCGACTCGCCATACCGTCTCCAAACTCCAATTTGTACCCATGCCGAGTTTTTCGCGTATACGCTTTATATGCACGTCCACCGTGCGCGTATCGCCCTTATAATCACTGTCCCAAACCCCCTTAAGGAGTTGCTCTCTCGTAAACACTCGCATCGGATGAGTCGCAAGATAATACAACAATTCTATTTCCTTGGGCGGCATATCCACTTTTTTATCGTCGACTCTGACTATATAATTTGCTATGTCGATATACAAATTGCCTATCGAAATGTCCTTTTTTACCTCGTTGCGTTCGGGCTTTATTCTCCTCAATACGGCGCGTATGCGGGAAATCAATTCCTGCGGCTCGAACGGCTTTGTGACGTAATCGTCCGCACCCGTATCAAGACCGCCTATTTTATCCATAGGCTCGCCTTTTGCCGAAACCATGATTACGGGAACACTCGATATCTTTCTGATTGCAGAAAGCGTCTCATATCCGTCCATACCCGGCATCATTATGTCGAGCAACACCATATCGTACGCGTCCTTGCCGACCGCCTTTACGGCATCTACGCCGTTATTGCATATTTCCGTCGCAAATCCTTCCTTGACGAGATAGAGCTTTAAAAGCTGACAAATATTATCATCGTCATCGACTATAAGTATTTTGTAATCCGACATAACATCCTCCGTCTGCGCTTATATTATATCGCGAAGCAAAAAAAGTTTGCTTGCAAGGGCTTTTTGCAAAGCGATGCAAGGAGTACAGCCGTGCCTTAAGCACGGAAGGACGCAGTCCTTACAAAACATTCATGTTTCGCCTGTACGTATTATATCGCAATGCAAAAAAGTTTGCTTGCAAGGACTTTTTTGCGAAACGATGCAAGGAGTACAGCCGTGCTTTTGCACGGAAGGACGCAGTCCTTACAAAACATTTATGTTTTGTCTGTACGTATTATATCATACCGCTGCCACATTTTGCAAGCGATATATATAAAAAAGACCCGTCGCTTGACAGGTCTTTTAACGAATTGCATATTAAACCAACATTACTCGTACTCTACGACGTCGATCCACTTTGCAAGGAACTCTTGCTCTTCTTTCTTCTCCTTTACCGACTGCGAAGCCGCAACTATGGGCAGCCACTTCGTTACGTACTGCTTTGCTGTGTCGCTCTTTGCGCAGAATATAGAAAGGTATTTGTCCGCAGTTTCCTTACCGTTGTTGATACTGAACATAAGGTAGGTTCTTGCCGCGTCCGCACTCGCATTGCCCTGCGTTGCGTGAGCCCAGTCGATTATGAACGCTTTTCCGTCGTCACGAATTATGACGTTGCTCGGATTGAAATCCCCGTGACAAAGCTTCGTATGCTTAGGCATACTCTCGAGACGGACGTTAAGCTCGTATCTCACCGTCGCACTCAGCTTTGTCTCGGAAATCTTGCGCGACATCTTGTCCTTGAGCTTGTTGAGCAGCGGCACTTTGTGCGTATGCATTTCAAGCTGCAAGTCGACGAACTTGTTGAGATATTCATCCAACTTATCGGGATTTTCGGAAATAAGTTCTGCAAGCGTCTTGCCGGGTATATAGTCCATTGCTATTGCCCAACGTCCGTCATCGAGACAAGACACGTCGAGTATTCTCGGGATCTGTACGCCGCTTTCCTCGACACGCGCTTGATTGAGCGCCTCGTTAAGAACATCGGACTTCTTTTTGTTTTTATCAAACACCTTGATAATGATGTCACCGTCACGATAAATCGTCTTATCGGGACGAGTTGCTATAACCTTGTCTAATTTCATATCGAAATCCTCCTTATTTTCCGTAATAAGCGTTGAGATACATCTGCTTGATCTCTTTCATGAGCGGGTATCTCGGGTTTGCTCCCGTACACTGATCGTCGAACGCCTGCTCCGTCATCTCGTCGAGCTTTGCAAGGAACACTTGCTCGTCGACGCCGTAGTCCTTTATTGTCTTCTTTATGCCGACCTTTGCCTTGAGATCCTCGACAGCTTTTATAAGATTCTCGACTTTTTCTTTGTCGTTCTTACCGCCGAGACCGAGGAAATCCGCAATCTCCGCATATCTGTGCATAGTGCTCGGATAAGCATACTGCGGGAACGTACCCATTTTTGCGGGAGCTTCTGCCGCGTTGAATTTAATAACCTCGCTTATCAAAAGCGCATTTGCCACACCGTGAGGAAGGTGGTGGAACGCTCCGAGCTTATGAGCCATGGAGTGGCACACTCCGAGGAAAGCATTTGCAAACGCTATACCAGCCATTGTGGATGCGTCCGCCATGTGCTCTCTTGCCTCGGCGTCGTTGGGACCGTTGTCGTATGCTCTCGGCAAATACGTGAATATATTTTTGAGAGCAACAAGCGCCTGACCGTCCGTGTACGGCGTAGCAAGCATCGAAACGTAAGCCTCGAGAGCGTGCGTCATCGCGTCGATACCGGTCGCACTCGTCAATCCCTTAGGCATATTCATCATAAGGTCTGCGTCGATTATCGCCATATTGGGCAACAATTCGTAATCGGCAAGCGGATACTTTATACCCGTGCTTTCGTCTGTAATGACGGCAAACGGAGTAACCTCGCTGCCCGTACCTGCGGAAGTGGGAACGGCGATAAAGTATGCTTTTTCACCCATTTTCGGGAAGGTGTAGACGCGCTTGCGAATGTCTATGAAGCGCATTGCCATATCGAGGAAATCCGCCTCGGGATGTTCGTAAAGCACCCACATGATCTTAGCCGCGTCCATTGCCGAACCGCCGCCGAGCGCGATTATGCAATCGGGTCCGAACGAATTCATTGCCGCAGTGCCCTCTTTTGCGCAAGCAAGCGTGGGATCGGGCGCGACATTATAGAACGTGGTGTGCATTATGCCCATTTCGTCGAGCTTATCGGTTATGGGCTTCGTATAACCGTTTTTATAAAGGAATTCGTCGGTAACTATGAACACCTTTTTCTTGCCCATTACGTTTTTAAGCTCATCGAGCGCGACGGGCAAGCAACCTTTCTTGTGATAAACTTTTTGAGGCAATCTGAGCCACAACATATTTTCTCTCCTCTCGGCAACCGTTTTGATATTGATAAGATGCTTTACGCCCACGTTTTCGGAAACCGAATTTCCGCCCCAGGAACCGCAGCCGAGCGTAAGCGAAGGCGTAAGTTTGAAATTATACAAGTCGCCGATACCGCCTTGCGAAGAAGGAGTATTCAAGAGCACGCGGCAGGTCTTCATTCTCTTTTCGAATTCGGCGATCTTTTCCTTGCCCGTAAGAAGATTTATATACAGCGACGAAGTATGACCGTATCCGCCGTCCGCGACAAGCTGTTCGGCTTTGCCGACAGCGTCTTCGAAATTGCTTGCCCTATACATCGCAAGTACGGGAGAAAGCTTCTCGTGCGCAAACTCTTCTTCGAGACTTACGCTCGTAACCTCGCCGATGAGAATCTTTGCCGTCTCGGGAACTTTGACGCCCGAAAGCTCGGCAATCTTGTGTGCGCTCTGACCGACTATTTTCGCGTTCAACGCGCCGTTTATGATAATGGTGCTTCTGACCTTATCGAGCTCTTCGGGATTGAGAAAATAACAACCTCTCTCCTTGAACTCTTTCTTTACTTGGTTGTAGACCTTATCGAGAACGATCACCGACTGTTCGCTCGCACAGATCATGCCGTTATCGAAAGTCTTGGAATGGATTATGGAATTCACGGCGACCTTTATATCGGCGCTGTCGTCGATAATCGCAGGGGTATTGCCTGCGCCTACGCCGAGAGCGGGCTTACCCGACGAATATGCGGATTTTACCATACCGGGACCGCCCGTCGCAAGGATTATGTCCGCGCTCTTCATAAGAGTATTCGTGAGATCGAGCGCAGGAACGTCTATCCAACCGATTATTCCCTCGGGCGCGCCTGCGGCAACCGCCGCTTCGAGAACTATGCGAGCCGCCTCTATAGTGCAGTTCTTTGCTCTCGGATGCGGGCTGATTATGATTGCATTACGGGTCTTGAGCGCTATGAGCGTCTTGAATATCGCCGTAGAAGTGGGGTTCGTAGTCGGTATGACGGCAGCGATTACGCCTATAGGCTCGGCGATCTTCTTGATGCCGAACGCCGCGTCTTCCTCTATCACGCCGCAAGTCTTGGTGTTCTTATAGCAATTATAGATATACTCTGCGGCATAGTGATTCTTGATGACCTTATCCTCTACTACACCCATGCCGGTCTCCTCGACCGCCATCTTTGCCAAAGACACCCTTTGCTTGTTTGCGGCTACGGCGGCGGCGAAGAAAATCTTGTCTACTTGCTCTTGCGTGTAAGTAGCGAATTTCTGCTGCGCAATTCTGATCTGTTTGAGCCTTTCTTCGAGGGCTTCCACAGTGTCCACAAACGTCGTTGCAGTTTTGTTGTCCATGTAAATATCTCCTTAAAAAATTTAATACGATTTTAAAACAAGCCGCTAAGTACAGCTCGGATTGACGGCATTCTTAAGCTTGCTCGACAGAACAGCCAAAGACGCAGCCAAATCCTCATACTTAACGACTATATTTTCGGGTAAATTGAGATGCGTCGGAGCAAAGCTCCAAATCGCAAGTATTCCGCTCTCCACAAGTCTATTGGCAATGTCCTGAGCGAAAGCGGCAGGCACGGTTATTATCCCCATCTTTACGTTAAGACGTTCGACAATACCCGCAAGCTTTTCCATGGGAAAGACTTTTATGCCGTTTATCACGCCACCCGCAAGCTCGGGATTTACGTCGAATGCGGCAACTATATTGAGACCGTAATTTTTAAAGCCGTCGTAGGCAAGCAAAGTGCTGCCGAGCCCGCCTACGCCCACCAAAATGGCGTCGTTGGTATTATTGCAACCGAGTACGTCCTCTATGGCTTCTATAAGTTCACGTGTGGCAAACCCGAGCTTAGGCTTACCCGACGTGGGACTTACGAGAGCCAAGTCCTTTCTGACCTGAACGGGATTGAGCTTCAATATTTCGGCAAGACGGGTGGACGAAACATTCTCCTCGCCCGCTTCGAGACTTTTCCTCAAACAGCGAAGATATATCGGTAATCGCGATATTGTTGCTTTGGACGCCTTGACGTCTTCGTTGCATTCTATCATAGCACCTCGCCAATCGATACACAAGTATCGATAATAGTTTATCTTGTTTTATGACTGTTGTCAAGCAATTTACGTGCATAAAACAACTATTTCCGTTCAATCGGCGCAAAATAATAATACCGACCGTTTAAACGCACATTCAGGACGTCTCCGTCCGCCCTTATATCTTCAGCCTCGCACACGGTGTTCAAATCGAAATCGACAAGCTGCGCCCGACCGTCATTTTTGCAAATAAATCCGCCGACCGTCGGCACAATATCCGAAAATGCCGTACTTACATATTCTCTTTTCGATACGGAAAACAGCCGACCTCGCAATGTATCTATGACAAAATCTCCGTGTACGCGTTTGCCGAGGACATCGCCGAATTTTAGCCCCGTATCGCAAAATTCACCGTCGAAAAGTTTCAGTCCGCCCGTTTTTTCGTCGTCTGCAAACATATAGCCGTCATAAAAACCGTAGGTGTTTCCGGAAAAACGCGCGACTGCCCTTCCGTCCGTATCTATTATGATATTTTCTCCGCCGAGCGTTTCGCATACCGCGGCATATCCGTTTACAAAAAAGGAAGCTGCCGCATATCGAGGTTTCACCGTAAGCTTTCCGCTCACAGTATCGAAAAACCCGAGGCGTTCGTTACCGTCTTTCACAATCGCATAACCGCCGCTCTCTCCGACAGCGGAAAACCCACCGAATATTCTCGGACGAAAATTTAAGCCGCACAAAACTCCGTCTGCCGCAACGAGCTTTTCGTCATACAGCGAAACCGCCGAAAAACGTCCGCCCGACACTTCGGACACAAGCATGACGTTTCCCGCCGCATCCGTCATAGACGCATCGAATATATGGATGACTTCACCGTTCGCCGCAAGAATAGTGTTCTTAACAATATCTATTTTCGCATATTTTGCTTTTATCAGCAACGTGCCGTCGGCGCTCTTTACGCCCTTTAGCCCGCTTTCTTCGAAGATATATTTGTCGTAGCAAAGTGCCGTAAGATCGCTCGGCGCCCCGAATCTCTTACCGCATTTATCAAGCAAAAACCTGTTCTCTCCGATAGTGAACGGCGTCAGGGAGTTTTTGCCGAAATCCGACGGGAGGTCGGCGCCCTGCCCGATTATCGGCTCATATCCCGTTATGAGAGGCACATCGTCCGGCAATATCGGCGTACTCGGCTCTTCGTCGGGCTTGCCGCTCCCGTCCGGAACTTCGGGCGGAGAAGGCGTTTGGTCTCCTTTGTCGGGAATGGGAACCACGCCGCCGATCACTTTATCGTAATTGGGAATTTCGCAGTAAAGCAAATACTGCGAATTGCATCCCGCAAAGCACAACAAGGCGATAATTGCAATAATGACAAATCCAAAGCGTTTCATCTCAAGACGTCCATAATAACCGAATACTCTTTCAGCAGTTGTTTCCGTTTCTTATAATCGGATATATATTCACGGACACAATTCCAAAATTTCGCGGAATGATTCATATACTTTGTGTGACATAATTCGTGAATAATAACGTAGTCGCTCAGACCGTCGGGTAACATTACGAGTCGCCAATTGAGACGTATGAGCTTTGCCGTCGAACAGCTTCCCCATTTCGTTCTTGCATTTGTAAGCATAAACCTGTCAAACGTCATGCCCGTATAAGCCGACAAGACATCGAGACGCGACGACAAAAACTCCGAAGCGACACGCTTATATTCCCTTATGATTTTCTGACGTATAGCGCCGAAATCACGGCCTTTCGGCACACACAGCGCCTCGCTTGTCAGAGCTATGCGTTTGACGTTTTCCGCTCTCGATTCGATCGATCTGCCTCTAAACAGAAATTTTACGCAATTGAGGTAATCGGCAAAGCGTTTCCTTTTTTGTTCGTCCGCAGAAAGCTTTTTTTCGATCCATTCACGATTGGCGTTTACAAACAAATCTATATCCGAAGCGGAAACGTACCGAGGCGCTTTTACTACGACACAACCGTCTTTTACCGTTATGCCCACAGTCTTTCTCGCCGACCGAAAAAGCTCGTATTCAAGCATTGCCCTTCCACCGAATCTCGGCTCTGAATACGGTATCGCCGCCACGCTGCGCACGTATCTCGGCAGTATCGTCGTCGGAAACACAGTAAACGTCATACCTATCCGCAAATTTCATTTCGTTGAGAAAATTCAAATCGAACCTATCGATTTCGTGACTTGCGAGATATTCGGGCGTAAACGCATTCAAAAGAATATCGCCGTACCGCGCGTTATTCATATGCCCGTTTCTGTCCATGTCCGTCAGACGCACAACGTCAGACATAACATATTTCATTTCGGGATCTCTCGCATCCGACAGAGCTTTGTTTGCGTTTTCAAAGGGCTCGTTCGGAAAATACATATCGTCCGAGTATGAAAAAAGCGGACTGCAACGTCTTATCATATGATTGTTTATATCGATCACAAGCCACTTCGACGAACCGCTCATGATCACGTTGCCGTCTATATCCGTGACATAGAAGTCGCGCAAGCCAAATGCCGTACTCGGTTTACGCGGGAAGGTCGTGACGGTTATCCTCTCTCCGACCTTCGGCGAACGATAGTATTTGACGCTCAATTTACTGAGCACCCATATCATATTCCGAGCCGCCATTTCCTCGAAACCTATACCGATAACGTCCGCATGAACGGTCGCCAAATCCTGAAAATACTGAAGAGCCGAGCTTGGCTTCAGCCTCTCGAGAAAATCTATTTCGTCGAGCGCAACGGCAAATTCTTCGCTGTGAGACAAATATTTTTTCGCAAGCTGTTTCATATCTGTAATTATACAACTTTTTTCGACAACAATCAATCGTTTTTCGCCCTAACAGAGACAAAATGCGAACTTTGGTTTTCGTTTTTTTAATAACCTAAAGGTTTAATTTATTGACAAATCACAAATTAAAGTATACAATATAAATATAGAGTAAAGGCGGTGTCTATGGACAATACCATACATAGCGATCTCATAAGAGGTCATATCGATACCATAATTTTAAAAGCTCTGTACGACGGCGACAGATACGGCTTCGATATCATCAAAGAAATCGAACAGAAAAGCAGTGGGCAGTATATCATTAAGCAGCCCACTTTATACAGTTGCCTCAAACGTCTCGAAGTCCAAGGTTTTATAAAATCCTATTGGGGTGCAAAATCGAGCGGAGGCAGAAGAAAATACTTTACGCTCACCGATATGGGACGAGACTTGTTCATAAAAAATCAAAGCGAATGGGTCTACTCCCGCTCCGTAATAGACAAACTCATTTCGGATAAAGATTTCGATTTTGCTTCGGTCGCTTCCGTCGAACAAACCATCGCAAATGCGGAAAACAATGACGCATTTGAGGAAAACAAGGAAGAGTTCGTTTCCGATGAAATAACCGAAACGGAAGGCGAAGAAACGGAGGAAAACGAGGAACTTGCCGAAGACAGCGCCGAAGAAGCCGCAGACGCGGATTTCGAGGACGAAGTCGCCGAGTCTCAATTCGAGCCCGACAGCGAAGTCGTTTCCGATGAAGACGCCACTCGAGAGGTGCAAGACGAGCCCGAAGCCCCCTACGTTCCCGATCGCCCCTATCTCGACACCACGGCAATCATGAACGAGATGTTCGAGCAGCAGCTTCGTGACGGCAGCTATACCGAAAAGCTTAAAAACGAAGAGTACGTACCCACCGAAAGCTTCAATGCCGATACATATTTCAACGACAGCTATATGGAATCTTCCGCAGCGGTACGCGCCGTTGTAGGAGACGAAGATACCGATTACGACGACACCGACGAAATTATCAAGCGGGTGGACGCATCGCGTGCGAATTCGCCCTTTGCTCCCTCCCCTATAGGCTCTACGCGTGACGAAGAAGATCAAGTGCCTGCCGTGGCGAACGAAAAACCGCAATCGCCTGCTCCCGAGTCCCCCAAAGCTCCCGATTTCTACAGATACGACACGACGATCCCAAACGGCACAGACGAAAATTCCCTCGTCATCAAGCGCGAGTACAAAAATATGCTCATACAGTTGCGTGACAAAAATATCGTCGACAACATGAGCGCTCGGACGCAAACCGAAATGAATTTCTCGGCGCCGCCGGTCGAAAGTAACGATCCGGAACCGACAGAAAACCTCGAGCTTCCCGATTCCTCGGACATTCCTCTTTCGGAAATGTCGGAAGACAAAATTCAAGATTACAAAATAAGACAAATCGAAAACGAGTTAAAAGAGCTCGGCGACGGAGTGAAAATCCGCAAACACAGCAACACATCCGCAAAAGAGTACACGAATACTTTCTACTACTACTCCAATAAATTGATGTTGTCGCACTATTTGATTCTTTTCCTCATAATGATTCCTGAAATAGCCATTACTTTTTTGGCAATAATGCTCGGAAGTGCGGTACCACAAAAACACTCGATACTTTTCCTTGTTCTTTCAGTTGTTTGCGCCCTCATATTCCCCGCAGTTGCGTTTATTCTGAATATGCTCAATCCGGGACAAAAGAAACGAATAAAGTTCAGCTTCAAAATATCCATGATATTCAGATTTATAGTCATGATAGAAGCTCTGGTGCTCGTTTATACGGTCAATCTCATGATGGGAATGCCGCTCACATTCAGCTCGGAATACCTTGTCACATTGCTTGTTCCCGGCATAATGTGCACGAACATTCCCGTAAGCGCGATCATCTTCCAAGCTCTGTACAAGACAAACAAATATAATGTTCAAGGCTAAAATATTTTAAAAGCGGCATGATCGACAGTCATGCCGCTTTTCGTTTATATATAAAATTATCGATTTTCCGCCATAATCTGTTTGACAGAGATTTTGTTCACTTTATGAGTATAATAAATCATCGGCGCCGTACACGAAATCAGAAATGCCGCCAGCGTGACAAAAAAACACCGGAACATCGAAATTATACTTCGGGACTTCACTCACATCCGCAAAAATTATATTTATCATAATTTTCGGCAGACCGTATTGATAAAGAGTTCCAAATACAAAACCCAACGCGGCAAACGGCGCGTAACCGCCGAACACCGCAATCGCGCGTTCACGCTTTGCCCGAGTTTGCCTTTTCCAAACCCGACAATATACCGAGCAACGTCGATTTGCCAGAGCCCGAAGCCCCGAGAATGACGGCAAAATCGTTTTTTTCTATTTCGAGAGTGACGCCCTTCAGGACTTCCAATCCGTTATAAGACTTTTTTATACCCGAAGCCTTGATCATTTCATTTCTCCGATTTGAATTTTCCAAACAGCGCAGTAAATACCCGCGTCAACATATGATTGATTTGCGCCGAATCGAATTTGCATACATTTGTTACCGTCATTACGGCTACGCCGTGAGAAAATACCCATAAATCGAAATACAGCTCCTCCGCCGCTTCGACGCTTAAACCGTATTCATCGACTATCGAAGCCATTATACGGTCGTAATGCTCTTCGATACCCCGTAAAACATTTTTTATATTGGGTTTTTCCAATCTCTCCTTCATAAAAAGCAATCGAAAAAGCCTCGGTCTTTCGGTCGCGAAACGAATATACGCAAGTCCCACTCCCTTAAATGCGAGTCTTTGTCCAAGGCCCTCTTTTATATAGCTTCCGTAGACTGCTTTCGCCTGCTTATATACTTCGGTTATCACGTCTTCCATACTGTCGAAAACGGTAAAAATAGGTCTCGTCGAGCTTCCGAGCTCAGTACCCAAAGTTCGAGCCGTAAGGACTTCGAAGCCGTCACGCTCGACTATGCGCATGGCTGCGGAAACTATTTCTTCTCTCGTAAATTTTGCTTTAGGCGGCATGGCTTCTGCTCTTTTAAAACAATTGTTTTAAAACATATGTGTTATTACACATAAAAGAAAGACGCCTGTCAAGCAATTTCAGGCGTTCTCGGCAAAAATGCAACTATCAATCTTCCGCGTCTCGACTATCGCTTTCTCCGTCCTGCGTAGGCTGCATTTTTGCCGCCTCGATGTCCGCACGACAGACGGATCTGTCGCGTTTACGCTTTGTAAAGAGGTGTTTTTTAAGTTTATTGAGGAGCAGGAACGCAACGAATGCCAAACAGAATAATGCGATCCAAACGGGTATTCCCCAACCGCTGAAAGGTATTATCGATCCGCTTCCGAAAAAGCTGTAAAACGCTATCATAATAGGACGCGTAAGACATATTACGGTTATGAAATACTTATAAGACATTGACGAAATGCCCGCGACAAGGCACAGCATATCGTCGGGAAAACACGGAAACAACATCATGAGTATAAATGCAAACCGCCCCTTCTCGTTAAGGAGCTCGGCGTATTTGTCCGTTTTTTCCTTTCCGACCATCCAGGTAACCAGCTTTTTGCCGAATATTTTTCCGAGAAGAAAGGCAATCAGAGAGCCGATAATCGTGCCTATGGTAGACAAAATGAACGACGGCAACGCGCCGTAAATCGCTACGCCTATAAGCACCGTCACCATGGAAGGTATGGGCAAGACCACGACTTGGAAAACCGTAAGCAAAATAAAGACGATTATTCCCCACTGCTTTGTATCGAGAACAAACTGCTTGAGCACCTCGAAGCTCGTTATTTTATCGAGAACTCCCGTCAAATCGAGAATTATATATACCGCAAGAATTATTGCCGCGCCTACGATAGCGGTGAGCAACGCTTTGAAGATTGCCTCGTGCTTCAAATCGTTCACGCAAGCAATGGAAACACCCATACTCGCAAGCAAAGCAACTATTATGACAAGTATGTATTTGGGCAAATGAAACAAAAAAATATACGATATTACGGACATAGCTACACATAAAGCCACCATAATAATCTTCAATATCAATCTGTTTATACGCTTTTTATCCACAATTTTAGTTTATGCAGAGATTGGGTTTAATATAATGAGCGACATTTTTTAATTTCGGCTCTCGCCATCTCATCGCACCTGTTGTTGTAAAAATTATCGCTATGCCCCTTTACTTTAACAAATTCCACCTCATGCTTGGATGCCGTAAGCAATAGATCCGTCCAAAGGTCTTTGTTTTTTACTTCGCCTTTATCGGAGGTTTTCCATCCGCAGTTTTCCCATTTATCGACCCAACCTTTGTTTATGGCGTCCACGGCATATGCCGAATCACTGTAAACGGTCACGGCACATTTTTCTTTTAAGCTTTTGAGACCCTGTATAATGGAAAACAGCTCCATTCTGTTGTTGGTAGTGTAATTGTTATAACCGCTCAATTCCTTTATATGACCGTTGTATATGAGAACGACACCCCAACCTCCCATTCCCGGATTTCCGCTGCACGCCCCGTCGGTGTAAATGTCCACTTTTTTCATATACTTTTCTCCAAAGCTTCGGAGCGTTTGACCGCTCTGTCGATAGCTTCTTTTACCGTATCTTCGAAATTCATTTCTTTAAGATAATTCACGCCCTCGATTGTGGTTCCCGCCTTGCTGCAGACCGATTCCGCAAGCGAAGAGATTTCACCGTCGAAAGCTCGTATATTCTCCATACTTCCGAGAATCGTCGCAAAGGCGAGTTCTCTTGCCGCATCCGCAGAAAAGCCGCATTCTATTCCTTTCTTTACGAAAGCGTCCGCAAACATGAATACGAACGCAGGACCGCTTCCGCAAAGACCCGTCACACTGTTCATCATGCTTTCGCGTATCTTATAGTATTCCCCGAATGAACCTAAAATGTATTCGACATTTTTCTCCTCTTCGTCATTAAGTCCGTCGACGCAATAGCAATTCACCGAATATCCTACTTTTGCGTTCAAATTGGGCATTACTCGCACTATTTTATCAGTCGTGTTTCCCGTAAAGCATTTAAGGCGTCGAATTGTTATTCCCGCCATAATGGATATAAACACCTTATTTTCAAAGTCAAGGTCTTTCAACACGGATTCTGCAGTCTGAGGCTTTACAGCCGAAATTATATAGTCGGAACAAGAAACGAGCTCGGCATTGTCGGTGAATGTTTCGGAAACATATTCCCTCACCTCGTCAAGCTTGTTCACATCGCAGTCTGAAACCGCCACGGAAAACTTTATTCCGTTTGCACGCATAGCGTGCTTGAACACGTCGGACGAAAGCGAGCGCAAAATGGCTTTTGCCATATTCCCGCAGCCTATTATTCCGAGAACACATTTTTTCATAATTCACCTTCGTTCTTTTTTCTTTTAAAAAACACGAACACCGTATAAAACCCGATGTTCGTGCTGTGGCAGGGGAGACGCGATTCGAACACGCAACCTACGGTTTTGGAGACCGCTACTCTACCGTTGAGCCACTCCCCTAAACTGATGTTATTATACTAAATACCGAAAACAAAGTCAACGATTTTAATGTCGTTTTACAATAAAAGAGCTTTTTTCCATATCAAAACACGCCCATCCGCATACACCGTCTTTCGCATAGTCCTCACATAAAAATCTTTTCGTCATATTATGAAATAGAGGTTACGCCATGGAAATCAGTCTCTGCATGATAGTCAAAAACGAGGAACCCACGCTCGAAAAGTGTTTGACGTCGGTCGCAAGCGCTGTCGACGAAATCATCATTGTCGATACGGGATCTACCGATCGCTCAAAAGAAATAGCCCGAAAATTTACGGATAAAGTTTATGACTTCGAATGGGTGGACGATTTTTCCGCGGCGCGTAACTTCGCCTTTTCTTTGGGCACCAAGGAGCTTTTGATGTGGCTGGACGCCGACGATGTCCTCTCTCCGGGCGGAAGAAATAAGCTTATCGAATTAAAGCGGAACTTTCCCCGCGACGTATCGATAGTTTATATGCCTTACAACATTGCATTCGACGAACACGGAAAACCGACATTTTCGTACTATCGCGAACGCATAGTGCGCGCCGACGCAAAACCGAAATGGATCGAGCCCGTGCACGAAGTGATCGACGCCAAAGGAAAAGCCGTATACAGCGATATTGCCGTAGAACACCGAAAAGTAAAAACAAATCCGAGCGGACGCAACCTTCTGATAATGGAAAAACAACTCAAACTCGGCAATACGCTGTCGCCGAGATTGAAATTTTATTATGCCAGAGAATTGATGTTCGGCGGTAAAACGGACGAAGCCATAGCTGCCTTCAATTTATTCCTTGCCGACGAAAACGGTTGGTCGGAAAACAAAATTTGTGCCTGCAACGACCTCTCGTCATGCTATGAAGCAATCGGGAAAAACGACAAAGCGCTCGAAGCGGCTTTAAAAGGTCTGACATACGACGTTCCTCGCAGCAAAACGCTTTGCCGCATAGCCGAGCTTTTCTTTAAGGCGCGCCGTTTCCATGAAGCCAAGTATTGGTATGAAGCTGCCCTTAACGCCCCGCATAGCCTAAATCTCGGATTTAACGAAACGGATTACGACGGGTATATCCCTGCCCTTCAATTGTGCGTAGTGTACGACAAGCTCGGCAATAAAGAAAAAGCGATTTACTACAACGAGATCGCCGGAGGTTACAAGCCCGACTCTCCCGCGTATCTATACAACAAAAATTATTTTCAAACCACAAAGTGAGGATAAAGAAATGGCATACTTTTTCAACAGACAAAACAATTGCTGTCGGCCGACATGCTGCCGTCCGAACAACTGTTGTCAGCCTAAACCCGATTGTCCTTGTCCGCTCCCTCCCATTCCACCGACAGGCGGAATAACCGGGCCAACAGGTCCTACGGGTCCCACCGGTCCCATGGGCGCAACAGGCGCCAACGGCGCTCCCGGTGCGACCGGTCCCATGGGCGCGACAGGCCCCACGGGAGCTAACGGCATAACAGGTCCCACCGGCGTGACGGGCGCTATGGGCGCAACAGGTCCCACCGGTCCGAGAGGAGCAACGGGCGCAACAGGCGCGACAGGTTCCACAGGTGCAACAGGTCCTATCGGAGCGACGGGCGCGAACGGCGCGACGGGCGCAACGGGTCCCATCGGTCCGACCGGCCCCACGGGTGCCGACGGCATGGCAGGCGCTACGGGTGCAACAGGTGCAACGGGCGCGGACGGCGCCGTCGGTCCGACGGGTCCCACAGGTGCAACAGGCGCCGACGGTGCTACGGGCCCCACGGGTCCCGTCGGAGCAACAG
>CAJULE010000012.1:19306-60635 GCA_910587445.1 uncultured Christensenellaceae bacterium
GCGCTAACGGCGTCGCAGGTCCTATCGGTCCGACCGGTCCTACGGGCGCAGACGGCGCAACCGGTCCTACGGGCGCAACAGGCGCAACGGGCGCCGACGGTGCTACGGGTCCCACGGGTCCCGTCGGAGCAACAGGCGCTAACGGCGTCGCAGGTCCTATCGGTCCGACCGGTCCTACGGGCGCAGACGGTGCCGTAGGCGCAACAGGTCCCACGGGCGCGACGGGTGCAGACGGCGCAGTAGGCGCAACAGGTCCCACGGGCGCGACGGGCGCAGACGGCGCAGTAGGCGCAACAGGTCCTACGGGCGCGACGGGCGCAACAGGTGCAACAGGTCCCACCGGTACAGCCAACCTAAATGCTTACGGCGGTATTTATAACACGACACCGCAAACGCTCAACTTAACCATTGGAGGAACTACGCAATTGCCGATTCCTTCCGCTATGCCGTTGAAAAACGTAACAAACACGCCTGTCAACAGCCTTACGGTCGGAGCTACCGGAGTATATGAAATCAATTACTTCTCGAATGTGTCGGCGGCGCTCGGTACGACGGTTACGATGTCGGTGCGCAGAAACGGAACGGCAATTCCGCAAGCAACGATATCGCGTGTTTTATCGGTTGGCGTAAGCTCCCTTTATAGCGGAAGTATTATTATTGCGTTGACTGCGGGTGACGTAATCGATATGGCGCTTTCGGCATTGCTCGCCGTAGGAATTACGTTGGGCAGCGGAGTGAATACGACTTTAACGGTCAAACAGATAGACGCATAACGGAAACTATAAAAGACAACTTTTAACTTAAAGCGCAGTTCGAGACGCTTCTTGTCAACTTGATTGCAGCCGAGTAATTGCGCCACGGATCCGAACAAAAGCATAAAACGAACCAACACAAAAACACAGCCTACCACTCGGCAGACTGTGTTTTTTACACTGAAATTACTATTTTGCGTACTCGACGCTTCGCGTTTCTCTTATTACATTGACTTTGATCTGACCGGGATATTCCATTTCCTGTTCGATCTTTGCCGCAATGTCCTTTGCAAGAAACAGCGTCGCTTCGTCCTTTATGATCTCGGGCTTCACAAGTATTCGAACTTCGCGACCCGCCTGTATGGCATAGGACTTTTCCACACCCTTGAAGCCGTTTGCGATACTTTCGAGCTTTTCGAGACGCTTGACGTAATTGTCGAGAGATTCTCTTCTTGCCCCGGGACGCGCACCGCTTATGGCGTCCGCGCACTGGACTATGACAGCCTCGACCGTTTCGGGATCGACATCGTTATGATGAGCGGCTATACAATGAACGATTTCCTTGTTTTCCTTGTACTTCTTTGCAAGATCGGCGCCTATACTTACGTGAGTTCCTTCAACCTCATGGTCAATCGCCTTACCTATGTCATGCAAAAGCCCCGCACGCTTACAGATATTCACATCCGCGCCGAGCTCCGTCGCCATGAGTCCCGCAAGATGCGAAACCTCGAGAGAGTGCTTTAAGACATTCTGACCGTAACTCGTTCTGTATTGAAGTCTGCCCAGCAGCTTGATTAGATCGGGATGAAGCCCGAATACTCCGGCATCGAACATAGCCGATTCGCCGAGCTCTTTGACCTTGACGTCCAGCTCTTTGCGCGTCTTTTCGACCATTTCTTCTATTCTTGCCGGATGGATACGTCCGTCGGAAATCAGCTTTTCAAGCGTTATACGCGCAATCTCTCGTCTTATGGGATCGAACGCAGACAAGACAACAGCCTCGGGCGTATCGTCTATTATGAGATCGACTCCCGTCGCCGTCTCGAGCGCACGGATATTACGTCCTTCTCTGCCGATTATTCTGCCCTTCATTTCTTCGCTCGGCAAGCTGACCACCGACACGGTGATTTCCGAACTGTGATCCACCGCACAACGCTGAACTGCCTGAGCCACGATTTCGCGCGCTTTTTTATCCGCCTCTTCCTTTGCTGTCGCTTCGGCTTCGCGCACGAATTTGGCCGCGTCTATCTTGGCTTCTTCCTCTATGACCTCCATAAGCTTTGCCTTTGCTTCCTCTCTTGTCATAGCGGCGGCTTTTTCGACCTCTACGATCATTTGAGAATGCACGACTTCGGCTTCGGCTTTTATCTTCTTGATTTCCTCCTCACGCTCCGAAAGGCGTGCCTTTGTCTGCTCGATACTCTCTATCTTCTTATCGAGAGCGTCCTCTTTTTTGCTCAAAAGATCTTCCTTGGAATATACTCGCTGTTCGGAACGCTGAAGTTCGGAACGCTTGTCCTTCATTTCTCTCTCGAACTCGAAGCGTTGCCTTTCGAACTCCGATTTTTTACGTTCTATCTCCGCTTCGGTCTCTCTGAATACTTCTTTTCTTTTTGCTTTAGCCTCTTCAACTGCATCTTCCACCAGCTTGTTCGCCGATTTTTTGACGTTACCGAGCTTATTTTTCGATACCAGCATATATATTAGCAAAGCCGCAGCCGCGCCGACGACAAGACCGATTATGGGCAAAACGATATATAGAGCTGTGTTGGAAAACAGGTTCGGGGATAAATAGTTAAACACAGTCTGAATAACCTCCTTAAAATTTTTAGTTGTTAAATCAATTTGAATTTCTATAACGAAAATCTAATTTCAAAAACAATAGGCAGAGCTTATACTGCTCTGCCTATTATAATACAATACAGTTGATAAAATGTCAAGCAAACCACCCACTGCGGAAAGATTTCTTTTTGACAAAATGGCTTATTCTTCGTTCGAAACGCCCTCGTCGTCACCGTCGTCCGCCGTCATCAAAAGATCGGATTTTTCGCTTGCAATCTTGCGTATCTCGGCTTCCACTTCGGCGGAAAGTTCGGCGTTACTCTCGAACACTTTTTTTGCGCCCTCTCTTCCCTGAGCAAACCTTTCGCCCTTATAGCTGAACCACGAGCCGCTCTTTGTCATGAGCCCGAATTTAAGCGCGAGGTCTACGAGACAGCTCGATTTGCTGATTCCCTTGCCGAAAACAATATCGAACTCCGCCACTTTAAACGGAGGCGCCATTTTATTCTTGACCACTTTGACGGTTGTCTTATTGCCCGCAATCTCGGTTCCGTTCTTGAACGCTTCCTTCTTTCGCACATCGAGACGCACGCTTGCATAGAATTTAAGCGCTTTACCGCCGGGAGTGACCTCGGGACTGCCGAACATGACGCCCACCTTTTCACGCAGCTGGTTTATAAAAATTATACACGTCTTGGTTCTGTTTGAAACAGCCGTAAGCTTACGAAGCGCCTGCGACATAAGTCTTGCCTGAAGTCCGACGTGACTCTGACCCATTTCTCCGTCGATTTCCGCCTTGGGCGTAAGCGCCGCAACCGAGTCGATTACGACAACGTCGAACGCACAGCTGGCAACCAACCTTTCCGTTATGTCGAGCGCCTGCTCGCCGTTGTCGGGCTGCGAAATATAAAGCTTGTCGAGATTTATCCCGAGCGCCGCGGCATAAACGGGATCGAGAGCGTGCTCCGCATCGATAAACGCGACGTTACCGCCGACTTTCTGCGCCTCGGCAATAACATGAAGCGAAAGCGTAGTCTTGCCGCTCGATTCCGGTCCGTATATTTCGATTATTCTGCCTCGAGGCAAACCGCCGATTCCGAGAGCGAGATCCAAAGAAAGACAGCCCGTCGACACGACCTCGACATTTTCGGCTTTTGTATCCGTGAGCTTCATTATCGCCCCTTTGCCGAAAGTCTTTTCTATGTCGTGAATGGCGTCCTCGAGTGCCTTGGCTTTCTCCTCTTGCGTCATTCCCGTATTATACACGCGAAATTGTTTTTCCTTGTTCGTAGCCATATATATTTACTCCTTATTCCTTATTTTCGCTTTTTCGATCGATCTCGGCTTCGCACGCTTTGAGCTTTTTATACAAATAATACATCGCATACTTTACGCCGCATTCGGTCACGTTTTCTCGGTTGCCGCTGAAATTATGTTCGAAAATGTGTATCCCTTTCATATCGCCTACGGCTATGAAGCACCGTCCGACTTCGCCTTCTTTCTCAGAGGTCGGTCCGGCATTTCCGCTTGTCGCAAGGCATATGTCGCAACCGCTCTGCTGAAGCACATTAGCCGCCATTTCGTAAACAGTGTCTGCGCTTACTGCTCCGAAATCTCTTATGATTTGTTCGTCGACACCCAATCTTTCGACCTTGGATTTATTGCCATAGCAAACGATCCCTTCTCCGAACACCTCGCTTGCGCCCGCTACGCGCGTTATGGCGGACGAAATCGCCCCGCCCGTGAAAGACTCCGCGACGCAAACTTTCCTGCCGCACGCTTTAAGCAATTCGTTTATTTGCTCTGCCAGCGTTACGTTTCCGACTGCGTATGTGCAGTCCTTCAAAACACGCGCCACATTGCCGACAAGTGCGTCTACGGTCTCCCTCGACATCTTACTCGAATACCGTACGTCTACCTCACATTCGCAACACGACGGGTAAAACGAAAACGCTATGCGGCTCCTGTTCTTAATATAGCTCTTGAGCATCTCGCGCAGTTCTTCCTCGGTCTTTCCGAACGTCTTGAATGCAACCGTAGTATAATACGTCTTACAACGACTGTTCAGAAGCGGTATTACGCTGTCGAGAACAAAACTTTCGCTGAACTCGTCCATGACGGCATAAAGCGTATCGTTAAGCTCGAAAACGGAAAGTTCGGGGTCTACGCGATAGTCGTTTTTAAGCGTGTCGAACAACTTGTTTCTGTCGCCGTAATAGATGACCGCCTGACTCTGCATCGCGACATAGTTAAGCGCCCCCACGAAATCCGACCCCTCTCCGACATACAACGAACTGACGAGCTCGTGCCCCTTTTGCGAAAGCATCTTCTCGAGAACCGGCATAAAACGAATACCGTTTTCTGTTGCAAGGAAACCTATCTGCATTATTTCAATACTTCCCTGTTCTTCACTATATAATTCACAACCGACACGACGGTCATAAGCGTCGCCGCACAAAGCAAACCGAATCCAATATAAAATATAATGGTTGCCGCCGTCTCGTTCAATGCCGCAATATCTGCAAACGGAATCAACAAGAGCAACGCCGACATTTGAAGAAAGGTCTTGATTTTTCCGAGTTTATCCGCCGCAATGACAATATTTTTGGAGCTTGCAACAATACGGAAACCGCTTATGATAAGCTCTCTCGCTATGATTGTTATTGCAAAGACGACAAGCGGAATCAAGAATCCGTCGAGCGGATAGAGAAGCACAAGTATGAGAGCTGCGGTGACAAGCAGTTTATCCGCAATGGGATCCAAAAATTTGCCGAGATCGGTGACCAAGTTGTTTTTACGAGCAAGGTAGCCGTCCAGCCAATCCGTAATCGATGCGATCGCAAAAATACCGAGAGCAATGAACTTACCGTACGGAATAGCGTCTATGAGAAAAACCGCCACAAACACCGGAATCAGACATATTCTGACTAACGTGATTTTAGTTGGAGTATTCACCTATAACTTCTCCTATCAAATCATAATCCTCATAGCCCGTAATCTTAACCTTGTAAACACTCCCGACGTCGACGAAGTCTGCCGTAAAGTATACAACGGAATCTATGTCGGGAGCGTTCTGCTGAGTTCGTCCGACAAACATATTTTTGTCGTAATCGATATCCTCGTAAAGCACTTGCTCGACTTTTCCTATCATCGAAGCATTTCTTTTGCGGACATTGTCGAGTTGTAATTTTCCGAGCGCGTTTACTCGCTTTGCCTTGACCGATTTAGGCACGCGAGGCTTGAGCTTTGCGGACGGGGTATCTTCTTCGGTGCTGTACGCGAATATTCCGACATTCTCCAAATTCGACCGACCGACAAAACCGCAAAGCGTCTCGAACTGTCGTTCGGTCTCCGTGGGAAAACCAACCATAAAGGTCGTACGCACGGCAATCCCGCGGCGCTTGGTCTCTTCGACCAATCTGTCGAGCATAGCCGAATCGCAACGCCTGTTCATCAGTTTCAAAATCCCGTTGTCGTAATGCTGCATGGGAATATCTATGTACTTTGCAACTTTATCGTTTGCGGCTATCTCGTCGAGAAGTTCGTCGCTCACAAGCTCGGGATAACAATACATGAGACGCAACCAAAGTATATCGAGCTTCGCAAGCTCCCTTATCAAATCTACGAGAGCATACTTGCCGTATATGTCTTTTCCGTATCTCGTCACATCTTGCGCGACAAGAATGATCTCTCTTACGCCTTGTTCCGCAAGATGCGCCGCTTCGGAAATTATGCTCTCTTTTGTGCGACTGCGGTATTTTCCGCGAATGGACGGTATCGTACAAAACGTGCAAAAATTATCGCAACCGTCGGCAACCGATAAATAGGCATAGTGCGCAGGCGTCGTAACGATACGCTTCTGATCGAAAACGCGATCTCGTCCGCCGATAAAGACGGGCTTTTCGTCGTTCGCTTCCTCTATCAAAGCCGATATCTTGTCGTAATCGTTGACGCCGAGGAATGCGTCCACCTCGTAAAGCTCCTTTAAAAGCTCAGCCGAATATTTTTGCGGCAAGCAACCCGTAACTATAAGCTTCTCGCACTTGCCTTTTTTCTTCCGAGCCATTTCGAGTATCGTATCGACGGCTTCGGCGCGCGCCGATTCGATAAATGCGCAAGTATTGACGATTATTACGGAAGCATCGTCGAAGTCGTCGGTAATGACGTGTCCTCCCGACGAAAGATATGCGAGCATATGTTCGGTGTCTATTCTGTTCTTGTCGCACCCGAGAGATACGACGGCTATTTTTTTGCTCATTGCTGTTTATCCCGCCGCACAACGAGACTGTTACCTCTCGTCAAACGTCCTCTCCGAAGGTTTCTCTGAATTGTTCTGCCGTAATATATACTTCGCGGGGCTTATTCGACCCCTCGAGCGGCCCTATGAACTTGCGCGTCTCCATCTGGTCTATTATGCGCGAAGCGCGGGCGTAACCGACCGAAAAACGTCTCTGTATCATGGATGTCGAAGCCTGTCCCGTTTCTATGACGCGGCGACAAACGTCCTTGATAAGAGGATCGAATTCGTCGTCATCGTCGCCGTCGGAAGCTCCGCTTTCGCTCGGAGGCGCTTCGGCAGTCATGATAAGCTCCTCTACGGAATCGTCATAGTCCACCTGATTGTGGCTCTTGACATATTCGACTACAGAGGTCACCTCGTCCGTTGTTATAAATGCGCCCTGAACACGTTTGGGCTGCGGCATATCTGCGGGAGCATAAAGCATATCGCCTCTTCCGAGCAAAGACTCCGCGCCGCCCTGATCGAGAATGGTGCGCGAATCGTTAAAGCTCGAGACTGCAAATGCTATACGGCTGGGAAGGTTGGCTTTTATCGTACCGGTTATGACGTCTACGGACGGACGCTGCGTCGCAAGAATAAGGTGCAGACCCGCGGCACGGGCTTTCTGCGCCATACTCATGATCTTTTCCTCGAGATCCTTTCTGTTCACGGAAAGCATGAGTTCGCAAAGCTCGTCGACGACAATTACTATTCTCGGAAGCTTATCCTCTATGCCGTCCTTGACGTAATTACTGTTGTTGAATTCCTGTATATTGCGGACGCAGTATTTACTGAGCAGCTTATATCGCCTGTCCATTTCCGTCTTTGCCCACTTGAACGCGCGTATCGCCTGCTCGGTATCGTTTATGATGCTCTTGATGAGAAGATGCGGCATATCCTGATAAACTCGGAATTCGACCTCTTTCGGGTCAATGAGTATCAGACGCACGTCGTCAGGAGAAGTCTTGTAAAGCAAGCTTATGATTATCGAATTGAGGCACGCGCTCTTACCGCTGCCCGTAGCGCCGGCTATGAGCAAATGCGGCATTTTCTCGAGATTGCATATTATATTCGCGCCGGCTATGTCCTTACCTATGGCGAAAGTCAGCGGCGAGGTAGCATTCTGGAACTCCTTGCAATCGATTATGTCATGAAGCGCAACCGTCGCTATTTCGGCATTCGGCACCTCAATGCCCACGGCACGCTTGCCGGGAATGGGCGTTTCGATACGAATGGAACTGCTGCTTGCGAGATTGTAAGCTATATCGTCGGCAAAGGCGTCTATCCTGCGCACGGAATTTCCGGGCGGCACTTCAAGCTCGTAACGCGTAACCGCAGGGCCGCTTGTTATGCCCGTAACCTTTGCGGGAAACTTCAAGCTTTCGAGAGTAGCCTCGAGAATTTTCGCGTTTTCCTCGGCGTTGCCGCTGAATACGGACGGGTCCGTCGATTTACAGACGAGCAGATCGATCGGAGGCGGAACGTATCTCGTATGCTTTTTCTTGGGTTTGGGCTTAGGCAAGTCCTCGGGCTTGACCTTCATGGCATCGTCTATACTTATCTGCGTACGAGGCTTTTCGGGCTTCGAGAATATTATCGGTTCGGGCACGCCTATATCGACGGTATCGACCGAGTCGTTTTTTCGTATATCGGCGGAAATCAACTCGGGAGAATCGCCTTTGTCGTAATAACCCGTATTATCCCGCCCTATAAGGTTTTTCTTTTCGGAAAGATCCTCTACCTCATCCGAAAAACTCAACGTATTGTCGCCCGTTATGATAGGCGGCAATTCCACCGTGGACTGCGAATACGAAGTGTTTTCGAAATCTCCGTCGTCGGAAACATCGTCGAAAGAAATCGAAGACAAGGACGCTATGGGCGAAACGGGAGTATCGTCCGTTTCTGCGGCAAACCCGGATTTTCGTTCCGTAGTATCCTTCTCGACCGTATTGTCCGGTTCGATGCGTTTGCCGTAATCCGCGGAAGCCGACGATGAAAAGCCGTCGGAATATTTGCTGTCCCTTATTTTGCGCTCGTTAGCCATAAGCGAGTCGAAGCCGTCGTGTCTCTTGAATGTGTCGCCGTCGATTATGGGCGCAATAGGCTCTTCCGCTTTTACAGGCTCGTCGGAGACGACTTCGGGTATCTCGAGCGTCAAACCCGTGGAGCGAACGGGCGCGGCATTTCTCGCTGCCGCTTTAACGGAATCCCGCGGAGTTTCGTCCACAAACGGAGGTACTCCGTTTGCACGCGGACTTTCGTCCTTTTTAATTCCCGAATAAAAATCCCCGTTTATAATCTCCGGCTTTTCCGCTTCGGGCGCAGTGCTTTTTTCGGTCGCCGAAACTTTGCCGAGAGGGCTGAACGTCGTAGGCTGAACTTTTTTTCCGTCGAAATCGAACTTCACGTAGTCGCTTACTTCGGATTTTGCGTTTTTCGCGGCGTCCTCTTCCATTTTTTTTCTCGAGATCTCTTCGCCGTCGAAAATCTCGCCGTCGACTATCTTATCCGAAATATCCTTGGGTTCGGGAAAAACAACCGAATGTAAAAACTTCGGCGGACGCTTTTGCTCGGACTTGACTTCGGGCGCGCTGACTGCGGGAGTCGGAGTAATCGGAGCAATCGGCGCAGTATCGTCGGGAAAAGCCAACGGATACGGCATACCGGAACCGATAGACGAAGACGCAGGCGAAGAAACGGACGATGTGTATCCCGTGAACATGGACGAGCCGGAATTATATCCGACGTTTCCGCTTCCGTATAATATGTCCCGAGCCGACGGGCGCTTTTCGTCGTTATGATATTTCTCGAACTGCACACCGCCGCTTGAGCCGAACAATCCGCCGCTCTGTTTTGCGGGAGAATACGTTTCCGCAGGGCGATACCCGTCATAGCCGTTGTCGTAATCGTAATAGTCCTTCGAAGGACGCGTATCCTGTCGTTGAGACATATCGGGCATATCCATTGCCGTTCCGCCCGTTGCGGAAACAGGCGTACGGTTGTTTACTATGGTTCCCACGAACAGACCGTTGTCGACAATAGGCTTGACTGCCTTCGCCTGTCTGTCGCTCTTTTCGAATGTCATTGCCTTAGTCTGCTGCTCGGGTTCGCCCTTGACCGCTTTGCCCTTTCTTCCCAAGCCTATCATGGCAAAGACATTGAACATGGCAAGCACGCATACTACTATGCAAATGCTCATTAAAATGTAGGTGAATACTTGTCCGACCGCGGCTTGCAATCCGTATACGAATACGCCGAACAGCACACCGCCGCCAGTATATTTTGCATCGAACACCGAAGATATATAGTGAGAAAACCCTTCGCCGATATACATAAACGACGTTGCAAGTTGCAATATCATAAACAGGCAAAATACGGTTATACCTATACAAATGCGGTTTTTGAGCCCCATGTCTATTCCGTAACCGCGCACGATCGCTATGCCGAGAACCAACAACGCCAGGAACATGGGATAGGCAAAAATGCCGAATATACCCAAGACCACGCCTTTCACTGCCTGGCTTATCGCACCCAACATTATGGGAACTATTATGCAAAGCAGAAAAAACGCGGATACTATTATAAGGGCTATGCCCAAGAGGTCTCCGCCGTTTTTCTTATCTTTTTTTCCGTTGTCGATATACTTCTTAGCCAATATAAGTACCTTCCGCTTCGGACTTTCTTACGACTGCTTTCTCACGGATACGCCCTGAAATCATATTTTACGTGTTTGGGCAAGCAGCAGACAGAACTCTCATTCTATCAATTCCATTAAACATTATACCACACAATACGGGCTTTTTCAACTGATTTGATATCTTTTGCCGATAATATTTTTGAAATTTTTTTCGTCCATTTAACAGATAAAACCGCGGACTATTGCCACGGTTTTGTTTTCGGACTTAATATTTTCCACTGCTTAATACAATGTTTTTACTCGTTTTACGAGGCGTTATCTATGTACCTCTTTCACCTCATTTACGACTCATACCCTTTCTTATCGGATTCGCCCGTTTGACGTTTTCTGTTTTCTTCGTGCTTTTCCATATACCCGTCGAAAAGCTCGTCTGCCGTTAGCCCCGCGTCGTTGCATATGCCGAGAAAAAAGTGCAGCACGTCGACAATCTCTTCTTTGACGCGTCTGTCGTTGTCGGACTTCGGATTCTTCCACCACTTATAGTTGACCTCTTCCAAAACCTCGGTAAGCTCGCACATAAGCGCCATACACTTGCGTCTTATCCATTCTTCCTTGGAAAAATCGAGATTTCTGCGCTCGGCAATAAAATCGTCGAGCTCCTTCTGCTTTGTCAAGAGTTGTTCGAGCCTGTCCATATCACACACCTTTGAGAATATTCAGAATATCAACGTCAGTCTTTTTTCCCACATAAGCCGCGCAAACTTTATCCGAAGTCAGATAATTACGGGCAAACTTGTTCACCTGCTGTTTTGTAACCGCCTCTATTTCGGCAATCTTTCCGTCGAGATCGTAATTTTTATCGAGCATCAACAGCGGCTTTGCAATCGAGTTCATTATACTTTGAGGATTTTCGAAGCCGAACACGCAGGATGTTTTCAGTTGTATTCTCGCCCTTTCGAATTCTTCGTCGGTTATGCCGTTTGCCGCAACATCGTCTATTTCCTCCTTCAGACAGCGCACCACGCGTTCGGTGTTTTTAGGCGTTATGTTTACGAATACGTTGAACGATCCGTTGTTTCTGTAGACCGACGGCACGGAATATACGCTGTATGCAAGCCCCATTTGCTCCCTTATCGTCTGGAAGAGCCGCGACGACATACCTCCGCCGAGGATCAAACTCAAATATGCCTGCCGCATAAATTCCTCGCTGTCGACGGAAATCGTCGGATAAGCGACGGCGATATTGGTCTGCTCGAAGTCCTTGAACTTATAACGGCAATCGGACACGATCTCATGCTTGGGCTCGTATCCCGCCGCACGCTTATCGCCCTTGAATCTGTCGAGGCAATACTTGCGTACAAGCGCGTCCGCTTCTTCGACCGTTATTCCGCCAGCCATGGTTATCGCCATATTCGACGGAACATAAAATTCGGTCATAAATCGCCTTATGTCGTCGCCGTTAAAACGCTTGACGTTGTCTATGGGACCGAGAATGGTTTGCCCCAATTTCCTGTCCTTATATACCGCCGACGCTATTACATCGTAGCATATATCCTCCGGCGCGTCCTCGACCATGTTTATTTCTTCTACTATAACCTTGCGTTCTTTGTCGAGTTCTTCCTCCGGAAAAGCCGAATCGAACACAAGATCGGATAAAAGCTCGAAGCTCGGTTCCACATAATCGTCTATCGTCTTGATGTAATAGCACGTCATTTCCTTGCCCGTAAACGCGTTGGAAATCGTTCCCATTTCGTCGAAACGGCGGGCTATCTGAAACGGAGACAATTTGCTCGTACCTTTAAACATCATGTGTTCGGTAAAATGCGAAAGTCCGTTTATTTCGGGCAGTTCCTTACTCGACCCGACGCCAGCCCAATATCCCACAGACACAGACCTAAGCGAAGGTATCGTCTCCACTCCGACCTTAAGTCCGTTATCGTATCGCAGTATTTCGCTCATCTGCCGCTCCTTTGCGCCGAATACGACGCTGTTCTAATAGTATTTTCAAACTTACATATATTTATCTAATCGCCGATCACTTCGCTTACGGGAGCAACCGTAAGACCCTTTGCGCTTATGGAGTCTATAATGCGCGCGAGCGCCTTTACGGTCATTTCCGTAGGATGCATCAAAACGAGATCCCCGCCGCGGATTTTTTTTGTTGCGCGGCTGTAAATGAGTTCCGCATCCTTATCGCGCCAATCTATCGTATCCAACGACCAAAGAATCGTGCGATACCCGAGCTTTTCCGCCACGTTTACCGTACTGCTGCCGTAAGACCCCGACGGCGGCGCAAACAGATTCATTTCCACGCCTATTATTTCACTGACAAGCTTGTGAGTGACACTGATTTCCTGACTGCAACGCTCGTCTGACAACTTCTTGCTGTCCTTATGATAATAACCGTGATTACCTATCTCATGCCCCGCGTCATATATTTTTTTGAGCAGAGCGTCATTCTCGGCGACCCACATACCGCCCACGAAAAACGTAGTCTTTACACCCTTTTGCTCGAGTATATCGAGCATGGGTTCGATATACTCCGTACCCCAATAGACGTTTATCATGAGCGATACTTTCGTATCGGACGTTCCCCTGTAAAGCGGAGCGGATTCGTTTACACTGACAGCTTTATTGTTAAGCACAATGCCCGTAACCGCAACCGATACGACAAGCGCGGCGATCACCGCATTTACCACTATGCGTCTGAAAGTTCTCTCTTTAACCAAAACGGCACCTCTCGGATATGACAATATATAATATCATATTCGCAAGAGTTGCCGCCTTATGCTTTCGGGTACGACTGTTTTTTTGTTTTAGGACAGTTTCTTTTTGAGTCTCAAATCTATCTTGCCGTTGTCAAGTATCTTTATGACTTCGACTATGACCTTGTCGCCTACGTCTACGACGTCGGTAACTTTGTCAACGTGCTGCTTGGAAAGCTTGGAAATGTGGATTCTGCCGTCCTTACCGGGAACAAGCTCTACGAATGCGCCGCTCTCTATAACCTTCACGACAACGCCCTCGTAAACCTCTCCGACCTTGACGTTCTCCGCAATCGTGAGCACGATCTTCTTCGCCTTGTCCGCCATTTCGAGATCGTTCGTCGCAATAAACACGACGCCGTCGTCGTTGATGTCTATCTTTACGCCCGTAATTTCGATTATCTTGTTTATGGTCTTGCCGCTCTTTCCGATAACATCGCCGATTTTTTCGGGATCGATATTGAAAGATATGATCTTCGGCGCCCATTTGGAAAGCTCGGGGCGAGGTCCGTTCAAGACATCGAGCATTTTGCCGAGAATATGCATTCTGCCGTCGCGTGCCTGCGCAAGAGCCGTGCGAAGTATGCCCTCGTCTATACCCTTGATCTTTATATCCATCTGAATGGCAGTAATGCCCTTTTCCGTACCTGCGACCTTAAAGTCCATATCGCCGAGGAAATCCTCGAGACCCTGTATGTCGGAAAGAATGGCTATACGTCCCGTGGGCTCGTCCTTTATAAGTCCCATCGCTATACCGGCAACAGGTGCTTTAATGGGCACGCCCGCGTCCATGAGCGCAAGGCACGAACCGCACACGCTCGCCTGAGAGGTCGAACCGTTGGAGCTGAGTATCTCGCTGACCGTTCTGATTGCATAGGGGAATTCCTCTTCGCTCGGGATAACGGGCTCGAGCGCGCGCTCGGCAAGTGCGCCGTGTCCTATCTCTCTTCTGCCGGGAGCGCGAAGCGGTCTTGCTTCACCCGTGCTGTAGGGCGGGAAATTGTATTGGTGCATATAGCGTTTGTAGGTCTCGTCGTCGAGATTTTCGAGCTTCTGCGCGTCGGAAATCGTACCGAGAGTACAACTCGAAAGCGCCTGCGACTGGCCGCGCGTAAACACCGCGCTGCCGTGAACTCTGGGAAGCACGCCGACCTCGCACCATATGTCGCGGATATCCGTAAGCTTTCTTCCGTCGGGACGGAAGCCCTTATCCAAGATTTTTGCGCGAACCTTTTCTTTTGTCATTACGTAAAGCGTGTCTTTGATTTGACGCTCGCATTCCGGATATTTCTCCGCAAAGTGAGCGACGGTCTCCTCGTCCACTTCGTCCTGCTTTTTCTGACGAATGTCTCTGTCCGTTTCTTCGAGAGCCTTGTCGAGAAGCTTGCCCGCAAACTTTCTTACGTCTTTGTCTATTTCTTCGGGAACCTTATAAAGCTCCATTTCGAGCTTGGGCTTACCTACTTCTTTCACTATGCCGTTTATAAACTCGACCTGCTTTTTGATCGACTCGTGCGCGAACATTATGCCGCCGAGCATTACGTCCTCGGAAACTTCCTGTGCTCCCGCTTCCACCATCATTATAGCGTCCTTCGTGCCCGAAACGGTTACGTGCATGAGGCTCTTAGCTCTCTGCTCGTTATCGGGATTTATGACATACTCGCCGTCGACATAGCCTACAACGACCGAACCCGTGGGACCGTAGAAAGGTATGTCCGAAATGGAAAGCGCTATGGACGAGCCGAGCATACCGAACACCTCGGGCGGTATATTCGTATCGACAGAAAGAGCGGTTGCCACAACGGAAACGTCGTTGAAGAGTCCCTTGGGGAACAGCGGGCGTATGGGACGATCGATCAGACGGGACGTAAGAATCGCCTTATCGCTTGCTCTGCCCTCGCGCTTTTTAAAGCCGCCGGGAATCTTTCCCACCGCATACATCTTTTCTTCGAAATCCACTCCGAGCGGGAAAAAGTCCATTCCCGGGCGAGGCTGCTTAGCCATTGTTACGTTCGTCATCACCACGGTGTCGCCGCATCTTATGATACATGAACCGTTTGCCTGTTGGGCATATTTGCCCGTTTCGACGGTAACTTTTTTTCCGCCGATTTCAGTTTCGAAAACTCTTTTATCCATTTATCTATCTCCTAATTATCTATCCGAATATATCAATCGCTTCTTTTGCCGCAAACCGAAAACAAATTCGTCCGCTTGAACAAATTTACTTCCTTGAATAAAAAAGCAAGGGGGAGAAAAACTCGCCCTTACTTTTTCCGATATTACTTTCTGATTTCCAGCTTGGAAACTATGGTTCTGTATCTCTCGATGTCGACGCTCTTGAGATAGTTCAAGAGACTCCTTCTCGAGCCGACCATTTGGAACAGACCGCGTCTCGAATGGTTGTCCTTGGCATGAACTTTCAAATGTTCGGTCAAGTGATTGATACGGTGCGTGAGAAGTGCAATCTGCACCTCGGGGCTGCCCGTGTCTCCCTCGTGAATCGCGTACTTGGCGATGATTTCCGCCTTGACGTTCTTTTCCATGTCTATTACCTCCGTAAATTATAATTCGCCTCAACCTTAAGTACACGCGTTGGAGTATCGCGCAACCTCGAGAATTGAGGTACTCTGTAAGTATAACACAATGTTTTTTATTTGTAAACCGATTATAACAAAAATTTCAGCTTTTTCTCGAGCCTGTCCTCGAATTGTTCGAGATACAGCTTTACGTCGCGGACATTGGCAAGACGTTCTATCCTGTTTTCCGCCGCAAAAACCCGCTTGCCTATAGCACCCGCTCCGCAAGCCGCCACGCCGACGCACTCTTCCATAGTCGTGATATTGTTCACGCATTGCGTACCCACCTTACAATATCCCGTATTTTCGAGATTGCCGAGCATACGTTTTTGCCTATAGACATAATACGGAACATAACCGAGCCGAGCAAGTCGCTCTCGCGCTCCGTTCACCATTTTTTCGACTACGGCGTCATGACGTAATTTCTCGAAACGAAGCTCGGCGCCGTTTTTTCTCGAAAGCGTATGTACCGTAATATTCTCCGGCATGAGCGCCGCCGTCCCGTCAAGCGTATTTTCGAACACATCGAGAGTTTCGCCGTCGAGACCTGCAATCAGATCGGTATTGATAATAAAAGGATATCTGCGCGCCAAGCGATATGCCTCGAAAAACTGCGCGCTGTCGTGGCTGCGCCCTATCCTTTTAAGCGTCTCGTCGCAAAGCGTTTGCGGATTCACACAAACCCTGTTTACTCCGCAATCCGCCATTATACGAAGCTTTTCGTCGGTCACTGTGTCGGGTCTGCCCGCTTCGCAGGTATATTCCACGTCGCCGCAACTTGCCGCCTCGAGCACTCGCTTTAATTGCTTTGCATCGAGAGCCGTAGGCGTACCGCCGCCCACGTATACCGAAAGGATTTTTTTACCGCCATCGCAAAGAGCGGACAAAGTACGGCGAATTTCTTCGACGAGCGCCTCCACATACGGCTCTACTCGAGAACTCTTACCTTTCGGAACTTCCGTCACAAACGAACAATACCTGCACCGCGAAACACAGAACGGTATGTGTACGTATAAATTGTACAGCTCCTCGCTGTCCGTGTATATGCCGCGCTGAGCTTTCAATATTTCGCCGATAAGTTCGGCTTTAACCTTTTCCACACGATATACGCTTTGAAGATTTCGGACCGCTTCATCTATACTTGCGCCGCCCTTCACAAGCTCGTAGGCGAGTTTTGTGGGACGCACTCCCGTAAGACTGCCCCACGGCAATTTGACGCCCGTATGCTCGGACAGAGCGTCGTAAAGGCATATCTTGTTGAAACGCTTGTATTCGCGTTTATACGCCTCGCCGTCCCGATTTTCCGCCGCCTTTTCGAAAACAAATTTCTTCTCTCCGATAGTTATGCCAACGGTCATAACCGCGTCTTCGCGGCAAGTGTGAGTTATCTTTTCGGGGGCACCGTCACCGTCGGGAAAAAACAACCTCACCACGTCCTCGAGCTCGGCGGCTATTTTCGGATTGTCGGCATAAAGCTCAAACATACGGATTGTTTTCCCTTTCAAACACGAGCGACGTCGGCATATCGTGACCGGGATATACTTTATAGTCCTTTACGAGCGTAAACAATTTTTCTTTTATGCTTCTACGCAGTTCTCTTCCGTCGCCGTAGGAAAAATCGGTACGTCCCACACAAAGCTTAAACAAAGTATCGCCGCTGAAAATAATTTCGTCGTCTACGATATAACATACTCCGCCGGGAGTATGTCCGGGCGTGTGCACGACTTCGATCTCGTGAGCGCAGATTTCGAACTTGTCGCCGTCCTCGAATACGACGTCGGGCTCGAACGGAATAAACGGTTGTCCCATTGCCTTACCGAGATTGCCGTCCCCCGCAACAAGAGGAACGTCCGCCTTGTGGAGATATATTTTCGCCCCGTCACGTTGCATTAAAGCCGCCTCTCCGCAATGATCGAAGTGTGCGTGCGTCAACAACACGGCTTCGCACTTTAAGCCGTGCTCTTTCAGAAAACCGCTTACGAGAGCATAGTCGCAGCAGTCAACGGCAATACAATTCCTGTCTCCGTCGGTCAAAATGTAGGTATTTGCGGAAAATGCTCCGCCCGTGATTCGGAATATGTCGTTCATGCTCCCGTACTCCTGAATACGCTCTCCACTTCGGGCATGGTCTGCACTTTGCGTATTATAGCGTCTATGTCGCTTATGCGATATACCTTTACGCCCATATCTATGACTGCCTTATGATTTTTATCGATGCGCGCGTTTAAACTGTCTATGGAAAGTTTCATTTCCGACAGCATGGACGTGAGCTTGGCAAGCAGACCGCTTGTATTCGTTGCGTGTATCTGCAATGTGACGACAAACGCCGATGTCGACACATTTTCCCAATGCGCTTCGATGAGACGAAACTGCTCCGTATTCTTGAGATTGGGACAGCTCTTTCTGTGAATGGCGACGCCTCTGCCTCTTGAAATAAAACCCACGATGTCGTCGCCCGGCACGGGATTGCAACACCTTGCAAGTCTGACGAGAAGATCGCTGTGCCCGTTCACGACAATGCCCTGCCCGTCCGCCCTGTGCGACTGAGTGCTTACTTTCGTAAAATCCTTATTGGAATCTTCTTCTTTTTTATAGAAGTCGATGAGCTTCAAAAGTATTTGATTGACTGTAAATCCGCCGTAGCCCACGGACGCATACAGATCGTCAACCGACGAGATCGAGTATCTCTGCATTATCACGTCGAGCCATTTGGGAATCATCAGGGCAGAAAGCGAGTAGCCGCGGTTTTTGGCTTCGCGCTCGAGCATTTCCTTGCCCTTCTTTATATTATCCTCTTTGAGCTCCTTTTTAAAGAATGCCTTTATCTTGGTCTTTGCCTGCGCGCTCTTGACAAAGCGCAACCAGTCTCTGCTCGGTCCCTTGGAGACATTTGAAGTGATGATCTCCACATAGTCGCCCATTTGCAATTTGGTTTCGAGCGGAACGATTTTTCCGTTTATCTTTGCGCCCACGCACTTATTGCCGACAGCGCTGTGCACGCAGTAAGCAAAGTCAACGGGCGTAGCTCCCTCGGGAAGCGCAAGCACATCGCCCTTCGGCGTAAAAATAAACACCTGCTCGCTGTACAAATCGAGCTTCAGAGATTCGTAAAATTCTTGCGGAGTCGCCGCCTCGCTCTGCACGTCCATTACGCCGCGAAGCCACTGCAACTTGTCGTCGAGATCGCTGTTTGACGCGCGATTTTCTTTATACTTCCAATGCGCGGCGATGCCGTACTCGGCGATCCTATGCATTTCGTAAGTGCGAATCTGTATTTCGAACGGCATACCGAGAGACGTTATGACCGTAGTATGAAGCGAACGATAATTGTTCGGCTTGGGAACGGCTATATAATCCTTAAACCGTCCCGGAAGAGGCTTCCACTTGGTGTGGATCATGCCGAGGACTTCGTAACAATCGCGAACGGATTCGACGATTACTCTCACCGCCGTCAGATCGAAAATCTGATCGAACGTCTTATTGTCCTTCATCATCTTTCTGTAGATGCTGTAGAAATGCTTGGGTCTTCCGCTGACCTCGCCTTTTATGTGCAGATCCTCGAGCATTTGAGAAAGCTGCGAACAGATATGCGCGACGAGCTCGGTACGCTCGGCACGCTTCAACGACACCTCGCTTACGAGCTTATCGTAAACTTCGGGATGCAATACTTTCAGGCACAGATCCTCGAGCTCACACTTAAAATAGCTTAGTCCCAAACGCGAAGCAAGCGGCGCGTATATTTCGAGTGTTTCCTTGGCTATCGCCTGCTGACGCTCGAAAGATATGCTTTCTATCGTACGCATATTGTGCAGTCTGTCCGCAAGCTTTATGAGAATGACTCGTATGTCTTTTGCCATAGCAAAAAACATTCTGCGGAAGTTCTCCGCCTGTTCTTCTTCCTTCGATTTGAAAGTTATTTTGTCGAGCTTGGTCACGCCGAGGACGAGCTCGGCGATCTTTGATCCGAAAAGTTCTCTTATTTCCGCTTCGGTGGCGGCGGTGTCTTCTATGCAGTCGTGCAAAAGAGCCGCGGCTACGGTCGAGCAATCGAGTCCCAAATCGAGCAGTATTTCCGCGACCGCCGCGGGATGAACGATGTAGGGCTCGCCGCTGTCGCGCTTTTGCCCCTCGTGCATACGCTCCGCATACGCATAAACTCTGTCGAGGAGCTTGGACTGCTGCTCGGAAAAGACGGTCATATATTTTTCACGAAGCTTAATCATACTTGCCGACCGACTCGCTCAACCTGTTGCAAAACATTAGACTCGGAAAGCTCCCGCTTCTCGCCCTTGACTATGGAAAGACGATATTTTCCGCTTTCTTCGCGTATGAGCCCCAACTCGGAAAACGCGCGTATCGCAAGCGTAAGTTCGGGCAAATCGATTTCGGGCTCTCTGTTTTTCAAGCTCTTCATATAAGAATATATATTCGATGCGGATATGTCGGGGTTTTTGCGAATGTAATCGTAATACTTTCCGAGAGTAAGCCGCGAAACGTCGAGACCTTTGACAAAACGCGCTCTGCCCTCGTCTTTAGGGACGAATATTTCTGCTTTTGTATTCTTATTCAGATATGCAATCAGTCCGTCGGTAACGGGCTTGTCCAAAAAGACTATTTTGTCGTACGCCGAAAGCATAATCTCCGATTTGAAATCGGGGGCGACGATAAGACGCGTATAGTTGTTTTTTGCGGACGAAAACATATAATCGAAAACAACCGCCGCGTCCGCGCCGCAATGAGACACGAATTCGTCGTAATTTTGCCTGTCGAACGCGACGACGAGCGTTCCGAACGGAGATTTTCCGACGATTTCCGAAAGCGACGCTTTATCGTACTGCGTATATTTCGCGTCATCGCAGTCAGCCGAAAATTCCGTATAATTCACATATACCGAACGAGCGGTCTCATCGTTTATATAGAGATTGTCGGGTGCAATTTCCCGCAATACTCCGCGAGGATATTCTCTGCCGCCGAAAGAGTTTACCTGCAATTCGACTATCATATCTTTGGCGCCCTCGCCCATGGCGTAATGGAGACGGTTATAAAAATTGAACGCGAAGATCTGCAAACCGCTTTTCGTCGTTATAGTAGTATGATTGATGTTGCTTTTACATAGCGCAACCGAAAGATCGGACGCCGAAATTTTGAACAGAGGGCGGGTAAAGCTGTTTCCCGTGGGCTCGAGTTTATCGAGCTCCTTTATAAACGAAAGGTCTATGTCCTCGGGTTCCATCTCCACGTCGTACACGCAACTCGGCAAAAACAGACTCACGTCGAAAGCGGAAAGATATTCGCTTATGCGGCGTTTGAACTCCGAAAGATTTTTTTCTTCTATGGAAAAGCCCGCCGCTTGACTGTGACCGCCGAATTCGACGAGAAGATCGGAAACGGAAGACAACGCCTCATAAATATTTATGCCCTCTATACTGCGACAGGTGCCCTTAAAATAACCGTCTCCCGAAGGAACCATTATGAACGACGGCCGCCTGAAATCACCCGTAAGACGAGCAGCAACTATTCCCGTTATGCCCTTTTCCCATTCCGGATGACTGAGCACTATACAGCGAGAATGGACAAGATCCTCATACTTCAGATCCTCTATAGCTTCGTCGTAGAACTTGTCGCAGGCAAGTTTTCGCTTTCCGTTGGCGTCGTTTATCTCGTCGATTATTCTGTCAATGACCCCGACGTCGTCGCTTATGAGCATTTCGAAAGCGCGATAGGCATCGCCGATACGTCCTGCCGCGTTTATTCGAGGCGCGATTTTAAACGCTATGTCCGAGCTTGTAATTCCTTTGCCGAGACCTTGACTCTGCAAAAGGCGCATAAGCCCCATGTTCTTTCCGACAGCCAAAGCCTTAAGCCCGAGCTGCACGATAAGTCTGTTCTCGTCGAGAAGCGGAACAAGATCGGCTATCGTCGCCACGCAAGCAAGATCGAGATATTCGCTCATCACCTCTCGTCCGCCCATAGCTTCGACAAGCTTGAGAGCAACGCCTGCGCCGCAAAGATACTTGCACGGATAGGCGCAGTTGCTTTGCTTGGGGTTTACGACAATACATTCGGGAATCTTTTCGGCGACTTCGTGATGATCGGTCACTATCATGTCTACGCCGAGCTCGTATGCGTACTCGACCTCCGCATATCCCGAAATGCCGCAGTCGCAGGTAAGTATGAGATCGGGACATACCGCCTCGATAATTTTTTCGAGCGACGATACGCTGAGCCCGTATCCGTCTCCCATTCTGTTTGGAATATGCGTATATACGTCGAGACCGCGGGAACGTAAATAAAGCGACAATATTGCGGAGGCGCATATTCCGTCGGCATCGTAGTCGCCGTAGACGACGACAGTTTCGTCACCCTCGATTGCCGCTTCCAAACGCTCGGTCGCCTCTTTCATTCCTTTCATAGTCATGGGATCGTAAAAGCCGTCAAGATCGGGTTCGAGAAATTTTCTTATGCCGTCTTCACTGTCGATCCCGCGGGAAATAAGCACCTCGACTATTTTCGGGTGCAAAGACAGCTTATCCGAAAGCGCCTTTATTTCCGTCGCGGCAATCTCTCTGTTACTGCGTCTTTTCAGCGTGACGTTCATGCTACGTTCCTCTAAACCTCTCTATAAAAATAAGCCTTCTTTTTGCCGAAGGCTTATTTGATTTCGTTTATTTTTCGGACTATACCGTCGCAGCCTTCTTGAGTTCCTTTTTAGGTTCGGACGGCTTGTCTTTCTTTTTTCTGTCCTTCCAGCTTGCCCAAATCGCAGGCGAAATGCAAATCGAAGAATACGTGCCCGCAAGAAGTCCGATAATGATAGGCAATGCGAAAATTTTGATGTCGCGCACGCCGAGAATTGCCACCATACCTATCGTAAGCAACGTGGTAAGAGCAGTGTTTATCGAACGCATGAGCGTTTCGGATACCGACTTGTTTGCAATGAACGTAGCGGACGAACCCGAAGCGTACATCGATTTATTGTTTTCGCGCACTCTGTCGAAAATTATTATCGTGTTGTTGATCGAGTAACCGAGTATGGTTATCAATGCCGCTATGAACGTACTGTTGATCTCGATATGGAATATTACCATAAAGCAGAACATTATGAGTATGTCATGGAACAGCGCTATGATAGCGGACAGACCGCTCGTGAGCTCGAAACGGAAAGCAATGTACACGAGCATGAGCACGACGGAGGCAAGGATAGCTGCAAGTGCGCTCCACAGCAGTTCCGCAGAGAACGACGCGCTTGTCGTATTGCCGGGAGAAACGAGTCCAGAAAATCTGTCGTCTATGGTCGCCGCTTCCACTACTTTGGATACTATCTCGTCCGTCACTGGCGAACTTGTGACAACCGTGACCGTGCGCGCGTCTTCCGAGCGCTCTATGGAATCGACGGCAGTTCCGTCGAGAGCGCCGCGAATGGCTTTTTGCACATCCGTAAACGTCGAATCTACGGCAAGTGAGAAATTGTAAGAAAGGACGATTTTGCTTCCTCCGCCCGAAACAGACTCGTGAGCAACCGAGGGAACTATCTTGAAAATAGCCGCCTGAATCTTTTGCTGAAGCGCGGGATTTATCACTTCGTCCATGAGACGTTCGTCTCCCGCCGCATTGTAAAGTACGTGTAAAGACGCGCTTTCCGCCTCGCCCTGAAGCTGTATCGACGAAACCTTAAGCCCGTAGCTCTCGCCGTTTTCGTCGGAAAGATCCTCGAAAATTTCGTTTATCTGTCTCTCGTACACCGCTCTGTTATCGTCGGTGAGCTTTGTACCGAGTGTTATGTCGATCGAATAGCCGCCTGTGAAGTCGATGCCGAGATTTACGGGCGAACCGAGAACCAAACCGTAAACGAGCATAAATATTGCGGTTACGACGACGATCGCAACAGGTATCAAGAAGAATATTTTTTTCTTCTCGACAAGGTGAAAATCTTTCTCGAGAAGATTAGATATTTTCATTTGCTAATCCTCCTGCGTTCTTGTCTTTGTTTTTCTTTGCGCGTTTCTTTTCTTCTTTAAGCGCCTCTTCCTCGTCCATCTTGCGCTGAACGGCTACGTCGGTCTTGTCGGCGTCTACGTTTTCGAAGCCCTTACCGCGCTTGAAGCCGTAAAGCTTGGGATTCGTGCTGTTGATGTTGACGAAACACCTTACGAGGAAACGCGATACTAACATTGAAGTGAACAACGAAAGCACTATACCGAGCAGAAGCGTAATCGCAAAGCCTCTTATCGAGCCCGTACCGAATATAAACAACATTATGCCCGCAATGATCGTCGTGACGTTACTGTCTATAATCGCCATTGTCGCTCTGCGGAAGCCCGCATAGGACGACGCCATGATCGATTTACCGTTCTTATACTCGAACTTCATTCTTTCGTAGATGACGACGTTTGCGTCCACAGCCATACCGAGGCTGAGGATTATACCCGCAATACCGGGAAGAGTGAGCTGTACGCCCGGAAGCACCGCCAAGAAGAACAACATGAGTACGCCGTATATCATAAGGCTTATCGAAGCCGTCACACCGAGCAATCGATAGAATACGCACAAAAAGATTATTACGAGAGCCAAGCCTATTATACCTGCAAGGAGACCGTAGAAAAGAGCTTGCTCTCCGAGCGTAGCCGACACCGTGGAGCTGTCCATAAGCGCAAGGCGCACCTCGAACGTACCGCTCATGATCTGATCGGCGAGGTTCTTTGCCGCCTCGTAGCTGCCCATGCCGTTTATTACGGCTCTGCCGCCCGCGATAGCCGTGGATATCGTAGCCTGAGATATGCGCTGTTCCTCTTCGCCCTGCACCTGTACGTAAATCGACATATACTCGTTCACGTGATTGGACGTAGCCTCGTAGAACTTGTCCGCACCTTCCGAATTGAGCGAAAGCTGAACGACATAGCCGTCCTGCGTCGTATATCCCGCTTCCGCACTGATAATATGTTCACCCGTGATAACCTGCTCGTTCGACGAATCGAGCACAAAGCGTATAGACGCGGGCTTGCCGATTATGTCGAATATCTCGCTCGGATTGTCTACGTCGGGAACTTCGACACGCAAACGCGTCGTGCCCTCCTTGACAATCGTAGCTTCCGTATATCCCTTTTGAACCAACAGATTGAGAAGCATGGTTCTCGTGCCTTCCATTCTCTCGTCAAGATTTTCGGTGTTGTCGTCCACCGCCTCATAGACCGCGTAAACGCCGCCTTTTAAATCGAGTCCCAAACTTATCGAGCTTGCAAAAGATTTGTAAGTCGTAAGACCGATATCGAAAGAACAGAAGGATAAAACGATGCCGATAATAAGAACAACGCCAATGATAGACAATTTGACTATTGACGATTTTTTCTTCATCTGAAAGCCTCCTGTAAGCATTACCTGTTTATTATATATCAAAGAAACGATTTCGTCAAACGAATATCGGCAGTAAATTGCGGAAAGTTTGCTTTGCGGGCAAAATAACCCGCCTTACGAAATCGCGCTTTGAAACACGCTATTTTTCCGACGCCTCGACCGCGTTTACCGCCAAAGCACATTCGACACGCTTTCTCATGAGCTCGCACGCACCCTTGTACGGCTTGTTTATGTCGCCGTTGAAGTTGTAGGCGTTGGCGTTGCAACCGCCGCTGCAATAATATTTCGCCCAGCAATTCGTACATTCCTCTTTCGTCGTCACGTTACAGGCGGCAAACCGCTTGGGAATCTCGTCGTCGAAACGTCCGCTCACGACGTTGCCGATTATGAAATCGTCGTTGCCGTCGAACTGGTGGCAAGGATAAATATTGCCGTCGGGGCTGACCGCAACGTATTCGCAACCCGCTCCGCACCCGGTGAGACGCTTAGCCTCGCACGGACCTTCGTTCAGATTAAGCATGAAGTGGAAAAACAAAAATTCCTTTTCCGTACCGCGCCTGCGCATATATTCGTCCGCAAGAATGTCGTATTGCTTTATAAGCGTTTCCGCATACTCGGGACGGAGAGCCAACCGATTACTTTCGGGAAGAACTACCGGTTCGACCGAAATACAATCGAATCCCGCGTCGTTTAAAAACAAAACGTCGGCGGCAAAATCGGTGTTAAGCGCAGTGTATGTTCCGCGGATATAGTACTGCCTGTCACCGCGCTTCTCCCGAAAACGCAGTGCGTTTTTAAGAACGACATCAAACGAGTCCTTGCCGCCCACGGTCTTTCTCACGCAATTATGCACATCTTTTCGCCCGTCTATACTGACGACGACGTTGTACATTTCCTTGTTGCAAAACTCCGTCACATCGTCGTTTAACAGCACGGCGTTTGTGGTAATCGTAAAACGGAAGTTCTTGCCCGCGCTCTTTTCTATGGAACGGGCATAAGCCACGGTCTTTTTGACTACGTCGAAATTCAGAAGCGGCTCTCCTCCGAAGAAATCGACCTCGAGATTGCGGCGTTTTCCGCTGTGCTCGACGAGAAAATCTATGGCTTTGAGAGCGACGTCGAGCGGCATATTTTTGCGTTCCTTCGTGTATGTTCCGCCGTCCGCAAAGCAATACTCGCAATTAAGATTGCAATTGTGCGAAACATTGAGACACATCGCCTTTATGACGCCCGTATAAACAGGCTTGCCGTACTCGTGCGCGGGAGTAAAAAGCACTCCCTCTTTCACAAGCTCGTCTATTTCGCTTTCCACGGCAGCGAGTTCTTCGCCCGAATAACGCGAAAAAGCTCCCGCCGAAATCTTTTCGGGAGCTATTCTTTTTTCGACTGCAAGTCTTGTAAGTTCGTCTATTTCGTACAGCGAGCCGCTTTCCACGTCGAGCATGAAATTGCGCCCGATACATCCGAAAGTATGTACCATTTGTATACCGTGTAAATCTTTCCGATCTACGTTATCCCTCTATCTGTTCTCTTTCGGGCTTATTGACCTTGACAGTCTTACGCTCGCACGACTGATTGCCCACCGTGCAGCTCGTCTTGCAAGCAGACTGGCAACTCGTCTGACACTCTCCGCAACCCGTACCGCAACTTCTGTCGAGCGTGGATTTCACTATCGTCTTGATATGTTTCATTTCAGTTGACCTCCGTAAATGTTAATCATCTATCCGATTATACTATAGAACACGAGAAAAATCAAGTGATTTACGGACGTTTTTGATACAGCCTGTTACTTTCTGATATTCGACGCGATTATACCGCTCAAAAAGCCGCTTACGACGCCGACGGCGACATCGTTCAGAATACCGATGTCAATCGTGAATTTTCCGTTCAGCAGCGAAAAAATCACATAGGCAAGCACCGTATAAAACAGTCCTGCGATAATGCCCTTTACCCAACTTCCGTGAGGAGTTTTAAAGGCAATGAGACAGGCAACAAGCACGCTTATGCTTTTTATCACTTGGTTTATGATGGGAATAGCCGTCGAAGAAAGGTTGAACAGCTTGATCACGAGTGCGGCAAGCAGTACGCCGACAAGTGATATGATGATCGCTATTATGACGGCTTTGATCACTTCGAACACGGCACTTTTCTTTTTTACTTTTATTTCGTTTTCCATAAAAAAACCTCCGCTTATCTTGCTATATGATATGCGAAGGTTTTCTGCGTTATGATAATATACGAATTACTTTTTCGAAGACGCACCCGTCTTTCTCGTCCCGCTCTTTTTGGACGAGTTTGCCGACGGCGTGACTGCCGCTTTTTTCGTCTCTGCAATGGTTTCTTCCGCCTTCGGTTCGCTCGGCTCGACCGTCGCGATTTTCTCTTCGACCTTTGCCGCAGGCTCCTCGACGGCAGCGCTCGGCTCTTGCTCGGGCACAGTGTTTACCGGAGCAAAGAGATCGACGTTTTCGGTTTCGCTCTCCGCGGCGGGCTTGTCCTCCGCCCTCTCTTCGACGGCGCTTACGGGTGCGGTTTCGGTTACAGCCGATTTGACTGCGGGCGTGAGCACCTGATATACAGCCTGCATATCGAGCACCATCGTCGACTTGTTGTCTCCTACGCCCGTCTCTATGACTATCTCCTTGTCAACGGGAGATTTCTCGCGAATGGCAATTATAGTACCGACTATACCCCCGACCGTCTTTATCTCGGCGCCGACGACGACGCCCTCCTGCAATTTTTCCACTTGCTTCTGACGACGTTTGTTGGTAAACATCGGAAAAACAATGAGGAACAGCAACACGACAACGACGAGCACTATCATGAATATGGTGTCGCCTGTGATTGCCGATAAGAAATTTGTAAAATTCATTATTTATTCTCCGTTTGATTTGATTGCCTTTATTCTAACATAATCGTCGGGTTTTAGCAAGCAAATACAACCGAAAAGATTTTTTTTCATCAACTTGTCACAGTGCTTTTGGATTCGTTTTTGATTTTGGCGTCAAAAACCTCCACCAAACGACAATAGAGCTTACTGTCGGGAAGCTCACCGCAAATTTCAAGCTCTATCGGCGCGAGGTCTATGAGATAAAGCATTAGATTTTCTCCGCCTTTGGTCGTGAGTTTGAATTCGGAATTGTTGTGCACGCCTTTAAGCAAAAACTCGTCGCCCGTACGGAAAAGCTCGAGCTTCATTATCTTGGGATTTATCGCGCTTACGAGAAAGCGCAAAAGCTCGTTTAAAGTCATCTCGTCATACAAAAACGAAGCGTTGCCCGTAATAAGCAGGCATATTTCGTCCCACCTCGACTTGAGCTCCTCGAGTCTGAAATCGTATATGCCGTCGAGGCTCACGGACGGCGATATGCTAACGACGCCGGCGAGAAGCTCGCGTTCGCATTCTCTGTCGAACGCCACAAGCGTGTGCAACAACAATCTGTAAGTCGATTTGTTGATTTTGAGATGAGCGAGCTTTCCGTCTATATAACACATCTTGCCTATAGTCTCCAAAAGCTCGACTATGCCGTCCGTCACCGTCTCGTCGAGAAGTTCCCGACCCGGCGTTTCGCAAGCCAGCGCCAGATTCACTTGCCCGTCCATTTCGGCAACGACGGCAATGCCTCCCGCCGCGCGCACGCGCCCGCATATGAGCTTGTTAAGCGCATATATCCAAAATGCTCTTTCTTGGTTGACTTTAATGTTTATTTGATACATGGCAATCCCCGTTATATATTTTATGTCTTAGCTTCGTTTTTTACACCGAAGCTTTGCGACTGACGATAACGTACCTATTTATGTTATGAGATTGTCGCCGTTATAATGCTTGTTCGCAATAATAATTTTCGGCTTAGGCTCGTACGAATTTCGACGTGCCGCCGCTTATGCGCAAAAAGAAAAAGAACGCTTACGCGCTCCTTTATCTGCCGCTTTCGGCGAATGTGAAAGATGAGAGATTTTGATACAAAAATTACTGACCGTTCAAAATCGTCCATCACCGTTCAAATACATTTCGTCTCAATTCTCTTCGTCCCAAAGGTCCCGAAAAGTTAAGACATATTCATTTATAACCCGCGGATGTTGCCGCAGAGCAGCACGACAGAGCTTCCGGAAAAGCTCTACCATTTCTTCTTCAAAACAAAAGCCCAATACGCCGTCTAACAGGCGCACAAGTTCAGATTCGCTCACCTGTTCGCCGTTTGCAAATCTAAGGCACACAGCCCCAATTTCCGGCGCGTAAAGCGAAACCGCCGTGCAACCTGTTTCTTTAATATGAAAAGCTAATTCTGAGAGCCGTTCATCAGGCTCTTTTTTCTTCATCTTCAATAACAATGCAGTTCACAACCTTGCTCAAAGCTGTACAAGCGTCTATGGCAATAACGCCTTCCCCGTAGTACGGAGTGAAATCTTCAAAGACCTTCTGAGGCGAAAGCTCTCCGTCTTTGAGGGGCTTTATTTCTTTTTTCTCTAAATAAGTATGCCCGAATGAGCAGTGCCAGTGTCCGCAGACAATTGTTTTCCCAGGTTCAATACAACCCTGAAAAGCAGCCAGCATTCCATTATACCAGCGTGCAAGCATCCAGTCGCTCTTGGGCATTTCTCTCCAATTTTCCAGATAGTTAAACCAGTCGGCTTCACCGCCATACCCGCTGGCGTGACACGGAATCCACCCGTGGACGAATATAAAATGCTCGATTTCAAAATAATCCTTCATTGCAGGGATTATCTTCTGCAGGAAAGGTGTTTTTCTCATCCGGTCTGCAATCACTCCGGGCTGCTGCTTAATTCTACCGAGACTACATTCAGTCAAGTCCATAAGGGTTCTAACTGTCCGGTTCCGATAATGATGCGTATGTTCAATGCCCATCTCAACAAACTCATCCAGCCGGTTTACCAGGTCAAGCATCAGGTCTTCGTGATTTCCACGGATTAAAATTATTTCGTCTTTTTCAAGCAAATCAACTACGAATTTTTCCATCTCTTTTGCTTGCGACCCCCTGTCAAAAAGGTCCCCACAAATCACGAGTTTGTGCGGTTCCTTATCTTCAAAATATCCCTTTTCATTTAGTGCCTTAATCATCAAGTCATAGAATCCATGGACATCGGCAACCACATAATATTTCATTCTTTTTTCCTTCAGTCTGCTTTCTTAACTGCACGATTTCTTCAATGGCTTTTTGAATTATAACCACCGATTTTGGTTTCCCGTCTATCCGGTCAACTGTCCCCCAATTAGCCCGAAGTGCAAGTTTATTCAACTCGTCAATTATGTCCCTTTTTTCGGGTTCAAAAGTAGTCATTTTTTCCTTCTTTTATTTTTCAATTCCTCAAAGTTTACAGAAGGCATCTCCCTGGCGCACTCGGTGCAAAACGGCGCGATGTAACCTACGGAAGTTTTAGTTGCCTTTGCCCCGCACTTTATGCAGGTTCGTTGGGAAAGCTCCCAATATTTAGATTGCCAAGCAAGGTACTCTTTTTTTGCTTTGACCGGGACTCCGTTTTCGTACCACCGAAGAGTTCCGTACTTTTCCTTTATGTCGGTTATTCGATAGTCAGTCAAAGCACCCGCCTTTTCCAAGAATTCTTTTAACTCTCTGCACATCTGCAACCCAAAAGCAGTACGCCAACCATCGGGCATATTGTCCAGCTCTGTGTACGAGAAGTCGAAATCATCAGGCACTTTGTCTGTCCACCGGTTTCTGGGCAGCAGAAAAGGAAACTCTTCAATGAGCGTTTTGTTTTCTTCGATTGCCTCTTTACCCCTCATTTTTCTTTAACCTTTCTTTCCTTGCTTCTTCTTCGCTGAAGTCCTCCTGCTGCACCCCCACAAGCGAGTCAGAAATTAACCGCGGCGTAGTCGGAATAGCTCCAAAAATATACTTCACCACTGTCTCCATTGAGAGAATTAAATTCCACATCTCGGAAACCGCCTCCTTTGCAGAGTCATAGGTTTTTACCCTAATAAACGCTCTGGTCTTAAAGCCCGTCCCTTCTGAGTTCGTTTTTTCAACAATAAGATTTGTGTTCAAATCAGATGATTCTGCCCAGACTTGACAGCCTTTCTTGCGATACTTAAACCGAATAATTTCACCCGAAGCACATAACTCAAATTTGTCTCCGTCTCGCAACAGGATTTGTGAAAGCAAAGCAGAATAAAAGTTCAATTCGTATGGCTCACCCTGGGAATTGATACATTTTAATTCAAAGCCTTCCATGTAGTCAAATGACTTTTTTATGTACCGAATTTCTCGAATGGTTTCATTCATCAGCTTGCCATTATTATTTGGTAAACTTTCTATAAATTTCTTTATCTCTTCTTCGCTGCCATACAACGTTTCTTTCCCCTCATTTTCCGGGCAGGGATTTATGGAAACTGCAACATATCTCGGTGGCAATCCGTTTTTAAAGGGTTCTTGCTTCCACTTATCTAAATCAAAGTGCCACTGTTCCTCACTATACTCATCAGGATGAGCCTTCCGAAGCCACTCAATTTTCTTTTTAAGTTGACATATTATGGGGGTAATGTCGTAATTCGAGTAAATTTGTGCGCCCTTTAGAACATCCAAAATTTCCAAACCCCAAACCCAGGTCGTATGGTCCCAGTCATCTCCCAGTTCACACTCAGTTTTATCATACGAAACCATCAACCGGTCATCTTTCAAGAAGTGATTTGTGTGCCAGTTGGGTTTGTATTTCAAAGCCTTTATGCCCTTGGTTGAAATATACCCAAATCGTTTATAATATCGCCCATATACAAACCACTCCGGAAGTTCCGAAGCGTAGAGTTTCGTTCTTCCATAAGAAGCGGAAAACAGTGTTCCATCGTCCGTTCCTACATACCGATAGTTCCCATCGCTGCACCGCTTAAAATCGTGAATAAAATATAAATGTCCTTTAACTCTCTTTTTCATAGACCATACTTCTTTTTAAATTCGACAAAGGACTCCTCTGCCGTGATAAGGTTTCCGGCTTTCGCCTGTTCCAAACCTTTATTGATTTCTACCTGCATTTCAAGACTCAGTGCCACCGAAGCAATCGTTCTTAAGCTCTCAGACAAAACGAGACAAATTCTCTTCAATCCTTCCGGAGAGAGTGTGGACATGAACGCTTCTTGTTCTATTTTAGTTAGGTCCGAAAAGCATCTATTTTGCCATTTCCCATCTCGACAAACTCGATAAAAAATCCCGTCTAATTCAAGCACTGTCGGATAGTTTTTTGTTTCTTCTTGTTTATCAACCATCACCAAATACCTCTTCAAAAAATGATGACCAATCACACAAGGACAGCTCGTCAAACCTTGCTCTTGCCACTTGCACATTTTCATAACTCGACTCGATTAAGGCGAGAGTGTTTTCCATTGAGCTGTTCTCTATTTTTAATACCCCCGGATGCCCCCAAATCATATCACCCAATGAATACCACTTTTCGGCTTGATTTAGTGTGTCACAATATTCCGGGTTTTCGATTTTAACGCGATATGCCAAGTAATAAACCTTATTCCTTTTAATCAAGTAGGCTGTTCCGGCTGCACGCGAAAATCGAACTTTATAATAGAACCCATACGAGTTTTCGTATAGATAATTCACATCGTTTAGTTCAAAAAATTTCTCGCCCAGAACCTGAACCGGAATTGCAAATCGAGTTTTAATGAATCCGGCATAATGAGTTATTCTTCGTTCCCCCGCCGCAAAATGCTCAAAGGTGGATTTTAATTCGTCCATCTCTCCATTTGGAATTCCATTCAATAATTGCCGAAAATCTTCAACTGTGCCGAAGAAGAGTTTTGTAAACGAAGTGCAGCTTGGCGCTGAATAATCGTCCAGCTCAAACGAATACCAGGGTTCTTTCTTATATCTTTGCATAACCATCACCTATTCCGAGCAATATTCATAATCGTCAAAAATATCAACGAGCCTGCCTATTTCTTTACCAAGTTCATCGTTCATATGCATTGAAACGTGCTTTGATAAATCGAACAGGCAATCAGTGAACCGGGCGTATGCATTAAGCCCCACCTTCGTAAAATATCTATATTCCGGCGATGGCGCATCGAAATCACCCCGGCTGCGGTTTCCACCAACATATCCCACAACTTCAGGTTTTTTTAAATAAAGGTTCCCCTTCAAATTAAAGTGCCTTTGCAGAATATCTTCCAATGTCACATTTTCCATTTCAGCGTTCCCTTTCCAAGACTGCTATAATTCCGGCGAAATTATACCATAATAAAAACGTAAAAAGCCGGCTCAACGGAAAATGTAATCGAAAATCGCAAAAATGTAAAAAAGCAGCGTTTTAACCGGCAGTCATCTTCATAACTGTCGGTCTATTGCGCACCTCTGTTCGGGATTGTAAAATATATTTATTGGTTCCTACGCTTTGACAGGAAGTGATATTCACGCATCGTCTTTTTCAACGCCCGCGCGTTTTCAATCAAAACTCTTCGTTCATACGGGGAACAGTCATTGAGCAATTCTGCATATTCCCCCACATCCACCAACAGGTGGTTATCCAAGCTCTCTGCCAAAAGCATATCAGCAGTAACGCCCAGTGCATTTGCAAGCAAAATAAGTGTATCGAGGCTTGGACTTTTAATCCCGCTCTCTATGTAGCTGACATAAGGCGGGGACTTTTCAATAAGCTCTGAAAGTTCTGCCTGGGACATCCTACGCTTGATGCGAAGGTCTCTCACACGCTTGCCAAGTAAAATGTAATTGAGTGCCATCTTTCGTTTTTCCTCCAAAAAAAGTCAACTCAATTATATGCCATAGCCAAAAAAATCGCCCATAGCCGATTTATAATTTCGGCTATGGATGATAAAATTAGATAAAAATATAAGCTATAGCCGAAGGAGGTGCGCCCGTGGAAGATAACATCGAATCAAAAAAACTAAAAGAAATCGGGAACCGTCTCCGAGAAGCAAGGCAAGCCGCGGGACTAACGCAAGCAGATGTTGCTTATTCCGCAAACATCAACGCTTCCCACCTTTCTGATATAGAATGTGGCAAGAAGCAACTGAGCATTCTCACCTTCTGCAAAATAATTGAAGTAATCCGAGTGTCGGCAGATGAAATCCTTCGTCCGAATGTTCCTTCCGTCAATTCGATTTATCAAGGTGAGTTCTCAAAAATATTCAAAGATTGCAGCGCCGCGGAACTTGAATCGCTCCTAAAAATAATTCAGGAAATCAAGACATCAATGCGAACTAACAAAGACGATTAACAAGAATGGGTGGAGACAGCTCCACTCTTTTTTTATTAATTTCAAAAAAAGTTCCTTTTTCATAAACCAGTGGTTATTTACTTAACCGCTGGTTTATTCCTTTTTTCGGCGCTTGGCTCTATAATTTTCACATAATTATGCTTGAGGTTTTTTATGCCAAACGAAATTGACATTATAAATAAGTTTCAGGAAATAGCAAACGCCCCCCAGCAACTTTCGATTTTCGGCAACAGCTCGGAACACGCTCAGAAAGTTGCAGACCACAAAAATTGGCTTCACAGTATTCGACATGAATTTCCTAACCCCGCAACGTCTTTCAAAGTTGGCGTTTATATTCGATACTTCAATCAAACCCGGTATGAAGATTATCTCGCATATCATAAGAAACAGTTCCAGGACACAATCAACCTTTGCCCGAATTGGACTCTCGTTGATTTTTATATTGACGAAGGCGCAACTGCTCCCAATATGGAATCTGCACCCGAATGGAGTCGACTCTTGAATGAAGCAATGGAAGGCAAGATTGATTTGATTATTACGCAAAAAGTTTCGAACGTTTCCAAGAAAATGCATGAGGTTACATTATGCGCCAGGCTGCTTGCGACACACACTCCTCCTATTGGGATTTACTTTATTTCGGAGGATATTTTCACCCTGGCTTCCTATTACCAAAATGACATAAAAGACACTTTCTTCCTTCCGTCCCCGGATTGGAAAGTTTTACCCGAAGATACCGCTCCGGAATATATAAGCGATAAAGGAACCCCCAATGATTGATGAAGAACGCCGTGAAAGCCGGCAACGTGAAAAAGCAAAAGCGCGTAAGCGTATGCGCTTTGAAATTGATGAAGATAACTACGAATTCACACCCGCGCGGAAAAGAGTCGATTATTACGACAATGACACGCCTATGCGGGTGGTTATTTATGTCCGCGTTTCTACTGATGATGTCCGTCAGACCACTTCCTTCGAATTGCAAAGGCAATATTATGAAGAGTTTGTGCAGAAGCATCCGCATTGGACACTTATAAAAATTTACGCGGACGAAGGCATAAGTGGAACCTCCCGCTTACACCGCGACAACTTCAATGAAATGATTGCTGACTGCAAAGCCGGCAAAGCTGATCTTATAATTACAAAGAGCGTTTCACGTTTTGCCAGAAACGTAGTTGACTGTATCGGGCTTACGCGCGACCTTGCTGAATTAAAGCCTCCTGTCGGTGTTTTCTTTGAGTCCGAATGCATCTTCTCTTTGAATGACGATTCCCAAATGGCGCTGTCCTTCCAAGCTACTATGGCAGAAGAAGAATCACATACCCGCAGCCGCAGTATGGAAACCTCTTTGCGTATGCGCTTAGACCACGGCATTCCTCTTACCCCGAAGCTGCTCGGATATACGCACGATGAAGATGGAAATTTAATCATCAACCCAGAAGAAGCGCCCACCGTAAAACTCACGTTCTATATGTATCTTTACGGTTATTCAACGCAGCAAATTGCAGATACTTTGAACGCGCTCGGAAGAAAGTCATATCTGGGAAATGTAAACAAATGGACCTCAAGCGGCGTAGTTCAAATCCTACGGAACGAGCGACACTGCGGCGATGTCCTTACAAGGAAAACTTTCACGCCAAATTATCGTGATCATAAATCCGTTAAAAATCGCGGAGACCGTCCACAAAGCAGATATCATAAACACCACGAAGCCATCGTTTCAAGGGATGATTTTATCGCGGTTCAGCGTATGCTGGATAATGCCAAATACAGAAATAAATCCTTCCTGCCAGAACTCCGTGTAATTGACAGCGGCATATTAAAAGGTTTTGTTGTGATTAACCCCCGTTGGGCTGGCTTCAAGGAAATAAACTACTTCGAAGCCGCAAACAGCGTTTATACCGCTCCAGAAGATGAGCAACAAACAGAACCGCAAGCGCCCCCTGAAATCAAGATTCCGGTGGAAGCCGGCGACTTTGACTTGCGCGGGTTCGAAATAACGCGCACAGAGTTTTTCGATAGTGTCCGCCGCCCTTCCATCACCTTCGCAGAGAAAAAGCTCAAGTTAAGCACAGAGTGCATACGGAAGCTGGGTGAAAGAAACTATATCGAACTGTTGATTAACCCGATAGAAAAGAAATTCGCCATTCGCACCACCGACAAATCAAATCGTCAAGCGGTTGTCTGCTCGAAAATATCAGAGAAAGTTTACTATTCTCGCCCGATTTCTACCGCCGCTTTTAACGATACACTCTTTTCGCTTTTCGGATGGAACACTGACTGCCGTTATCGCATAATCGGTTCCCTTTATGAAAAAGATAATGAAATCGCGTACATCTTTGATACCACCAATTCAGAAGCGTTCTTCAAGTCATATGTTTTAACCAGCCAGGAAGCCTCCGAAGCTGGCAGCAAAGGAAGTGTTCAACCTTATACCCCCTCGCGCAATCGTATCCGCGCAATACCGCAAGCGTGGACCGATAGTTTTGGAAAGCCGTACTATTTACACGAACAGACTCTCGCTGCACTTGCTAACCAAAGCGAGTCAGATTGGAAAATAAGAATGGAAGGTCAACTATTTGAAACAGGAAAACAAATACGAGTGACCGGCTTTGAAGAATTGCAAACCTACATAAAACAAGAAATTAACGGCATAACACCACAGGAGGTAATACCTAATGATTGAAAATGAAGAAACCACCACTGAACTTGAGCAGCCTACTCCGAATGGCGTTCCCATTCCCGATGGCAATGTTCCTCCTGTTCTTGGCGAGAATGATGAACTGCTTGAACTGAACGAGGATTTTAACTTTGATGATTTCCAGGTTGTTAGGCGTGAATTCTTCGCGCATATGCACGAACCTTCCGTTTCTTTTAACAACTGCAAGTTCTATGTCAACGCCGCTTGCCTATCCAAGTTCCCGAATTCTGGGTATGCGCAGGTACTCGTTAACCGCGAAAGAAAGATACTCGCTCTTCGTCCTTGTAACGAAGGTTCACGCGATTCCTTTATGTGGTGTACCGAACCCGGAAAAGGAAAACGCAAACCCAAGCCGATAACATGTAAGCTGTTCTTCGCAAAAATTGTTGAGCTTATGGGCTGGAACCCCGATTATAGGTATAAACTACTCGGCAAACTCATCCACTCGAACGGCGAATACCTTATTGCGTTCGACCTCACAGCTGCAGAGGTTTACCAGAAGTTTTTCCCCGAAGGCGCAAAACCGAAAGTTTCCAGAACTCCGGTGTTCCCGCAGGATTGGCAGAATCAATTCGGTTTGCCTTATAACGAACATAAGCAGTCGATGCAAATTAATATCTTTGACGGTTACGCAATTTATACAATTAAAGATGACTCGCAGCAGAAGCCGGAAGAGACACCCGTGGGTGGTCAGGAACAACCCTCTCTCTCCGTTGGCATAACAGCCGGAGGTGGCTCACATGTATAGTTCCACGTCCACACCCACTACAATAGCTATTGACCTAAAAAAATACAGAATACGCATCCATAAGCAGACCATTCACCTTCTTGGTGATCCTAAGTATATTCAGCTTCTGGTTAATCCGCTCACGATGGCTGTCGCAATTCGTCCGGTAGAAAAAGAGCTATCCGGGGACCAGTCCCACAAGGTAAATATGAGCCTGATGAATTCCGATAACTCCTATGAAATCTATAGCCGGTCTTTTATCACCCGCCTTTGCGAAGTTATCGGCGGGCTGGAAACGAACTGCTCTTACCGCCTTTCGGGTGAAGTGATTTCATCTAAAGCTGCGGCAGTTTTTTCATTAAAAACGATAAAACGCATCGAGCCGGAGGTTCCAAATGGAAACTAACCATACGCTTGAAATATGTAAAGAATTCAAATCTCTCATTCGCCCACACCCGCAAAAAGAATTCCTGGAACTTGAAACCAGCATTCTCAATAACGGCTGCCTGGAACCTATAAAGGTCTGGCGCGGATATATCGTTGATGGTCATTGCCGTTACGATATTTGTACCAGGTACCATATCCCTTTTTCCGTTGAAGAAATGCCATTCGACTGTAAGGAAGCAGCAGTTGTATGGATTTGCGCAACGCAATGCAAACGCGAAAATATAACCGAAGAGGCACGCCACTTCCTCATAGGGATGCAATATGAAACAGAGAAAATCATCAATTCAAATAAACGCGATGACCTCTTAAACCCACAAGAAGAAGATGACTTTTTACCAGAAAGCGAAATACTCCCCTGCCGCCACATCACGGCGCAGCGGCTTGCAAAAGAAAATAACGTATCCTTTGGAACCATACAGAAGTATGCCAGGTACACCCGCGCTATTTTGGAAATAGGCAGAAAAGCACCTGAACTTGTACCCAAAATTTTATCCGGGCGTTACAAAATGTCGCACAATAGCATCTTGGAAATTGAAAGGATGTCTCCGGAAGAAATTCAAAAATTAAACAAACGGCTCGGTAATTCCCGAAACCAGGTAATCCTGAAATTCAAAAAAAGTAGAGCCGTTATTCAAAGTAATTACACCACTTCCGCTTCCGGCACGCAATCATCTGTAAAAGATATGCCCAGCTTCGATCCAGATGCCGCCATCAATAGCTTAACGCTCACCATCCCATCCTGGCTTGATTCAATACAACGCACAAAACAAAATACTAATTTCAACCACGTTTCTAAGCCAGCCCTAATAAAAGCCCAAACCATACTTGACGAGCTTGCAACCGCAGTAACTGAATTGCTATTTTTAATTGAGGAGGTTTAAAATGCCCGATTTCTCTGCTTTTGTACCCAACGTACATTTTGAGCAAATACCCATAAAACACCTGGTATCCAACCAGGAATATCAGCGCAATCTCTCCCGCTCACACATTAACCGCGCGGCAGAGAACTTTGACCTTTACCAAATTAACCCCGTAAAAGTCAGCCGCCGCAACGGAATAAATTATGTATTCAACGGTCAGCACACCATTGAAATCGTGGCGCTCGTTTCCGGTTCGCGCGAAACCCCGGTATGGTGTATGGTTTACGATGACCTTGATTATTCGCATGAAGCTGACATCTTCGCAAACCAGATGAAGTTTGTCAAACCGCTTATTCCATATGAGATTTTTATGGCAAATATCGAAGCCGGAAATGATAAACAATTGATGATACGCGACCTGGTTGAATCCTATGGAATGATAATCGGTTCTTCCAAAAAACCGGGTGCAATTTGCGCGGTTTCTACTCTTGAGTACATCTTCGATAAACATGGATACCACGCCTTAGACCGCGTATTACGGCTAATTATCGGGGCTTGGGAAGGAGACTTTAATTCCTTCAGCGCCAATATTATGAAAGCAGTTGCAAAGCTGGTTATGGTTTATAAAGAGTCGCTGGACGATGACCTTTTCAAAGAGAAACTCGGTGCAATTTCCATTAAACAGCTCACCCGCAACGCTAAAGAACGCCGGGCAGGTTTTATGGGATACGCTGAAGTAATGGTTCTGGAATATAACGGAAAGAAAAAGTCCAACGCCGCAAAACTCCCGCTGAACGCGCTCTTCGCAAAGGACTATTCTGGTCTTGACAACATTGGCGAGGACGATGAGTTCTATGAAGTAAATGACGATGCACTTTTCCAAAACGGCAGTCAGGTTGAGGAACTCACACTTGACGAAAATCTCAACGATGTAAATTCGGAGGATGAAGAAGAATCCGGAGACGGAGATGAAGAATAAAACATCACGCCCTGAGCTGAAATTCCACTTCCACAACCCGAACTCACCGGAAGAAACCGTCAAACTTATAATAAATGTTTTTTACGATGTGCAACTCCCCCGCGCAAAGAAAGCTATTGATGAAGCGTTAATGGTTATGGTTGAAGCTGAACATGCCGCTTCCGAAAAAGAAGAAAAACCACCACCCGAAACCGGATGATGGTTTTTTGCATTTCATAATATCAATTATCGTTGTACCCGTTTTTTATCGTATCAAAGCACTTCTTCCAATACTGCTCTCTGTTCTTAACTTTCTCAGGATCATAAGATAAACCGAAATATTCCAAAAGCGTATATGTAAAATATTGCTCAAAATACTCATCGCCCTTCTCATCATACAAGCGCCGCAATTTTACATTTCCACCATGCTTACTGCTCAGGTAATTACCCCATCTCTGCGCCACACCTTCTGTGCCGGTTGCAGAGCCGATATAGAGCTTTCCGTTGCTGGTATCTGTCAAGCAATAAACGCCCGTTACCTTTTTCAAAGCCTCGTAATAGGTTGGTAGAATTCGTCCTGCGAACACATCCTTCAATCTTGCATACGGCAGATGCACTCGGTCATATCCCTCGAATTTTTCGCCGCTATACATACAAGGCAATATTTCTTTTACAACTATCGCGGGCAGTCTGTTTTCAATCTTGAAAACATAACCACCATAAGAGCTGTTCCTTTTATGATTTACTATCACCCGCCCAAAAAAAGGTTTATACTTTTCTATCGGCTCAACCTCCGCTCTGCTATTTTCAGGCACTGATTTAATCACAGCCGCCGAAATAAACAACCACTCGTCATAACCGATTTGAATAAAACTGAAAACAGGTTGCCCTGGATAAAAATTTCTCTTGTTGCTCGCAGCCCAGCCCCAATATGAGCAATTTGTTATTCCGCTTTCTTTTTCAGCCATATCACAGCGAAGCCAACGGTCTACGAAATACTCCGCGCCCGTTCCCGCAGTTGTATTCAGCTCAATTTTTCCGTTCTTTATTTCATCAGGGGTGAGGTTAAGCACATCCTTTAATAAAAGTTCCATCGATTTTCTCTCCTCTTATCTTGCATCGGTTGTGCAGACATACTTTCCCTGCCTGCTTAATATTTCCTTTAATTTTTCAAAAGGAAAGTACCCGCCGTTCATCTTAATAGTACGCCATGAGCCAAGTTCCGATTCATACTTTTCATAAAAGCTCAGTTCTGAATTGCCGTAGCGAGTCGTTCGCTTA
>CAJULE010000013.1 GCA_910587445.1 uncultured Christensenellaceae bacterium
AGGTGCGCGAAAAAGATGAAGGGAGAGGAACTTTCGGCTGTTCCTCTCCCTTTCAATTCCCTCTCCTTTAAACGATTCAGGGCTTCGCCCTAAAAACCCTTTTTAACGGTTTGGTTTGTGAAAACAGCTGCACCGAACGGCTTAGATGCGAGCAGTTCGAGGAAGGCGCGGATTTTGCGCAGGGAGTGTACTTTTCGTACATGACCAAGCAAAAACGCAAGCCTGACATGGAAATGCGAAGCATATATGCCGTTCGGACTCCCTCTCATTTAAACGATTTAGGGCTTCGCCTTAAGAATCCTTTTTAACGGTTAAGATTTCTCGACAAGCTCGAAATGACAAGAAGAGAAGCTGCTACATTGTCATGTTGAGCGGAGTCCGTAAGGACGCAGTCGAAACATCTTTTTGTTTCTAAGGAATAGATTTCTCCACTTCGCTTCACTCCGGTCGAAATGACAAAGAAGAAAGCGCTCCGGTCGAATGATAAAGAAAGCTATAACGGCGGAGAAACGAATAAAACGGGCAACAGGCGCACGCACTCGCAGGGAGTGTACTACTTCGTACATGACCCAGAGAAAAAATTTAGTTTGACATGGAAATGCGAAGTATATAAGACGTCAGACTGACGGCTTAGATGCGAGCGAGACGGACAGCAGGCGACGAGGCGGTGGGTTGCCGTACTATTCGTACAGCTCCCGCCGCCGAGAAGCACGCAGCCCGTATCGCGACGCAGATAAGCCGTCAGGACTTTTATTTCTTTTGAGCGGCGCTCATGGCCCGCAACAACTTCGACAACGCTTCGTTGAGACGCTTTTGCTGCTCGGGGTTTTTATTTTCGGGCTTATTGCGTTCCTTTTGAAGAAGCATGGCGACTTCCTTCATTGCGGGAAGCGAAGCTCCCTCGGTCGAAATCTTGTCTATACGAGCAATCACGTCCTCGGCTCCCACCGTAGGCTCGGTCTGAGCCTTTGCGGACGCGTTCTGCTGGGCTTGAGCCTCTCTGCGCGCCTTGAGCTGCGCCTCGCGTTGAGCGCGAAGTTCCTCGAGTCTGCGCTGTGCGGCGGCGGCTTTTTCCGCCTCCTGCTTGCGAGCCGCTTCTTCCTGCTCCGCACGCTGTGCCTTGAGAGCCTCTTCGCGGGCATGAGCGCGTTCCGCCTCTATTTCCTCGGGAGTGGGTCCGTCCACCTCGACGACGGGCTCGCCCGCATACTCGGGCTGTTCGTAAACGGGAGTAGCGTACTCGGGCGCCGCCTCGGACTGCTCGGGTTCTACGCTCGGCTGTTCGTAAGGAGCGTAAGTCTCCGTTCTGTCGTAAACGGGCTCGCTTGAAGGCGCAGGCTCCGAGACAGGCGTCTCTTCGCGAACGGGCGCGGACTCGGCACGAGCCGCTCCGCCCTGCGCGACGGCTCTGTCGAGCGCTTCCATAAGTTTTGTATAAGCTCTCTTTCCGCCCTTGAACGTCGCCGATGCGACTGCGCAAGAAAGGAGCGTCAATATTCCGCCCACAAGAGCGACGAGAGCGACTATAAGTCCTTCGCTCGCGCCGAACTTATCCGAAAATACCGCCGATATACCGACGCCCGCGCATATGCCGACCGCCGTTCCGATCGCCGTGACGAGCGCAAGTTTACTTATCGCACACGTCTTAAAGGGCATAACTACGGCGCCGTTTACGCAAATGGATTCGGACGGTCTCGCGCCCGTATTGAGCGCGCGTCTGTACTGACCGACTACGCCCTTCGGCATTTTGCTCATGACGGCGTTCATACCGCTTAATGTTCCGTCCTTTGCCGCCGTCTTTGCCAGCGACACGAACTTTCCGAACTCGCCTTTGCCCGCAAGCGAAACGACGAGAGCGACGACAAACACGAGAACGGCGATACCCACGCCGACATAAAGACCTATGTCGGACCGTATGCTTTCGGGGAGCTTTCCGATAACGTCGATTATTTTCTGGATCATTGATTTCTTCTCCTACTCGAATAGAAATTCTCTACTTATAAGTATATCATATTTTAGTATAAAAATCTATAGTTTAGCTCAATCTTTTTGAGATTTTTCAGCCGTTTTTGGGCGTTTTTGCCCGCAAATCCGTCGGCACCTCGAAAATCTCCCCGAAATCGAGCGCGCAGATATAACATTTCTTTACCTTCAAGCCGAGAATACTCTCGACCGCGCGGGCATAGAGAGCAAGCTGCCCAGCATAGCTTTCGCGCTTTACGTTCGCGCCCGTCTTATAATCGATTATCGCCGCGCCGTCCTCTCCCACTGCGAGCAGGTCTATAACGCCCTGCACGAGCGTGCCGCCGTCGTCATAGATGAATTCCTTTTCTCTGTACAGCTTTTTCCCGCCGGTAACGCCGTTTACGAGCTCAGCCGCCGCTTTCGCCTTGTCGTAATCGACGAGTTTCGCCGCCTCGGGAAACTCCGCCTCGAAAGCCGCGCGTTGGAAATCGAAGGGCATATCGAAGTCGAGCCGCTGCATAAAAAGGTGGAATGCGGTTCCGCGCTCGGCTCCGTCCGCGTCGTCGGAGCGAAAGCTCGGCGTGCCAGCAAAGTATCCGTCGTCGGAAAAGCTTTCCCGCACCGCCGCCGTGACCGACGTCTTGGCGAGTCTTTCGGCATGGGGATAGACAAAGTTCATGCGGCGGGCGATACTCTCCGCCGCCTCGCCCGCACCGCCTGCGAAAACGCGTTTCACTCCGTGCGCCGCCATTTCGTCTACGCCGTCCGCAGTCTCTATATTTTCGGGAGTGAGCGCCCAAAGAAAATCGGACGGACGGGACGGAAGAGTCAAGCCGAGCTTATACTCCGGGATCTTTGCGATGTCGGTGCCGCTCAAAGTGAGCGTTCGCTTTGCCCTCGTCATTGCGACGTACATTATGCGCATTTCCTCCTCGAGAGTGCGGCGAACAAGCTCGAGCCGCGCCGCCTCGGTAAGAAAAGTGGGATTCCACTCGCGTCTGTCGTTATCGGGATACTTGAGAGCCAAACCCCACTTTCTGTCGACGCAATACGGCGGCATGAAGTCTCTGCGATTGAATCGGCGGTTTACACCGGCAAGAAAGACGTGTTCGAACTCGAGCCCCTTGCTCATGTGGACCGTCATTATCTTAAGACTTCCCTCGGGTGCGCCGCCGCTTTTTGCGCCCGTTTCGGCAGTCCTTTCCAAAAGCTCCGCGACGGTGAGCTCGCTGCAATCCGACAGAAAAGCGGACAGCTCGCCGTGCCGCTCCTCGCCGTTCGGGAGCTTTTCCGCCTCCGTGAACGCGTCGCAGTCGAGGACTATTTTCGAAAGCAGCTCGCCCGCCGACACGGAATGGGAAAGAGCGGTATAGCCATCGAGCCTTTCGAAGAACTTTGCCGCTTTCGCGTTTCTCCTCGCCGCCGAATGGAAGGTCTCGTCCGTCCCCATATCCTCGGCGACTGCGGCAAGATCGCTCGAGTCGAGCCCGCCGACATACGACACGAGAGCGGCGCACAGCGCTATGTCGTCGCAGGCGTTTTGCGTAAGCCGCAATACCGCCATGAGCGGAGCAATCTCCGGGGCAAAAGCCGCGCTCTCTTCCCTGACATATGCCGGCACGCCAGCCGCTTTCAGCTTGTCGCGGATGAGATAGGACAGTTCGCACCTCGAGCGCGTGAGAACGGCGATGTCGGACGGCGATACGGGGTTGCCGTCGTAGCCGCCGCCGAGCAGACCGAGAATCTCCGAGACGACGAAATCGCTTTCCGCGTCCGCGCCTCCCGTAAGGCTTTCCCCATGCTCGGAAAGGCGATAGACCGCAGGCGGAGTTTCGTCTTCCCGTTTTTTCGTGACGACGTTCACATAGCGAAAACCGCCCTTTTCCGCACGGGCAGGCACGAGGCGGGCTTTAGCCGCGTAGTCCACGCCGCCGAACTCTCCCGTCATGCACCGAGAGAACACGCGGTTCACGTTTTCGATTATTTCGGGACAGGTGCGGAAGTTCGCGTTGAGCTCGACGTTTACGCCGCCGCCCGAGGCAAATCGCTCGCTTTTATCCGCAAATATAGACGGATCGCAACCGCGAAACGCATAAATCGACTGCTTCAGATCGCCGACGAGAAATAGATTGTTTTCGCGCTTTATAAGCCCTATTATCGCATTTTGCAGAGGGTTTATATCCTGATATTCGTCTACGAATATGTAGTCGTAACTTTTCCGAATGTCTTCCCCGTATTCGGAGCGCAAGACGGCGTACGCGTAGTGTTCGAGATCGTTGTAATCGACGGCGACTCTTCTTTCCTTTTCCTTTTCGTAAAGCTCCGAAAGAAGGACGGCGCAGTCCCTGAGCGCTCGCGCATACTCGTATGTCTTTTCGCTCGGGGAAAGCTCGGCGCACTCCTTTCTCCTTTCGATAAGTCTTTTCGCCTCGCCTTTCAGAAATTTGAATTCCTCGTTGAGCGCTTCGAACTCTCCGTCCACTCTGCCGGAAGGACTGCGCGTCATGACCGTTTCATCGCCGCACGAGAGCGCCTCCGCCGCCTCTTTCAAGGAAGCGAGATTGCGCGTAAAGCCCGCCTGCTCGCTTCTCACGGCGCAATCCTCAATAGCACGCAAAAGCTTTGCTTCGTCTCCGCCAAGCTCTTCCGCCACCCGAGCCCTCGCCCTTTCGTCGTTCTTCGTAAAATCGAGACAGCTTTCCAGCCAACCGCGAGGATCGGGCATACCGACGGCGACGTCGTACACGCGCCGCACCGCCTCGCGAAAAGCCCTGTCGCTGCGCGAGGAGAGCATGATCTCGTACAGCTCCTCCGCACCGCAGTCCGAAACTCTTTCGACCGCTTTATCGAGACAGCGTTCCAAAACAGCGCCGTCACCGTCGCCGAGAAGTTCGAACGCGGGGTCTACCTCCACGGCATAAAAATACTTGCGCACGAGCCGAGCGCAAAAGGAATGAAGCGTGCTTATATCGGACGACGAGACGGCTTTTACAGCCCTCTTGCACGACTCGCTTTCGGTGCGCTCGCCCAGCGCCCGAAACAGCTTTGCGCGCATATCGGAAGCCGCCGCCTTCGTAAACGTGACGACAAGCATTCTCTTTAAATCGGCGCCGCCCTCTATGAGCCGCAGAATACGCTCTATCATAACGGTGGTCTTGCCGCTTCCCGCCGAAGCCGATACGAGTATGTCCGCGCCCGTCGTCTCTATTGCCTTTAACTGTTTTTCGTCGAACTTCATTTTAGTCCTCCGCACCCAATATCGCCGCGTCCTTATCTCCGCCGCACTGTCGCAGCTCGGTTTCGGCACGCGTCGCGCAGATCTCCCTATAAGGGCAGTAATCGCACGCCGTCGAAGCTCCGTCGGAGAACGGAAGCGGAGCGATAAACCCGTTGTCGATGTCGGACATACCGCTATCGAATATGTCGAGAGCATAGTCGCACATCTTTCCGAGCTTTTCGTCCGAAAGAGCAAGCTCGTTTCTTCCGAGCGAAAATCCGCCCTTTTTCAGAGCCGTGACGCGCGCGTTTATTATCTCCGATTTGCCGCCGCAGGCAATCGTCTTGTCGTGCTCGGCGACCCCCTCTATGCTTCCCTCGAACGCGCCCGTCATGCGGCAATAATCGAGACTGTCCGACCAATTGTTGCCCACGGGGAAATAGAACATTCCGCCGATCTTAAATCCGTTTTCGCGCAGAACGGCGGCGTAAAACTGCAACTGAAATTTCGTTCCGTAATAAAGCTTGTCGTGAGAAAGCGCTCGCTTGCCCTTATCGACCCGACCCGTCTTGTAATCTATGACGCGCGCCTTATCGCCGCATACGTCCACCCTGTCCATTACGCCCACGATATCCGTCTCGCTCTTGTCGGACAAGATATACGGACGGGTCTTGAGCCTCGGCGCGTTCTTGCCGAATTTTTCTTCCCGGGCATACGGGACATAACTCGAACGCTCGAACTGCGCGGATATAGTCCGGCACAGCCTCACGCTCTCGTCCGAAAGCCTGCGAAGCCTGTCGTCGGACAGCTCGCCGAAATCGGGAAAATCCTCGCGCATGACACGGACAAAAAGCTCGCGCGCGGTTGTTTCCGGCGCGTCGAAACGTCCGTCCGCGACATAGCGTTCGGAGACCCTATGGAGTATTATGCCTACGTCCTTTGGGCGAAGCTTTCCGTCGTCGCGCTCCCTAAGACGCAAGCCGTACTGCAAAAAGTGTCGATACGGGCACATGAAAAAGGTCTGTATCTGCGATATATATGCCGTACGCTTCGGAAAAAATATGTCGTAGCGCCTGTCGAGAACATAATCGTCGCCCCCTTCGCGGTATAGCGGATCGGCTTTTTCTCCGAGAGCCGCCGCAAGCACGGACATATACGCGGGGCGCTCCGAAGCCGCGAGTCCGGAAAGAAACAGCCGCTTTGCCGAGCGATGACAGCAGGCAAGCCGCTCGACCTGCCGAGGGTCGGAAACATAAACGGCGCGGGCGTTCTCGTCTAAAGTCGAGCCGTATGAAATTTTTTCGCCTCCCCTGCGCGCTATAAGGGTCAAGAGACTCGAGGGCGCGGCGCCGTCGCCTGCCGCCGAATAGGAAAGGAACAGCCTGTCCGCAGACGCCAGCACGTGCAAAAGCTCGCTTTCGGCACGCTCGTCCACCTCGCTCGTCTTGGGCTCTATAGCAGCGCCGTGCTTTCCCAGCACGTCTATGTCGTCGTCGCTTATGACGCCGCTTTCGCTTGTCACGAGCGGCAAAACGCCGTCGTTAAAGCCGAGAACGAACACCTTTTTGAATCTCTGACCGCGAAACAGCGCGGGACTGCCGACCATGACGCAGTCGTTTACTCTCGGCAAAAATGCCGTCGAGCGCGCGTCTATCCCCTCTTTAAGCGTCGCCGAAAGAAGTTCCGCGGAATATCTTTTGCCGCCCATAATTTCGCGCATGAGACGGACTGTGTCGCGCAAGCCGTCCTCGAAGGCAACAATGTCGTAAGGCGAAGCGAGGTTTTCGAGTCCCTTTGCGCTCAAAAGTATCCGCTCGCACAGCTCGGCAAAAGCGTCCGCGCTCATTTGCGGCTCGAGCCGCTCCCTTATGCTTGACACAAGATCGACAAGAGAGACTCGCACATTTTCCGCCGTTCGCTCTTCCGAGACAAACGGCTCTTTTTTCTCGCCGACGAAAGGAGAAAGAAAGCCCTTGTATTCTATGCGTCTGCGGTTGCAGTAGTTTTCGAAATCCGCGCACTGCTTTTCGCTTATCCCGCTAAGCGCGCACCGCGCGAGCGCGATAAGCTTTTCACGCGAAAGCCGCCCGTTCGAAGCATCGAGTGCGGCAAAGAGAAAGCGCGCGCTCGGATGAAGCGAAAGCGGATATTTTGCGTCGAGCTCGAAACGAATTCCGAAATCTCCCATGACGCGATCGACCGTGGCAAAATCCGCGTTTGCCGCAACGATACAGAAGTCGGAAAATCTCGCACCCGTCTCGTACACCTCGTTGCGTATGCGACTCGCCGCCGCGCAGAGCTCGCTTTCGAAATCGGGGGCGGAATAAACTTCCGTTTCTCTCGGCGCAAGATCGCACTCCTTTGCCGTCTCCGTCTCGTATACGAAGGTGCGTGACGCTCTTTGGGCAACCGCCCTTACTGCGGCAAGATGCGCGGCGGTGAAGCGGTCGAAATTGAGTATATAGACAGTGGCTCCGTCAAGATAGCCGCTCCTTTTGAGCGCGTCCGGAAGCGCCTTCAAAAGCTCCGCCGCGTCCGTGTACTTGCCCGCCTTTTCTTTCTCGTACCTATCGAATAATTTCGCTATATCCGAGATCTTAGCCTTGAATGCGGGGTTGTCGCTCTTTTCCGCCGCCTCGCGGAGCTCACCCGGAGACACGGCTGAAGCTTCCAACTGCGAAATCGTATCGTACACGGCGTCCGCAAAACCCGTAAAGCGCACGCTCCTGCGGAAACATTCGAGGTCCTCTCCGTCCCCTATCAGTCTGCGCAAAAGCATGACCGCCCCGAAGCGCGATATGTACCCGTCGGGGCGATAGCCCGTCTTGGAAAGCAGTCGGGAAAAAGTCAGCGCCTCGACGTCGAAAGCCCCGCCGCCCGCAAACAGCCGACGCTCGGCGTACAGCGTATACTTGTCGGGAACTATGACGACGGTACGCCTTCCGAGTTCGACTTTTCGCCGTTTTATGCGGGAAATACAGTCGTCGAAAGCCGCAACGTACGATTTTGCGTTGATAATTTCGGGTTTCATTCTAATATTGTATATTGATTTGGGTTGATAAATCAAGCGTTTTATGCTATACTTTAGAAAAATCCATTCGGAGATCTTTAAATGAAAAAGAAAGTTCTGCCCATCTTCATATTCTGCATTGCCGCCGCTTTCACGTTTGCGGCGTGCGGAGAAAGCTGTGCCGCCGCCCAACTGACATTCGGAGCGAAAATGCCCTGGGATATGCCGAGACTCTATGAAAAGTGCGTATATTCGGTGGAAGAATATACCATGATGGAAATAAACGGCTTAAGCACTCGTGACAAACAGCTCTCCTCGGGGACTCTCGAATTTACGCTCGAGGAAGCGGAGAACGGCAACGCCAGCCTTGATATGCGGACGGAGATCACCTATTTCGACATAGAGGAAAACGGCTCGGACAGAGGACTTACCGACGTATATACATCAAACGTCGTGTTCGACAAGCTCACCCTCGCGCCGCGCTCGTCCGCCAAGTCCGCCGCTATCGCAAAGCGCAGCGACAGGGACGACAAGAGCTTTTCCCTTACCGTCGACTACGGCGCCAACACCGAAACTCTGACGTTTGCGGGAGGTGAGCCGCAGACGCGCACGATCGATCTTAAAGGTCAGTATTTCGACAACGAACAGCTCTTCTTTCTCATGCGCGCTTTCCCCAATCTCATGACATCGGGCTCGCAGTCCTTCACTTTGCACGTCCCGCTCGACGCATTCTCATACTCCCACCCCGCTTACGGCATGATCATGAGCGTAGGCAAGGACGCTCAAGCCGTACGACTCGAAAAGTGGAAGGGCGAAAGCGACTACTCCATGGAAAAAGCCGAGGACGGAACGCTTGCGCCGCAATGTTACTCCGTTTCGGTATCCATAAACGGTGCGAACTCCGGCACGCCCATTCTTGCGACGTATGCGGTAAATCCCTTCGTCATCACTCCGAACATCTCCACGACAAAGGTCATGACGTCGATGACAACGTCGGCATACGGAACAAACGGCAATTCGGGAGCGCGTACGACCTACTACACTCTTATCGACTACGTAGCGCTCGCCCCCAACGCATAAAGATCTTTGCGAACTTTATCTATCCTTATTTCTTCGATATGAAAATAGACGCCGTTCCGATTCTCGATACTTTGAACGAAATGTACGGAAGTCAAAACATTCGGGATTTTATGCGGAATAGCTATTCCTACTGACAAAAGCACGAAAGCGAAATAAGAAATCACATTTTGCTCAAAGAGCAGCTTTAAATATCGCCGATACGCAAAAAAGATTTCGAAATACATTTGTAAAAGCTCTCGAATAAACTATCCGAGAGCTTTTGATTAGCGCTTGAAAGCGCACATTTATTAAATCCGTTTATCCCCGTGCGAAGCGGCTTCACCGTACGGGCGCAGTTTTTTCTGCGTCATATTATTTCGAGAGACGCGCGTATACCTTGTCGAGCCGCTCGAGACACTTCTCCTTGCCGAGAAGGTGAGCCATTTCGGTTGCGCCGCCGGGGGTCGATTGCGCGCCCGTGACGGCAATGCGGAATATCCACAGTACCTGACCTTTTTTAAGTCCTCTTTCCGTCGCGAGGTTCTCGAGATTTTCCGAAAGTTTCTCCTCTCCCTTTTTAACGACATCTTTAAGCGCGGGAATGAGCTCGCGTGCAAGAGCGCGATCCGTCTTCCACTTCTTGTTGGCGAAAAGCTCGAGATCGAAAGAGTCGAACTCCGTCAGGAACTCCGTAAGCCTGCCCACGTCTGCGAGCACCTCGCAGCGCGAGTGCAAAAGCTCGGACAGAAAACGCAGGTCGTATCCCTTCAGATACTCGACTTTTTTGTAGAAAGGAAGCGCCTTTTTATGGAAGGTTTCCACATCGAGCTCGCGGATATAAAGCGAGTTGAGCCAGCGCATTTTGTTTTCGTCGAACACCGACGGAGACTTCGAAAGCCCCTCGATGTCGAAACGCTCCTTAAGCTCTTCAAGCGTAAACTTTTCCGTGTCGTCCTTACTGCTCCAGCCGAGAAGCGCGATATAGTTGACGATCGCCTCGCCCAGATACCCTTTCTTTATGAAGTCCTCATAGCTCGCGTCGCCGTCGCGCTTGCTGAGCTTATGGCGCTCGTCGCGCATGATTGGCTGAAGGTGGATATACTTGGGTATCTCCCACCCCAAAGCGCGGTATAAAAGATTGTACTTCGGAGTCGAAGAAAGATATTCTATGCCGCGAATGACGTAGTTTATGCCCATGAGGTGATCGTCTATGACGTTTGCGAAATTGTACGTCGGCATACCGTCCGACTTTATGAGCACATTGTCCTCGAGCTCCTTATAGTCGACGGTAATGTCTCCGAAAACGAGGTCGGTGTAAGTGTCGCTTCCCGTCTCGGGAATGTTTTGACGAATGACGTATTTTTCACCCGCAGCAATGCGCTTTTCGGCTTCCTCGCGCGAAAGCTTCAAGCAGTGCTTGTCGTACTTGACGGCGCCGTCCGAGTGTATCTTTTCGAGCCTGTCCTTCGTACAGAAGCAGTAGTAAGCGTCCCCGCTGTCTATAAGTTGCTTCGCGTACTTTTGATATATCTCTTTTCTCTCGGTCTGCACGTACGGACCGTAATCGCCGCCGACGTCGGGTCCCTCGTCGTAAGTTATGCCCGCGTCCTTAAGCGTGCGGCGAATTATATCGACCGCGCCTTCGACGTAGCGTTCGAGGTCGGTATCCTCTATTCTCAAGATAAACTTTCCGCCGTGTTTTTTTGCGAACAGATAGGCGTAAAGCGCAGTGCGCAGACCGCCGATATGAAGATAGCCCGTGGGGCTGGGTGCAAATCTCGTTCTTACCATAACTCTCCTTTGATTGCGATTGACAAAACATCGCCCTTGTGATATATTATAGTCGAGCGCGGCTTATCCGCGACTGATAATCATCCATTGCATTATATCACTCTTAAGGACATAACGCAAGTAAAAAGGACAGAGAAAAATGCTTAACGACCTAAAAGAAATAATAGCAATCGACAGCGTTTACGGTGAGCCCGCAAAGGGCGCCCCGTTCGGAAAAAAGGCGCGTGCGGCGCTCGATTGGTTCCTCTCCAAATCCGAGAGCTTCGGATTTAAGACGGGAGAGCTCGACGGCTATTGCGGCTGGGCGGAGATAGGACAAGGCGAGCGCATGATAGGCGTGCTGTGCCACCTCGACGTCGTGCCCTCGGGCGACGGCTGGACGTATCCGCCGTATGAAATGACTATCGAGGGCGGCAAGATCTACGGCAGAGGCGTTGCCGACGACAAGGGCGCGCTCGTAGCCTGTATGCACGCCTTAAAGTCCATAAAGGACAGGGGCGAGAAGCTGTGCGGCAGAATACGCATAATCGTAGGCTGTAACGAAGAAAACGGCTCGGCTTGTATGCAGCACTATGCAAAGCACGGCGAGATTCCCGCCTGCTCCATAGTCCCCGACGCGGACTTTCCCATTATCAACAGCGAAAAGGGCATACTCGGACACGAAGTGCGTATCCCGCTCGACGACTTTTTCAAGGAGAACGTCGCGGAGCTGAAGGGCGGCATAAAGAGCAACGTCGTCCCCGACCGCGCGCACGTAGTGATAAAAAAGAGTTCGCCGCTGTACGAGAAAATCAAAAAACTCTCGCCGCTCGACGAAAGGCTTTTCCGCGCGGCGCCCGTCGTCGAGAGGCTCATAACCGACGGACACGAGCTTAAGGACTTTGCGATAAACGACACGGACAAAGGGCTTAAGATCGAAGCCGTTGGCATTGCCGGTCACGCAATGGACCCCGATAAGGGCGACAATGCGATCTGGAAAATCTTTTCGTTTCTTTCGGCATTCGGCGGTTCGAAGCTCGTCGAAGCCGTATACGAATATATGTGCACGCCGATGTCTTGCGAAAAATTCGGTTTTGCCTGCTCCGACGAGCAATCGGGCGACACGACCTTCAATCTCGGCGTGATAAATACCGACGGCAACGACATGAATCTCACGCTGAACATTCGTATTCCCGTATGTTGCGACAAGGAGACGATAATTCCGTCCATGCTCGCCAAAATGCCGAAGGGCACGAAGATAGTCGAGACGATGTTCTCGCCCAACCTCTTTATCGACAGAGACGCGCCGCTCGTAAAGACGCTCTTAAAGGTATACGCAGACGTCACGGGAAACGAAACGTATTGCATAAAGACGGGCGGAGGAACTTACGCAAAGGAGCTTCCGCGCGCCGTGGCGTTCGGTCCCACCTTCCCGAACACGGTAACCAACCTTCATAATGCGGACGAGAACTTGCCCGTCACGGAATTCGAACAGCTTCTTCCCATATACCGCGCCGCAATGCTCGCTCTCGACAAGGCGACCGACATTTAAGTAAAATAAATAAACACGCGCTTGCGTAAACTAATAAAAAGGAGAACAAAAAATGCTTGAACTGACAACCGAAAATTTCGACACAGAAGTCAAAGACCATGCCGGCAAAGTGCTTGTCGACTTTTGGGCGCCCTGGTGCGGTCCGTGCCGCGCTCAGACTCCCATACTCGAGACGTTTGCCGCAGAACGGACCGACGTAAAAGTCGCAAAGGTAAACACCGACAGCGAACCCGAGCTCGCAAAGAGCTTCGGCATAATGAGTATTCCCACGCTCATCGTTTTCGAGGGCGGAGAGGTCAAGACAAAAGCCGTAGGGCTTCACCCCCTTTCCGAGCTTAAAAAACTCGTCGACTGAAAAACAAGCGTCCCATATGAAAACTTCCGCCCCCTTGTTCGGACGGAAGTTTTATTTTGCCGCAATTTATTCGCTTATCGGTCTGTCTTTGCTGTTTTTTCGACAGGCGCTCATGTTTACGATTGTTTGCCATGCCGGTATCAGAGTACGTTTCGAAATCCGTATTCGTATCTTCGACAACCGCAATGTTTATCGTTTATTCATTCTACCATATTTTCGTAACCGTGTCAAGACTCGGATTTTGTGCCGCACAAAAAAAACAGGAGCGCCTTTTCGGACGTTCCTGTTGTCGTGTTATACTATTGAAATCGACGATTAAACGAGCTCTATAAGCGCGGTCTCTGCGCCGTCGCCGCGTCTGAAGCCCATTTTGAGCACGCGGGTATATCCGCCCTTGCGACCCACGTCCTTACTGCGCTGGTCGTACTTAGGAGCGAGCTCGTTGAAGATCTTTTCGGGAAGCGCGTGATAAATCTTCTGCGTGCGCGCCTTGAAAGCTTCGTCGCTTTCGCCGTCGAGCTTCTTATCGGGAACATCGTACGTGAGCGCCATTATGCGACGACGCGCGTCAAGCTTATCCTTGCCGTCGTTTATGACCTCAACCTGAATTTCCTGACCCTTGCTGTTTCTGCGGGTCTCCACCTTTTTGACGGTGTCGAGATAGTTATTTATAGCAAGCGTGATTATTTTTTCCGCATACTTCTGAACTTCCTTGGCTCTCGCGTAGGTCGTTTCGATCTTGCCGTTCATAAGTAATTCGGTTGCTTGCTGGCGAATGAGCGCCATTCTCTGATCGGTAGGCTTACCGAGTTTTCTCTGCATTGCCATTGTCTTTCTCCTTATTCTTCATTACTTTTGAGGTCGAGCCCGTAGCTGTGGAGCTTTCCGATGACCTCGTCGAGCGACTTTCTGCCGAGGTTGCGCACTTTGAGCATATCGTCTTCGGAACGCTTTGTGAGGTCCTCGACCGTGTGTATGCCGGCACGCTTCAAGCAGTTGTACGAGCGCACGGACAAGTCCATGTCCTCGATGTTCATTTCCAGCACCTTCTGCTGTTTGTCCTCTTCACGCGAGACGAGTATATCCATACCCGATATTACGTCAGAAAGGTTTACAAACAGGCGAATGTGATCCTCTATCGCCTTTGCCGCGAGGCTCAGTACGTCTTTCGCCGTAAGCGAGCCGTCGGTCTTTACGTCGAGCGTGAGCTTGTCGTAGTCTATGCTCTGTCCGACGCGCGTGCTCTCGACACTGTAGCTTGCGCTCTTGACCGGCGTGAAAATAGCGTCGATGGGGATATAGCCTATGGGCTTCGCGGGATCCTTCAGATTCTCCGCGACGACGTAGCCTCTGCCGAGACCGACCGTAAGCTCCATGCTGAGCTTTGCGCCCTCGTCCATCGTGCAAATGTAAAGTTCGGGGTTGAGGACTTCTATTTCGGGGTCTATCTCGATGTCCGCCGCGGTGACGATACCGGGGGTTGTACGCTCGATGCGAAGCGTCTTTTTAAGCGTCTTGTCCGTGTAATTAGCCTTGAGGTTGAGCCCCTTGAGGTTGAGGATTATGTCCGCGACGTCCTCTTTCACTCCCTTGACGGTGCTGAACTCGTGGCTGACGCCCTCGATACGAATACCGATTACCGCCGCTCCGGGAAGCGCCGACATGAGTACTCTTCTCAGAGCATTGCCGAGCGTAATGCCGTATCCCCTCTCAAGCGGTTCGACGACGAACTTGCCTTGGCGAAGATCGGCGCTCTCCTCGAGGGTGATTCTGGGCTTTTCGATTTCCATCATATTCAATTTGATAATCTCCTTAAATTAGGTCTGCCTATTCTCCATGCGGTGACTTTCTTTTATACCGCCCTTTTATCTTGCCTTAACGGTAAAGGCACGGTATTACTTGGAGTACAACTCGATGATAAGCTGTTCGTTGATATTCAGGTCGACGTCGGCTCTCTCGGGCTCGGCGATCACCTTACCTTTAAACGCTTCCGTATCGAACTCGACCCATTTGGGCATTACTATCTTTGCGCCGCGAAGCTCTTTGAACAATCCGTTGTCGGTCTTGCTCTCTTTTATGGCAATCACGTCGCCGACCTTGACTTGATAGCTCGGAATATTGACGTTTTTGCCGTTTACGGTTATGTGACCGTGATTGACTATCTGACGGGACTGAGCGCGCGAGGAACCTATTCCCATGCGATATACGACGTTGTCGAGACGCTTCTCGAGAAGGAAAAGCATGGTCTCGCCCGTGACGCCCTTACGGCGTTCGGCTTCCTCGTAATAACCGCGGAACTGCTTCTCGAGCAATCCGTAAGCGCGCTTTACCTTCTGCTTCTCGCGAAGCTGGAGGCTGTACTCGCTCGCCTTCTTTCTGCCGAGACCGTGAGGTCCGGGAGGTACGGGACGTCTGTCCATAGCGCACTTTTTGGTCGTGCATCTGTCGCCCTTCAAAAATAATTTCTGTCCTTCGCGTCTGCACTGTCTGCAATCCGCACACGTATATTTAGCCATTTGCTCTCGATCTCCTTATACTCTTCTGCGTTTGGGCGGACGGCATCCGTTGTGCGGAATGGGCGATACGTCGGTTATCGACGTAACCTGCAGTCCTACCACGTCCAGTGCTCTTATTGCCGACTCTCTTCCGCTGCCCGGACCCTTGACGAATACGTCTACGCTTCTCAGTCCGTGCTCTTTGGCAGCCGCGGCAGCCTTTTCGCAAGCCTGCTGAGCCGCAAACGGCGTGCCCTTTCTGCTTCCGCGGAAGCCGAGCGCACCTGCCGAGCAAGCGCTTATCGCATTGCCGCGCTCGTCGGTGACCGTGATGAGAGTGTTGCTGAACGACGCCTGAATGTGAACCTGACCTTTGTCGATGTTCTTCGTGATTTTCTTTTTAGTAGCTGTTTTCTTAACTGCCATTGCCGTTCACCTCTCCTTACTTCTTCTTAGAACGACCGACTGTACGCTTCGGTCCCTTTCTCGTGCGCGCATTCTGCTTGGTGCTCTGACCGCGAACGGGCAGTCCCTTGCGGTGACGTACTCCGCGATAGCAACCTATTTCCATAAGGCGCTTTATATTCAGAGCCACCTCGCGATGCAGATCGCCCTCGACGCGAACATTATGTTCGATGTAATTGCGAAGGGCGCCCACCTGATCTTCGGTAAGATCCTTGACCCTGATGTCGGGGTCTATGTCGGTAGCTTTCAAAATCGTGTTTGCGAGCGGTCTGCCGATGCCGTAGATGTAGGTAAGACCGATCTCTACGCGTTTTTCTCTCGGCAAATCGATACCGGCTATTCTTGCCATTTTGATGTTCTCCTATAAATTTTGATTTGATATATGAATGTTTTGATATATAAGCGCTTTCCCTTCTTTTCGGCGCGCTCTGGAATGACAGCGCTCCGAATGAGAAAACGAATTATTTTCGCCGCAAAGCGTCAAAGCATTATTAGCCCTGACGCTGTTTGTGATTTGCATATTTCGAGCAGATAATCATGACCTTTCCGTGTCTCTTGATCACCTTGCATTTGTCGCACATCGGCTTTACGGAAGTACGTACTTTCATTGTTCTTGTCCTCCATTGGCTTGTTTTGGTTTGCTTTTTGCTTTCCTGCCGCTTTTAAAAAGCGGACTGCTTAATTTTTGTGACGGTATGTTATGCGACCCTTCGTGAGGTCATACGGCGACATTTCCAGCTTCACGGTATCGCCGACAAGTATCTTGATGTAGTGCATACGGATCTTTCCGGATATTGTGCACAGCACGATGTGTCCGTTCGAAAGTTTCACCTTGAACATCGCGTTTCTCAAGCACTCGACTACGACGCCTTCGACTTCTATATTGTCTTCCTTCGGCATAAGCTCCTCCGCTATTTGGAATCTTTCAAAGCTCTTTTCAGCTTTTCGTTCGTAAGCCCTTCGGCGCCAAGCCCGCTGTCTCCGTCCACCCGAAGGTGCTTGAGTCTTTTGAGCTTGGGATTGTCGAGCTTTCTGTACTCTCCGTCCGCCACGAGCACAAAGTCTTCTCCTGCCGAGCCGAGCACCACATAGCGCCTGCCTACGTCGTGACCCTTGAGGCTTACTGCCGTCTTAAACGTGAGTTCTTTCAACCTGCACCTCTTTTACAGCGTAAGTATCTCGGCTTCGTCCTCGCGCACGATTATCGTGTTTTCGTAATGCGCGCTGGGCGATCCGTCCCGCGTGCGGCACGTCCAACCGTCTTTTGCGTCTATGCTTATGCGCGGCGAACCGAGATTTATCATGGGCTCTATCGCAAGGCAGTTGCCTGCCGCAAGTCGCGGACCGCTTCCCGCTACGCCGTAGTTGGGAACGTCGGGCGGCTCGTGCAGGTGAGTCCCTATACCGTGACCGACCATTTCGCGCACCACTCCGTAGCCGTGCTTTTCGGCGTGAACCTGTATTGCGTTGGATACGTCGCCGAGGCGCGCACCCTGCCTGACCTTTGCTATGCCCTCGAAGAAGCACTGACGAGTGACTTCTATGAGCCTCTCTTTTTCGGGCGAAATCTTCCCGACGGGGAAAGTTCTCGCCGCATCGCCGTGGTATCCGTCTAAAAGCGCACCCACGTCTATGCTTACTATCTCTCCTTCCTTAAGAACTCTGAGCGAAGGTATTCCGTGAACGACCACGTCGTCGACAGAGATACAGCTCGCGGCGGGAAAGCCGTTGTAGTTCTTGAAAGACGGAATGGCTCCGAACGAACGGATATACTCCTCTATCATGGAGTTGAGTTCGAGCGTGCTTATCCCGGGTTTTACGAAAGGCTCGATATAACGGAGCGTGTCGCCGACGATCTTGCCCGCGGCGCGCATTTTCTCGAGCTGTTCTTCCGTCTTTACCGCAATCATCTAAGCGCCTTCTCTATCTCGGCAAATACTTCGTCAATTGACTTCATGCCGTCGATGTGTACGAGCTTGCCCTTCTTCTCGTAGTAATCTATAAGAGGAGCGGTCGACTGCTCGTAAACCGTGAGACGCTTGTTTACCGTCTCGAGCGTGTCGTCGGCTCGCTGAATAAGTTCGCCGCCGCACCGCGTGCAGACATTGTCTTTCTTCGTGCTTATGTGATAGCTTTCGCCGCACTTTGCGCACACTCTGCGTCCCGTGAGACGGTCGGCAAGTGCCTTGAGATCGACGTCGAGATTGATCACCTTGTCGGGCGCGTCCATTTTCTCGAGCGCTTCCGCCTGACCTATGTTGCGGGGGAAGCCGTCGAGAAGATAGCCTTTTTTGCAATCGTCCTCTTTGAGACGAAGCTCGACTATTTCGTTCGTCACTTCGTCGGGAACGAGCTGTCCCTTGTCGATGTACGCCTTTGCCTTGAGTCCGACGGGCGTACCCTCCTTGAGATTCTTGCGGAATATGTCGCCCGTTGAGATGTGCGGAATGTTAAGGGCTTCGGCGATTTTCGTTGCCTGCGTTCCCTTGCCCGCGCCGGGCGCTCCGAGTAATACAAGTTTCATGTCTTTTACTCCTTCTTGCTTTTCTTCTTTTGAGAATTTTCGTCTCTGTAAGAAATGCCAACTCATCAGTCGCTCAGTCTCTCGCTACGCTCGCTTTGTTCGCGACAGCTTCCCTGCTATGGAAGCCGTTTTATCGGTTGAGATTCTTAGACTACGCAATGGTGACATTCACAAGACGGATTAGAAGCAAGCAAGACGGGCAACTGTCGGCAAGCCCCGAGGGCGTGTACTAATTCGTACACAACCGAGGAGGCGAACCGAACGTAGCCCGTATTGCGACGCTTATAAGCCGTCGCCGTTGTTTACTTCAAAAAGCCCTTATACTGCTTCATCATAAGCTGGCTCTCCAACTGTTTGTCAAATTCGAGCGCAACGGAAACGACTATCAAAAGTCCCGTAGCCGAGAAGGCGTTTACGAGCGTCGTATCGTGAAGCACGAGCGAGAATATGACAGAGGGCACGATCGCGATTATAGCAAGGAATATTGCGCCGAAAAGCGTAAGTCTCTTGCTTATACGAGCGAGATATTCCGATGTCGGCTTGCCCGGACGAATACCGGGAATAAATCCGCCGTACTGCTGAATATTTCTCGCGACGTCCTCGGGGTTGAACTGTATCTGCGCATAGAAATACGAGAAGAACAGTATGAGTAGTCCCGTAAGAACGAAGTATATCGGCGTATCGGAGCCGAGCCAAGTCATCCACCATCCGTAGAAAGCGCTGTTCGGAGCAACTATCGAAGCGATGAGCTGCGGGAACGTGATTATCGCAGTCGCGAATATGATGGGAAGCACGCCTGCCGCATTGATCTTTATGGGGATATTCGTGCTCTGCCCGCCGTACTGTTTGCGACCCTTGATCTGCTTTGCGTAGGTTATGGGCACGCGTCTTTCCGCCGCATCGATAAATACGATAAAGCCGAATATGACTATGACGAGCGCAAGGAAACCGATAAGCTCCCATATTGCCGTATCGCGCGAAGGAATGGCGATAATTGTTGCGAGTATGCTCTGACCTGCCGTCGAAAGTATACCGACGAAGATGAGGAGCGAAATACCGTTGCCGATGCCGTAATCGGTTATTCTCTCTCCCAGCCACATCGTGAACATCGAGCCGCCTATAAGCATGACGGCGACGAATATCGAGACGAGCCACAAAGGAAGCGCAACACGGAAGATCTCGGTTGCGATACCGCTGTTGCGAGCCGTGCTTACGACGATACCCGCAGCCTGTGCGACCGCAAGTATAAGCGTCATAACGCGCGTCACCACCGCAAGTTTGCGTCTGCCGTCGTCGCCCTGCTTACTCCATTCCTCGAGTTTGGGAATGGCGATCGTAAGGAGCTGAACTATAATAGACGCATTGATGTACGGCGATATACCGATTGCGAGAAACGCACCGTTTGCAAGCGCGCCGCCGGTAATGGCGGACAAAAGTCTGAGAAAGGTGTCGGCTTGCTGCTCGTTGCTGTACCAACTCGACGTAATGCCGGGAAGGGGCAACCAACAACCCAATCTGTAGATTATCAGAAGCCCTATGGTTATCAGAATTTTGGTTCTGATCTCCTTGTTTTTAAATGCGTTTACGAGTGTGCGAAACATCAGAGCACCTCGGCTTTGCCGCCGAGCTTTTCGAGTTTCTCAACCGCGGACTTGGAAAATTTCGCTGCCTGTACGGTCAGCTTTTTCGTAAGTGCGCCGTCACCGAGGACCTTGAGGCCGTAAGGCTCGATCTTTGAGATGACGCCGGTCTCCTTGAGAAGCTGTGCCGTAACGACGGTTCCCTCCTCGAAACGCTCGAGATCGCCGAGATTGACGACGCTGTAGACCTTCTTCCAGCGGTTATCGAAGCCCACCTTGGGGAGTCTGCGAGAAAGCGGCATCTGACCGCCCTCGAAGCCGGGGCGAACGCCTCCGCCGCTGCGAGCCCACTGACCCTTGTGACCTTTACCGCTCGTCTTGCCGAGACCCGAACCGATACCTCTGCCCAATCTCTTTTTGGAGGTTCTCGCGCCTACGGCAGGAGCCAAATCATGCAATTCCATAAGTCTTTTCTCCTTACCTACTATGCCTCGATCTCTTTTACGTCGACGAGATGTTTTACGACGAAAATCATTCCGCGCATTGCGGGATTGTCGTCCTTTACGACAACGGAGCCGATCTTTTTGAGTCCGAGCGCCTCAATCGTGCGCTTTTGCTTTTCGAGGCGACCTATCGTGCTCTTTTTAAGAGTTATTTCCAATTTTTTTGCCTTTGCCATGACTGTTCACCTATCCCAGAATTTCTTCCACGGTCTTTCCGCGCATAGCGGCAATCTTTTCGGGCGAGCGCAAGCTCTTCAAGCCCTCCATTGTTGCCTTTACGCAGTTGATCGGATTGCGCGAGCCGTAGCTTTTTGTGGTTATGTTTCTGATACCGGCAAGCTCTACGACGCTTCTTGCGCTCGAGCCTGCGATAACGCCCGTACCTTCGGGAGCGGGGCGAAGCAGAACCTGGCTCTTTCCGTACACGCCGATAACGTCGTGCGGTATCGTCGTCTCCGAAAGGGGCACTTTTATCATGCTGCGACGAGCCTGCGTCTCGGCTTTTTTGATAGCTTCGGGAACTTCCGCAGCCTTAGCCATGCCGAGTCCTACGCTTCCGTTGCCGTCGCCGACGACTACAAGCGCGGAAAAACGCATATTTCTGCCGCCTTTTACGACCTTGGTTATTCTGTTGACGGCTACGAGCTTGCTCTTTATGCCGTCGTCCTGTTTGACTTCTTCACGTTCACGTCTTGCCATTTTACGCTGCCCTCCTTAAAAATCCAGTCCGGCTTTTCTCGCGCTGTCGGCAACTGCCTTGACGCGACCCGTGTACAGGTAACCGCCGCGGTCGAATACGACTTCCTTGATTCCGAGCGCCATGGCTTTTGCCGCAACGTCGGCGCCTACGACCTCAGCCGCCTGAACCTTGGTCTTGCCTTTTACGTCTACGCCCTTTGCAAGAGTCGAGGACGAGCAGAGCGTAACGCCCTTTACGTCGTCGATGACCTGTGCATAGATGTGGGTAAGACTTCTGTATACGGACAGTCTCGGACGCGCCGCGGTTCCCCTTACGGAGTCCTTGACGCGCTTGTGACGCTTAAGTCTTATCTCGTTTTTATTGACCTTGTTTATCATATCGCGTTACTCCTATTTACCCGCAGTCTTGCCCTCTTTCTTGACAACCACTTCGTCGCTGTAGTGCAGACCATAGTTGTGATAGGGCTCGACGGGACGCTTGGAACGAATGTTTGCCGCCGTCTGTCCGACAAGCTCTTTCGAGATGCCCGTAACGGTGACGGTGGTGGCGTCGGGGCAAGCAAGCGTTATGCCTGCGGGCGCCGTAAACTCGACGGGGTGGCTGTAGCCGAGGTTCATGACAAGCTTGTTGCCGCTGACCTGAGCCTTATAGCCGACGCCCTGAATGATAAGCGTCTTTACGAACGGGGTTTCTACGCCCTTTATCATATTGGCAATAAGCTGACGGTAAAGTCCGTGCTTTGCCTTGACCGACTTTTCTTCGCTGTCGCGTACGACCGTAAGAACATTGCCTTCGAACTTGAGATCGATGTGCTTGTCTGCGATCTTCTGCGAAAGCGAGCCCTTGGGTCCGTCGACTTTGACGACACCGTTTTCGAAAGCGACTTTGACGGACGCGGGGATTTCGATATGCATTCTGCCTATTCTCGACATAATCTTCTACCTCCCCTTACCATACATAGGCAAGCACTTCGCCGCCTACCTTGTTCTTTCTCGCCTCTCTGTCCGTCATGATGCCTTTAGAGGTGGATATGATCGCTATCCCGAGCCCTCCGAGCACCTTGGGCAGTTCCTCGTATCCCGCGTATACGCGAAGACCGGGCTTACTGATGCGCTTCAAGTTGCTTATGACGCTTTCGTACTTGTTGCCGTACTTGAGGACTATCTTGATGTTGGGATGTCCTTCGTCGTCTACTATTTCCGCGCTCTTGACATATCCCTCGCTTACGAGGATGTCCGCTATGGACTTCTTCATTTTGGAAGCGGGTATGAGCACGCTTTCGTGACGTGCCGTGAGAGCGTTTCTTATTCTTGTGAGCAAATCCGCTATCGGGTCTGTCGTTACCATAAATTCATGCCCTCCTTACCAGCTCGACTTCTTGACGCCGGGGATCTCGCCCTTATACGCCAACTCTCGGAAACATATTCTGCAAATGCCGTACTTCTTGAGCACCGCGTGCGGTCTGCCGCAGATGTTGCAGCGGGTATACGCGCGCGTCGAGAACTTGACCGGCTTCTTTTGCTTGTTTACCATTGCTTTTTTTGCCATGTTCTTTTATCTCCTTTTCCCTGCTAGTTCTTGAAAGGCATTCCAAGCTTGGCAAGGAGCGTCTTTGCTTCGTCGTCGGTCTTTGCCGTCGTGACTATGCAAACGTCGAATCCTCTTACTTTCTCTACCTGCTCGTAGGAAATCTCGGGGAATATTATCTGTTCTTTGATGCCGAGCGCGTAATTGCCGCGTCCGTCGAACGACTTTCCGGAAATACCGCGGAAGTCGCGTACACGCGGAAGAGCGATCGATACGAGCTTATCGAAGAACTCGTACATTCTGTCGCCGCGCAGTGTAACCTTAAGCCCTATCGGCTGTCCTTCGCGAAGCTTGAAGTTTGCGACGGACTTTTTCGCCTTAGCGATTACGACCTTCTGTCCGCAGATGGCTTCGAGCTCTGCCGTAGCAATCTGAATGGACTTGGAGTTGTCTTTTATGTCGCCGAGACGCATATTGAGGACTATTTTTTCGAGCTTGGGAGCTTCGTTGACGTTCTTATAGCCTTTCTCTTTCATGAGCGCGGGCAAAATTTCGCTCGCATATCTGTTCTTAAGGCGATTTCTTCCGCTCGCATTTGCGGCGGTCTTTGCTTTATCTGCCATACGTCCTCCTACTTACTCTCCTCGCTTGCCGCCGTTTCGGGAGCGGGTGCGGGTTTTGCCTTCGCCGTGCTCTTCTTTGCCGGTTTTTTGGCAGTCTTCTTCTCCGCTGCTTCCTCGGTCTTGACCTCGTCCTTCTTTGCCGTCTTCTTCGTCTTCTTTTCGGCTTTCGCCTTTACGTCGAGCGAAGCGCCGCACTTTACGCAGGCTCTTATCTTCTTGCCTTCCGCCTCGCCCGCCTTAACACGGGTAGCCTTGTTGCACGAAGGGCAGATGATCTGCACGTTACTGACGTGGATGTTGCCGGGCTCCTTGCTGATACCGCCGGGGTTCTGCGCGCCTCTGGGCTTACGGTGCTTCGTGACGATATTTATATTGTCGACGACGACCGAGTTTGCGCCGGGATTAGCCGAAAGCACTCTTCCCGTCTTGCCCTTGTCCTTACCTGCTATGACGACTACGTTGTCGCCCTGTTTAACATTCAAACTCATTGTGGCGGCCTCCTTACAGTACCTCGGGCGCAAGCGAAATTATCTTCATGTAATCCTTATCGCGAAGCTCTCTTGCGATGGGTCCGAAGATACGCGAGCCCTTGGGCTGTTTCTGATTGTCGATGATGACTGCCGCGTTGTCGTCGAAGCGAATGTGGCTGCCGTCGGGACGGTTGACGCCCTTGTTCGTGCGCACGATAACCGCCTTTACGACGTCGCCCTTCTTGACTGCGCCGCCGGGGGAAGCCGTCTTTACCGAAGCGACTATAACGTCGCCGATATTACCGCTACGCCTGAACGAGCCGCCGAGGACACGAATGCACATCAACTCTTTTGCGCCGCTGTTGTCCGCGGCCTTAAGATATGTCTGGGGTTGTATCATAACTTATGTCTCCGTATTGTTTTGTCGCGCCGAATAAGGTCTGCCCTATTCGGTCTTTCGCGCCCGCGGGCGCATTCTCGAAAACAGCTTACTTCGCTTTTTCGATTATCTTGGAAAGTCTCCAGCACTTGTCCTTAGACAAATGTCTGGTTTCTGTGACCTCGACGGTATCGCCCACTCCGCACTCGTTGTTTTCGTCGTGCGCCTTGAGCTTCTTCGTCTTGTTTATGGTCTTTTTGTAGAGCGGGTGTTTTGCCTTGTCGCGTATCGCAACGACTATGGTCTTATCCATCTTATTGCTTACGACGATGCCCTCTCTGACTTTTCTGTTATTCCTTTCTTCCATGCCTATCTCCTCAAGCCTTAGCCTTAAGCTCGCGCTCGCGCAGAACCGTCTTTATGCGCGCTATGTCTTTCTTGCACTTTACCATCTGCATAGGGTTGTTCAGCTGCCCCGTGGCATGGCTGAAGCGCAGATTGAACAGCTCCTGTTTCAGCTCGGTGAGCTTATTCTTAAGCTCGTTGTCTGTCAAAGCATGAATTTCGTTGGCTTTCATTCTGCTGTAACCTCCTCGCTCGCGACCTCGTCTTTCTTGATCACCTTGCAACGTACGGGAAGCTTGTGCGAAGCGAGACGGAGCGCCTCTTTCGCGACTTCTTCGCTTACGCCGGCGATCTCGAACATGACTCTACCGGGCTTTACGACTGCCGCCCAATACTCGGGAGAACCCTTTCCGCTACCCATGCGGGTCTCTGCGGGCTTCTTCGTTATGGGCTTGTGCGGGAAGATGTCTATCCACACCTGACCGCCGCGCTTGATATATCTCGTCATTGCGACACGGGCCGCCTCTATTTGGTTCGACGTGATCCACGCCGAGTCGAGGGAAACGAGTCCGTATTCGCCGTATGCGACCTTGTTGCCGCTGTTTGCCTTACCTTTCATTCTGCCGCGCTGCTGTTTGCGCCGCTTTACTCTCTTGGGCATTAACATAAATTACTTCTGACCTCCTTCCGAGGGTGTAAGCTGGGGAAGAACTTCTCCCTTATAGACCCAAACTTTGACGCCGATCGCGCCGAAAGTCGTGTGAGCCGTCGCCACACCGTAGTCGATGTCCGCTCTCAGAGTCTGAAGAGGAATGGACCCGTCGTGGTACTGCTCGCTTCTTGCGATTTCCGCACCGTCGAGACGACCTGCGACCATGATCTTCACACCCTTTGCTCCGCTCTTCATGACGCGGCTCATAGCCTGCTTCATCGTGCGGCGGAACGAACTTCTCTTTTCGAGCTGAGACGCCACGCTCTCTGCGACGAGAGTTGCGTCCATATCGGGGCGCTTGACCTCGAGTATGTTGAGGTTTATCGCCTTATCCGGAACTATCTTTGCGATTTCCTTCTTCATCTTTTCCACGCCCGCGCCCTTCTGTCCGATGATCATACCGGGCTTGGAGGTGTGCACGTTTATGATGAGTCTGCCCTGAGCACGCTCGAGCGCTATGCGGGAGATGCCGTAAGCATAGTAGGTCTTCTTTATGAACTGACGTACCTTATAGTCCTCGTACAGTTGGGAAGCGAAATCCTTTTTATTTGCATACCACTGTGCGTTCCAGCCGTCGATTATGCCCACTCTGAGTCCGTGGGGATTGACTTTCTGACCCATTTACTTGACCTCCTCTGCGCTCTTTACCGTATCGAGTATTGCCGTTATGTGGCTGGTTCTCTTGTTGATACGGTGTCCTCTGCCCTTGCTAACGGGTTGCATACGCTTGAGTATGGGTCCGCAGTCGGCAAAGATTTCCGCCACATACAAATCGTCTTTTGCGAGATTGTGGTTGTGTTCCGCATTCGCTGCGGCGGACGCAATGACCTTATATACCGCTTCCGCGGCGCCCTTCGGCGTGAACTTAAGCATTGCGAGCGCTTCGTTTACCGACTTGCCGCGCACAGTGTCGATTACCACTCTCACCTTCGTGGGCGAGATTCTGATGTATCTTGCGTGCGCCGTGGGACGAGGATCCTTGTTTATTTTACGTTCCTGTGTTTTTTCCCTGATTCTCTTAGCCATAATCTACTCCTATCTGCCCTTAGCCGTCTTTTCGCCTGCGTGACCCTTGAAGGTACGCGTGGGGGCGAACTCGCCGAGCTTATGACCGACCATTTCTTCGGTGCAGTATACGGGGACGTGCTTGCGACCGTCGTGAACGGCGATCGTGCATCCTACGAACTCGGGGAATATCGTCGAGCTTCTCGACCAGGTCTTTATTACCTTTTTGTCTGTGCTGTCCATCTGAGCCTTGACTCTGTTGTACAATCTCTCTTCGACGTAAGGTCCTTTCTTAACGCTTCTTGACATATCGCTTTACCTCTAATTGATGCGCTTGACAATGAACTTGTCGCTTGCCTTGTGCTTCTTTCTCGTCTTATAACCGAGCGTCGGCTTGCCCCAAGGAGTAACGGGGGACGGTCTGCCTATCGGAGACTTGCCTTCGCCGCCGCCGTGAGGGTGATCGCACGGGTTCATTACGACGCCGCGCACGGTGGGACGTACGCCCATGTGGCGCTTTCTGCCCGCTTTGCCGAGCGACACGAGCTCGTGGTCGAGGTTGCCGACCTGACCTATGGTCGCCTTGCAGCCGAGCAGTATCATTCTCATTTCTCCCGAAGGAAGCTTGAGCGTCGCATATCCGCCGTCTTTTGCCATGAGCTGAGCCGAGCTGCCTGCGGCTTTCGCTATCTGACCGCCCTTGCCCGGTTGCATTTCGATGTTGTGCACCATGGTGCCTACGGGGATGTTCTCGAGCGGAAGCGCATTGCCGGCTTTTATGTCGGCGTCCTTGCCGCTTACGACCTTATCGCCCTTGGAAAGACCGAGAGGCGCGAGAATATATCTCTTTTCGCCGTCCGCATAGCAAAGAAGAGCGATGTATGCGGTGCGGTTGGGATCGTACTCTATTTCCTTTACGGTTGCGGGAACGCCGTCCTTATCGCGTTTGAAGTCGATTATTCTGTACTTTCTGCGATTGCCGCCGCCTATGTGGCGTACGGTTATTCGACCGTTGCTGTTCCTGCCGCCCGATTTGCTCTGCGTTTCGAGCAGCGATTTTTCCGGGGTGGTTCTCGTTACTTCGTCGAACGAGCTGACTGTCTTTTGACGCGTGCCCGGAGTCATCGGCTTAAATCTTTTTATAGCCATTTACGTTGTCTCCTTATCTACTTGCCTTAAGCCATGCTCTCGAAGAACTCGATTGCCTTGCTCTCGGGGGCGAGCTGTACATACGCTTTCTTGTAAGAAGCGGTGTAGCCTTGCGTTCTGCCCTGGCGCTTGAGCTTGCCCCTGACGTTTACGGTGTTGACCTTGGCGACCTTTACCTTGAAGATCTCTTCGATCGCCGCCTTTATCTGCGTCTTGTTCGCGTCCTTGGCAACCTCAAACGTGTACTTCTTGTTGTCTATGCCCTCGTTGCCTTTTTCGGTAATGATGGGTCTTCTTATAATATCGTACGCGTTCATGCCTTGCACCTCTCTGTCAATTTCTCGATAGCGGCTTTCGTAGCCACGAACTTATTGCCGACGACAACGTCGTATACGCTTACGAATTCGCTGTTTACGGTCATGACATTGGGAATGTTGTTGGCTGCTCTTACGACGTCCGCGTCGCAGTCCGTTATGCAAAGCACCACGTTTTTATCGAGCTTGAGAGCCTCGACCACTTTGACCATTTCCTTGGTCTTTGCCGCCGCGAGCTTTATCTCGTCGACGACGATTATCTGACCGTCCGTGAATTTTTTGCTGAGCGCCGACACCATTGCGCCGCGCTTTGCTTCCTTGTTCATCTTCTGCGAGAAGTCTCTGGGCTTCGGCGCGAATACGACGCCGCCCTTTACCCATTGGGGAGCTCTTATCGAGCCCTGGCGCGCCCTGCCTGTTCCCTTCTGTCTCCAGGGCTTTATGCCGCCGCCGCGCACTTCCGTGCGGGTAAGCGTGCTTTTCGTTCCCTGGCGCGCGTTGTTCATCTGCGCAACCACCGCCTGATGTATGAGCGGCTCGTTATATGCGGCTCCGAAGACCGACTCGTCGAGTTCGAGCGTGCCCGTCTTGTCGCCGTTTTGATTCAAAATATCGATTGTAGGCATTTATCTCTCCTCCGCTCACTTCTTGACCGTTTCTTTGACCGTCACGAGCCCGCCCTTGGGTCCGGGCACGGCGCCGCGAATGAGCAATACGTTTCTTTCCTTGTCCACTTTTACGACGGTGAGGTTTTGTATCGTCACGTTTTCGTGTCCGTACTGACCTGCCATCTTAAGACCCTTTATGACCTTGCTCGGCGTCGAGTTCGCACCCGTGGAACCGCGTTCGCGGTGTACGGGACCCGTGCCGTGGCTCATCTTGAGGCGATGGAAGTTCCAACGCTTGATTACGCCCGTGAAGCCTCTGCCCTTTGTAAGACCGGAAACGTCCACTTTGTCGCCGTTTTCGAAGATGTCGCAAGATACGCTGTCGCCGACCTTATACTTGTCCGCGTCGTCGAGCTTGAACTCTTTTATGACGCGCTTGGGAGTGATCGCCGTGCCCGCCTCTTCGGAAGCCTTTACGAAAGCCCCCACCTGCGGACGGTTTACGCCGACGTACTCTTTTATCTTTGCGTCTTTCTTGTTTGTCTTGCGAGCGCTTGCGTCTTCGTATGCGAACTGAACCGCGCTGTACTTGTCGCGCTCCGGGGTCTTTACTCTCAAGACCGTCATCGGACCTGCCTCCACGACTGTTACGGGGATCACCAGTCCGGTCTCGTCGAATATCTGCGTCATGCCGACTTTGCGGCCTAAAATAGCTTTTTTCATGTTACTTTACCTCCGCCCTGTCTCACAGCTTTATCTGTATATCCACACCGGCGGGAAGGTCGAGCTTCATGAGCGAGTCGACTGTCTTTGCCGAAGGATTATAGATGTCAATAAGTCTCTTATGGGTGAGAATCTCGAACTGCTCGCGGGAATCCTTGTACTTGTGTACCGCCCTCAGAATAGTTACGACTTCTCTGTCCGTCGGAAGCGGTATGGGTCCGCTTACCTTCGTGCCCGTGCGCTTAGCCGTTTCCACGATTCTCGCCGCCGATTGGTCGATGATGTTGTGGTCGTAGGCCTTGAGCTTGATGCGAATTTTTTGTCCTGCCATTTTTGTTCCTCCATAGCATTTCCGTGAACCACCGCCTCACGCGTGTCAAAACTTCGGCTTAAAGAACGGACTTTCGGTTTCCGAGCGCTCTCGGACCTTCAAGTCCTCGACACTTTATCGAGACGGGCTTACACGGTCGCGGGAAATCGCGCCTCCCGCTTACGGTCCGCATAAGTTCTCCGCGCCCCGCTAAAATTAAGTGCGGCAATCTTATGCATCATACCTTATAAATAAGCCCTTCGCCACGCCTTTCGGAGAGCATAAAAAACCCTCTATGGACATAGCTCGACTATTATACCAAAAAGAAAGCGCCTTTGTCAAGCGTTTTTCGAAGGCAAAAAAATCTTTTTTCGCTCTCTTCGGACAAGATTTTCGAGCATACCGCGCCATTCATACAAGCCGCCGTACATATGCGCGCGCGTACTTTCGCACGATCGCGCCATATGCTTTGTATTTGCGCATACCGCCGACGCGGCGAGCTCGACTTCGTATTCGATAATGACGGATATTATGTCGGGATTTTCGACAAAGACGTATATTTCAACACGCGTTTTCTTTAGTTCCCGCTCTTTCGACATAAAAACTCAATCGGTCTTTTTATTCGATAAATAACGGCAGGCGATATGTTTGTCTTTTAATGCCGTCCCTTGTATAATTTTACTTGTAATAAAAATATAAAAGGAAATAACACTATGAAAAATCGAATTTTGTTGGTAGACGACAGCGAAGAACTGCTTTCCGAACTCGAAACCTTTCTCTCCTCCCGCGGCTTCGAAGTCGTGGGAAAGGCGACCGACGGCGAACGAGCAATCGAACTTGCGGAGCTTGTCAAGCCCGACATAATGGTGCTCGACCTCGTGATGCCGAAAATGGACGGCTTTGCCGTGCTCGAAAAAGTCGACCGCTCGAATATGCGAGTGCTGGTCTTAAGCGCGCTTTCGCAGGACACTTTCATAGCCAAAGCCGCTTCGCTCGGCGCGGACTACTATATGATAAAGCCCTGCTCGCACGAGAACCTCGCCGCAAGGCTCAAAGACCTTTCCGGCACGGAGCGAACCGCTCAACCTGCGGCGCCGCGCTCCGTACGCGCGCCCGTCAACAAGACTCTCGACGAAAAGATAACCAACATCTTCATAACCGTAGGGATACCCGCGCACATAAAGGGATATCAGTTTCTCCGCGAGGCGATAAAAATGGCGATAGACAACCCCGACATCATCAACAGCATAACGAAAAGGCTGTATCCCGAAGTCGCGGAGCGCTTCGCCACTTCCCCGAGCAAAGTCGAGCGCGCGATACGCCATGCCATAGAAGTCGCTTGGAACCGCGGCAAGATCGAGAACATCAACTCGCTGTTCGGCGTGCGCGTCTACAATCACAACGAAAAGCCGACAAACGGAGAATTCATAGCCCTCGTCGCCGACAAAATGCTGCTCGAATCCGTATAGCCCTATCCTATATAATATATATACATACAAAAGGACGCACAAAGCAAAGAGCCTTGCGTGCGCCCTTTTTCTTTATATACGGCTTGTATATGCTTACGCGCGGAAAAACTCGCCGAGCGAAGGAATGACCCTGTCTACCTCTATTCCGCTCCTTTCGAGGTCGTCTTTTGTCGCCTCTCCCGAAAGCACGAGCGTCGAATAGAAACCGTTTTCCGACGCAAAGCGCATATCGGTGTACAGCCTGTCCCCTATCATGACCACGTCTCTGCCGTTCGCACCCGCGACTTTGGACAGCGCCCTCGCCATGGGCGCATACGGTTTTCCGCACACGGCGATCGGACGCTTGCCCGTGCTCGCCTCGATGAGAGCAAGGAACGACCCGACGTCGGGAATGTATCCGTCGCCCACGGGACAGTTGAAATCGGGATGAGTCGCTATAAACGGCACGCCCGAGCGCACAAACGCGCAGATTTTGGACAGTTTTTCGTAGTTGAGCGACGTATCGAAACCGACGACTGCGAGATTAGGCGAGTTCTCGACGAGCTCTATTCCCGCCGCCGCAAACTCACCTTTCAAAAGCTCCGTACCGAGAACGTAAACTTTCGGAAAAACATAGTTTTCGGAAATATAATCGATCGTCGCGTTTCCCGCCGTAAAAATATCGGATTCCTTTGCCGGTATTCCGAGCACGGACAGTTTCGCGGCATAAGCCCGTCTCGAGCACGACGTATTATTCGTGAGAAACAGCACTTTGCCTTTTTTCCTCATCCTCTCGACGGTTTGCGCCGCTCCGTCTATCGCCTTGCCTCCGAGATACACAGTGCCGTCCATATCCAAAAGATAACATTTAAAGTCCGTCATAGACATGACCTCCGTAGCGAATCCCTTGAAAGTCCGACCGCGCGCATGACGCGACGAATATTCCTTAAGGCATTCTCCTCTTCCTTAGTTTATAGCCGACAAGCCCGTTCAGTCAAGCAAATACGCATCGGTAACGCCCATATTCTTCAGGTGAGTAAGCGCCCCGTACTTGCCCGTCATTTCGGGAGCAAGCGCAAGGCACAGCTGCGTTTCGCTCACGTCGAGATAGCCGCGCAAAGAAAATCCGTCGTCGGAATAGAGCCTTCTGAAAATCTTATAAGCGGCTTTAAGGCGGGTCGAAAACTTCTGAAGCTCGCTTTTCAGTTCGTCCTCGTATTCTCCTATGCGGTAATCGCACAGCGCCATGACCTTTTCGGGCAGATACGGAGTTATGGAATTTGCGGCGGCGCGCTCGTTTGCGCCCAGATATTCGACGAGCTTTTCGAGCCGCATATTGTTGTCGGGAGGAGGAAGGAAGCCGTCCTGCTTTCTCGCCTCGAATATCTTCGGATATATGTCGAGCAGGAGCATGGAAAACAACAGCTCGTTCTCTCCGCGCAGCCTGCTCTTTCTCTCCTCGTGCTTCATGAGCATTTCGAGGGCAAGAGCGCAAGCCGTATCGCCGCCGCAAAAAAGTCTCGACGAATCCTCGAGCGCGGCAAGCGCAGACAGTTTGAGTCCGCTTTCGAACAGTATTCCCGCGGTTTCGGCGCCTCTCCCGATCCCGCGCAGAGCCGCAAGCAGTCCGTCTATCTCCCCGAGAGCGGCGTCGTATATTTCGTCGCATATCTTTTCTCCACGCACGAGCGACGAAAATCTCCAATCGTAAAGAGCGACGAGTCTCGAAGCTATTTCCCCGAACAGCGCGGCGTTTATGTTGCCGGAAGCTTTTTGCAGACGCGCCGTGTCGCAAAGCACGAATTTCGGCGCATCCGTTTTAAACAGGCGCGGCATTCCCCCGCCGTCAATAGAGGCGGAAGGTACGAGAAAGGAGGCGGACGAGTGAACGCGCACGACCATTCCGCACTTTAAAGAAGCGAACGCCGCTATGTACTTCGCGCAGTCGCAGACATAGCCTCCGCCCACGCCGAGCACAGCCCGCACTCCGTCCCCGACCGTCTCACCCTCGAGCACGGCAAAACCGTCGCCGCGCGATACCTCGCGCTCGTGCACGAGATAGCCGCCGCGGCGCAAAAGTCTCTTCAGATCCTCGACTTCATATCCCCTCTCTCTCACGAGCACTACGCCGCACCCTGCGGGGGCTATCACATTCATTGCGGAAAGTATGTTTTCCTCCGCTCCTGCGCCGAGAAAAAACGCCGTGTCGAGCTTGTGCCTTTTGCCGCACGAACACTCGGCGTCGTAACCGCTCCAATCGTTTATAGCTCTGCCCGTAAGCTCCTTCAATGACATTTCGCACCTCGCAGGAATTTTCTGATATGCGTATACCCATATACATATTAAGTATACATACGTAAGCCTTGCGAGACGCCGCTTGTTTTCCCGAAAAACGTCGAAATACGAAGGATTTTTTATTTTACGGACAGCCATATCTCCATGCCCTTACTTTCGGTGGTCAGCGCCCGCGCCGCGCCTACGGCGCCGCTGCGATCGATCGCGTCCGCCGCAAGAAGCGCGCGAGCGGAATTTTCGAACAGCCCCACGCAGCCCGAACCGCTCCCCGTCATAAACGCCGCAAGCGCGCCAGCCTCCTTCAGCGCCGAAAGTCTTTTTTCTATTATGCCGTCGCACTTTGCGGCAGGCTTCGTGAGCGCGTTGTCGGTCAAAGACGCGATACGAGTAAGATCGCCGGACTTGAGCGCGGCAATGAGAGCGTCGTTATCGGTGGGCTCAAAGCGTGCCGACGGATACATTTCGTCGAACCGAGAAAAGCACTCCGCCGTGGAGATCCCGCCGCCGCCCGACACAAGCACCAAATCGAGCGGCCCCGCGTCGAACCTTTCGAAATTCGCCCCCGTGCCGACGATCCTCGCGTAACCGCCGACGCTCATGACGGGCACGTCGCTTCCCACCCCTTCGGCATCCTTAGCGGCGTAACCTCTGCGATAAAAGCCGAAAAGTTCGTTGCACGCGAAAAGGACTGCCGCGGCGTCCGCGCTCGAGCCGCCGACGCCCGCCCCCTCGGGCAATCGCTTGTCCACCGAAACGTCGATACCGAAAACGCCGAAACGCGCCCAAAGCGAACGGATCGCTTTAAGCACGCTGTCGTTTTCGTATTTCGACTTTTCGCCGTTGTAGGTAATACAAACTTCTTCGTCGAAACGCTCGCAGACGGTGACGACGTCGGCAAGGCTCACCGACGCCGTCACGCTGTCAAGCAAATGTAATCCTCTATTTCCTTTTCCGCTGACGTTTAGGGACAAATTTATTTTCGCCCGTGCGGAGACCTTTATTTTTCTCTTTTTCATGTACCTATTTTACACTTTTTCTTCCGAATAGTAAAGCGGTTTCGACCCGTTATCTCGTTATCCTGCGGAAGGCCTTCAGACGCTCGCCGCCCGTGCACGGCATGGAAACGTCGGGGTTTTGGCGCATGACTTCTTCGGGCGTGATGCCGAGAGCTTTCGCCGCGTCCCAAACCGTTTCGCCGCTCGAGGCGATATGCACGGATATTGCCGCCTGACGGGGCGCGCGCGCTTCTCCGAGCTTGAGTTCGGTTATGACTATCTGCGTCTCCTCGGCTATGACGGAAAGCGATATGACGATGTCCGCGCGTATGCCGAGCTCGTTTCCTCTGCGGATCTTTACGCTTACGTCCTTTACTCCAGCCTGCGCGCCCACCGTGTCGCCCTCTTCGACATTCGCCGCGAGCATGAGCGAGAACGGAACCTGCGCATATACGGTGTTGGAGCTGCCGCGCTCCGCGCTGAAGTAGACTATATTCGTGCCGAGCATACCCTCGACGCGAACGCGTCCCGCTTCGGCCACCGCCGCCGAAATGTTTACGCGCGAACCGAACGTGCCTATCACGGTGTCGGCAAGAGGCAGTTTATCCTCTATCGACACGCTTCCTTCGATCGTGCTTTCGAGCGTCACGTCTCCTTTCGGACAGCCGACGGCTATGCTCTGGACGGTGGGAAGAAGCTCGTTTTCGAGACAGAACACGTCTACGGCGGGCAATATTTCGAGCGTTCGGAAACTCATGCACTCCGCCTTGAGAGTGAGCTCTATTTCCGCCACGCGTTCGCCTTCCTCTCCCGAAACGGTAACCGCGCAGTCCTTTAGCTTAAGTCCGCCCGTGACAGCATCGTTTTCCCGCGCTCCGTCCGCACGGCATTGCTGCTCGACGGGAATGACGACGCTTTTACACGATATGGCTCCGTCGCCGCCCTTAAGCGTGATATCGACCACCGCTTCTCCCGAAAGGGTCACGCTGTCGTCTTCCGCGGAGCGCTTGTATGTAAACACTCTGCTCTCCGCACCGAGAATTTCGGAATCCGGACCTATCTCGAGAGTGTCCGAAACGATGAATGTTTCGTCCGTTTCGGACGCAAGCGCCGAACAGCCCACTCTGTCCTCGTGCGTATAAACGCCGTCGCCGCCGCGCGCAAGATATTTTATGTCCTCGCGCGTCGAGCCGTAAAGAGTCACTTCGACGACCGCCGCAAGTTTGATTACGTCCTCTTCCGCAGCTATGATATCCATATCGAGGATATTCGCCGCAAAAACCGTCTTTGTCGAAGCCCCTACGCCGCTCGCCTCCACTTTGTCGGAGAAATCGGCATTATAGTCGAGCTCCTCCGCCGTCCCTTCGGTGGTTTCGAACAGCACCTTGAAATTAACCCTGCCCGAATACCTCGCCTCTCCCGAGAACGCTTCCGCCGCGCTTATACCGACGGACGAACTCGTGGACAGCACTTTTGCTATGCGGGTTTCTGGGCGCGGAAGCAGCCGAGCTTCCACTACCGCTTGACCCGTGCCGAGCTTGCGGAAGGTGTCGAACACCGCCGTATCGTATATCGGTTCAAAAGCCATATAGTCTATTGCCTCCTATAAAATATAATTTGTCCCTCGTTATCCGTTCGGATAACAATATATTCTATAGCTCAGGCGCGGAAAATATGACCGAAAATATTTTTCCTTTTTTTCGACAGGCAAAAAGAAAAAGCAAAAAGGCGAAAACTTGACAACGGCAATTTGCGATGTTAGAATAGAAATATGAAGAATTACGGTATAAAGAAAAGAATAGTACTCCTGTGCTCGGCGCTGTTTTTGCTTGCGGCGGCGTTTTTTGCCGTCTCCTGCTCCGACGAATCACAGCCGACCGACGACGTTGCTCCCGCCTGGGCAAGCGATTTTACTCTCCCCGACGCCGACGACGCCATGAACAAACTTTCGGAAATATACGGAGATACGGACAAAATATTTCTGTTGCGAAACGGCAATATCGCACGTATGCCCTGCCCTCGAAACGAGACCATAACTTTCAATATGAGATATGAAGTAAACGAGTACGCAAAGCTTGTCCTCAACGACTGCGTCGACGAATTCAACGAAGTGTTCTCGGTAATAAATCCGAACTACGGATTCGAAATAAACTACGCCCCGAGCGACGAAGCTTTCGACGCGAAATACTCGGTGAGAATGAACGCTTCCGAGACCCTCTCCGCCTCGGGAACGGGAGAAGCTTTCGGGCTTGCGCACATAAACTATTACAACGATTATACCGAACTCGGCGACTTCGGCATAACCATGAAAAACGAAGTGCTGAAAAACGGCAGCTATCTCATGACGACTTTCAAACACGAAGTCATGCACATTCTCGGCGCGGGCGACGCATACAAGAATCCCGCCGCCACGAAAAACACGATCATGCAAAGCTATACCGTGGGCGGCTGTCACTTTCTGTCGAGCACGGACGTCGCTTTCCTCGACGCGCTGTACCGCAATCCGTCCCTCGAAACAAGCGACAAGGATATTCGGGACTTTATATCGGGCTATGAAGAGAACAACGCCCACTCTCGCGAAAAAGTTACCGGCGCGGTATACACCTCGCTCGTAAACAGTCTCGACGGCGGCGAACTGCTCGAAGCCGCGCGGGAAATAGGATATAAGGATCTGACGGGATTTGCCGCGGTCGCGGAAAACGGATTTGGCCGCGACACGACTTTCGGCAGTGAAAGCATTTCTTTTGCCGAACTCGAATATTCCGAGCCGCAAAGCGAAACGTATTTCGGCAGTATCGACCCCGAAAACGGTCGCTATTGGCACGGCAGACAGACGACGGTAGGCTCGTCGCAAGGCATAAGTTATACCGACTACGGAAGCGGCATACTATATGCTGCACCTAACGGCAATCTCTATACCGTAATGATAAAGATCGACGAATTCGTGCTCGCCTTTCGGCTCGGCGGCAGATTTACCGAACTCGATTCCATATCCCTTTCGCTGTGGCACATAAGCCGATAGAAACAGAATAAAGCAAAACGCACCTTTAAAGCCCGAAAGCGGCAAAGGTGCGTTTTTTATTACGCTTTTTTATTTTACGAAGTCGACTACGCCGTGCGCCCTGTCCTTTAAGGGCGAATGTCCGAGCCCGTATCCGACGGCAAGCGCGGCATACACCTTGTTGCCTTGCGGGACCCTCATCTCGCCGAGCACCTCGCGCACCCCCTTATCCTCGCTCGCTCCGTTGCCGAGCTGGTTTATCCAGCACGAGCCGAGCCCCAAGGACGTTGCGGCAAGCATCATGTTCTGCATACAGCAGCCGGCGTCCTCGCGAGGATACAGCGCGTTTTCCGACATCGACACTATTATGAGTACGGGCGCGCGGTAATAGAAATTATAGGCGTTGTCGCTTGCGCGGGCGCGTATCCGCTCCTCTTCCGCGCTCGAGGCAAGCGCCTTTACGGCGTCGTTGAGCTTTGATAAAAGCTCCCTGTTTTCCACAACGGTAAAGTGCCAAGCCTGTCTGTTCATGGCGCTCGGCGCATACGCCCCCGCCTTGACTATCTCGGTAAGCAGGCTTTCGCTCACCGCCTTGCTCTCGTCGAACGAGCGCACGCTGCGCCGCTCGAGTATGACTTTCATTACGGAATTCATTTATGTATCCTCCTATTTGCGGAATTATTAAGCGATAAGAACAGATTCCTCGACTTCGCTCGGAATGACAAAAAGCGGAAGCACGGAATGACAAAAAGCGGAAAAGGAAGCGTGTTTAAAAGCATTAAACCACAGTCGCCCGCTCAGCCGAACGAGCCTTATGGGCGAAGCGAACGCCACGAGTCGCAAGGCGAGTATGGCATAATAATTTCTTCACACGAGGGCTTAGATACGAGCGAGACGGGAACAGGCGACGAGGCGGCGGGTTGCCGTACTACACCGTACTGCTCCCGACGCCGAGGAGCACGTAGCCCGTATTACGACTAAGAACCTAAGTTCAAACAGCACCCGAGGGTGTAGACGCGAGCAGTTCAAGGAAAAAGGATTTCAGCAATGCGTCTACGTCGGGACATCACCCGAGGGCTTAGATACGAGCGAGACGGGCAACAGTCGCCGCGCGTCCGCAGGGAGTGTACATATTCGTACACGACCAAGGCAAGCGACAAGCGTAGCCCCGTATTCGCGAAGTATATAAGTCCTCGGGACTTTAGTGGCAACCGGAGCAATGCTTACAATCCCCCGAACACCCTCCGCTCTTTTTTACGCCGTTCACGCAGAGCTTTCCGTTGAAATTCTGCGTGAGCTTGCCGCCGCACGAAGGACACTTCGGATATTTGCCGTCGGCTTTAACAAGCTCTTCGCCGCAATAGCCGCATTTATCGCATTTGAGTTCTATTAAAGGCATTTTTTCTCCTTAAGATTTTAAGATCGAGATTCCTCGACTACGCTGCGCTTCGCTCGGAATGACATTGAAAGAAAGCGCTCATTTCTCGGATAAACGACTTAAAGGGACAACATGAAAACATTTGATAATCTGCCTAAGTTCAAACAACACCCGAGGGCGGAGACGCAAGCAGTTCAAGGAATAAGGATTTCGGCAATGCGTCTACGTCGGGACATCACCCGAGGGCTTAGATACGAGCGAGACGGGCAACAGTCGCCGCGCGTCCGCAGGGAGTGTACATATTCGTACACGACCAAGGCAAGCGACAAGCGTAGCCCCGTATTATGACAAAGCACCTAAGTTCAAACAGCACCCGAGGGTGGAGACGCAAGCAGTTCAAGGAAAAACAATTTTTTCGACGGGGCGCGTACTATATCGTACGTAACCCGAGAAAAAATTGCTTTGACGCAGAAATGCGACGCGTATACGCCCTCGGGACTTCAGAACATTCGTTTTCGGAACATAATAATAACCACAGGAATAACTATCACCGCAATTATTCCGATGATTATCCAAAAGCCTGCTATGCCCATGGAAGCGAAAGGAACTTCGACGTTCATGCCCCAGAGAGAGGCGATGACAGTCGGAATCGTCAGACATATCGTGAGCGCGGTAAGAAGCTTCATTACGATATTCTGGTTGTTGCTTATTACGGAAGCAAACGCGTCCATGGTACCGCCCATGATGTCCCGATAGATGGTCGCCATTTCGATAGCCTGCTTGTTCTCGACTATTACATCGTCGATAATGTCGCTGTCGTCGTCAAAGTGCTTTAGCCCCGGCAGAGACTTAAGTCTGTCGATCACTATCTGATTGGAATTGAGCGACGTCGAGAAATAGACGAGAGCCTTTTCGAGGTCGAGCAGCTGAATGAGCTCCTTATTTTTCATCGAGCGGTGCAAGTGCTGTTGCACGCGCGAGGACGTCTTGTCTATCTGTTTGAGATAGCCGAGGAATTTTTTTGCGTTTACGTAAAGTATCTGATAGATAAAGCGCGTGCGCTTATTGAGATCGAAATTCTTGACTCTTCCCAAAACGAAGTCTCCGATGACCGCCGTATCTCTGAGGCACACGGTCACGAAATAGTCGTCGTTGTATACCATTGCAAGCGGAAGGGTCGAATACACATACCAATCCTTGTCTCCGCTCATTATGGGGATATCGACAAGGACGAGCGTGCAGCCGTCGTCCGTTTCGATGTGCGCCCGTTCCTCTTCGTCCAGCGCGGCTTTGAGCATATCTTCGGGTATGCCCGTCTTTGCCGTAACTTCCTCTATCTCCTTATCCGATGGATTTTCGAGGTTTACCCAGCAACCGGGCATAAGATCGGACGTCTCTTCGAGACGCCGTTCCCCGCTCTTCATTGCGTAGATGTTTATCATTTTTAATCCGCGAAAATAACAAAAGGCACGACTTCGAGAGTTGTGCCCGCAGAAAATCGAGACGACGTCAAAACTTCGCCACGGGCGGAACTCCCAAAGTCAATCGTGGACTGTGCCCATCGTTCATTTATCCGCCCTCCTTGTGGCATAGAGTCGACAGGGGTTTAAGCCCGTGCCGCTAATAATATAATAGCATATTATTACGGATTTTGCACCTATTATCGCACTGTTTTTTTAAACTTTTTTCGCCGCTTTCAGCTCTTTTATCGCCGTAGCCGCCGCAATCGCTCCGTCGCCCGCCGCCGTCACGACCTGCCGAAGCGTCTTTGCGCGAACGTCGCCCGCAGCATAGACTTTTGAGATACTCGTCCGCATTTCCTCGTCCGTGACTATAAAGCCGTTCTTATCCGTCTTAAGCTCGCCCGCGTACAGCCTCGATTCGCCCGTGAGAGCCGTGTCGACGAACAGACCGCTAACGGGTATTACGCGCTCCGTCCCGCCCTGCGACAAAGTCACCTCGGACAGCGGCTTGCCCGAAAGAGCCGTAACGACGGCTTTATCCGCATATTCCGCGTTTTTATAGTCCTCGCGCTCGGCAATGCCTTGAGTCACGTAATATACTTTGCGGCAAATTCCGGCAAGATATTTGAGATCCGCGCGGGAACGCTCTCCTCCGCCAACAAGCATCACGTCTTTTCCGCGAAAGAATGCTCCGTCGCATACCGCGCAATAGCTCACGCCCGAGCCCACAAGCTCGCTTTCGTTTTCGAGACCGAGTTTGCCGCTTCGCGCGCCCGTCGCTATTATGAGCGCACGATAGGCGTAGACTTCGGACGCGGTGCGAACCGCCATTTCGGAAAAGTCTATTCCTTCGACCGACTCGTATACGAATTCCGCGCCGACCGACTGAGCCTGAGCCCTCATGCTTTCGGCAAGCGCATATCCGTCGGTACTGCTCGCCCCCGGATAGTTCTCTATAGACGGAGTTACGGCGAGCTTTCCGCCCGCCGTAAGCCCTTCGAACAATACGACCTTTTTGTTTGCACGAGCGGCATACAACGCCGCCGTAAGCCCCGCGGGTCCCGCTCCTATTATGGCTATATCGCAATTCTTCATGTCTTTCTCCGCGTCGTTTTTTTTCTTATTATATCGCGAATCACGAATAAAAGTCAAGTTTATGCCGTAAGCTTTCCGCCGTCCGACGACACCACTTTCATTGCCTTTATTTTCTCGCCGCTAACTGCGTCGATATACACGTAAAACTCCATATCGTCCTTCATGCCGTGTACTTCGAAACAGGTCGCCTCCGTCTCCCTGTCGGGTATCACGCACAGGCGCACGAAATCGTAATCTATGCCCGAAAGCTTCGCCGCCGTAGCCTCGCTTATCTTAGGCTCTATTATCCTTTCGATGTGATTGCGGCAATACCCCGTCGCCTCGAGCCCCAAAAGCGTACCGTCGGCAAGCGAAATTTTCACCTTCACGAGATCGGTATAGAGTATCGCGTCGCCTTCCTTCGGCGCCATATTGACATATCCGACGCTTCCGCTTTCGTGATACCATACGGGATAGAGATCGCCGTAGCCGAGCTTTGCCGCATATTCCGCCGCGTGCGTATAAACGTCGTCTTCGGAAAGATTTTTGCCGCCCGAAGTATTATCGGGAACGATGAGTTCGAGCACCATACCGCCGCGCACGGACAGCGCCATGAAGCTGTCGCCGCACTCGAGCTCGTAAGCCTCGGGCGAAGAGCTTCTCCCGACTATTACCGCGCCGCGCTTTAAAAGCAGGCGTTCGGCTCTCTCGACGGCTTCCTCCTCGCCTATCTCGGGAAGATTTTCAAGCCCCTTGAAGCTCACGGGCAAGCGACTGTCGGAGAACGGTCCGTCATAGATCATTTCGGGATAGTCCGGCGTCTCGTGCTGCGCTTCGTCTCCGAGACTCGCTATTTCGGGCGAGAAGTTCGAGCAGTCGATTTCCCCCTTCTCCACCGACAGTCTCATCATCTCGTCCACGCGCTCCTGAAGGGTTTCCGCCGCCTTTTTGAACGCCATTGCACTCTCGACGTAGCCGTCGGTCTTCATGCCGCGAGCAAGCGAAAAATCATAGCTCGCCGCGTAATCGGTTATTTGGTTCAACAGCTTCATTGCCGAATAGGTCTTTTCGCAGTCTATGGGCAGACGGGAAAGCGCGCAGGCGGCTCCCGCAGAGTGTCGGGAAAGCGCGTTGAGCTCGACAGCCGTAGAGCCTTTCGAAAGCGAAAGCGTGAGTTTGGAGAGATTCAGCACCGTCTCGTCCACCTCATCGCTCAGCTCGGAAAGAGCCTCGAAATAATAATCGTCGAGACGGGCTTTGTTTTCCGTCGCACGCATATCCGTCAAAAGATACGCCGTCGTCATGAGCGCAAAAGCGACGCACAGTCCGACTATGAGCGATATGCACACAAACGTGACGCCCCGTCTCCTTTTAAAGCTTAAAGCATAATCATTCTTCATATCTATTCTCCTCTTATAATACTTATTTGCGCCTTTTTTTTGAAAAGGTACTCGAAAAAGATTTTTGCCGATTGGCATGAGCAAGGTTTCTTTCGCGAACGTAGCATTTCACAAGATGTTTGCGCCTTTTTTTTTCGAAAAGGCGCGCCCAGAAAGACAAAAGGGAGGGAAACTTTCGACTGTTCCCCTCCCTTTTAAACCCCTCCCCTTTAAACGACTTAGGGCGCTGCCCTAAGAACCCTCTTTTAAGGATTGATTATCTAAACAGGAACACTCCTTATTTTTGTACAATATTTATAATGCTTACCCTCAACCGAAACACCAGAGGGCGGAGACGCAAGCAGTTCAAGACAAGCAAGCACCGACGACGTGAGTATAACCGAGGGCTTAGATACGAGCGAGACGGGCAACAGGCGACGAGGCGGTGGGTTGCTGTACTACACCGTACTGCTCCCGCCACCGAGGAGCACGTAGCCCGTATTACGACTAAGAACCTAAGTTCAAACAGCACCCGAGGGTGTAGACGCGAGCAGTTCAAGGAAAAACAATTTTTTCGACGGGGCGCGTACTGTTTCGTACGTAACCCGAGAAAAAATTGCTTTGACGCAGAAATGCGACGCGTATACGCCCTCGGGACTTTTAGGCGCGGGCGAAACTGTGCTTGCCTATAGTCAACTCCACCTTAAGAGACCAGATCCACTTGCTGGTGGCGGTGGCGGGGTTGTAATAATAGAGACAGCCGTTCGTGGGGTCGCTGCCGTTGAGCGCATCGCGAGCGGCATTATATGCGCTCTGGTTGGGCGTAAGGTTTATCTGCCCGTCGGCAACCGCCGTGAATGCAAGCGGCTGGTAGATAACGCCCGAAATCGTGTTCGGGAATTTAGAGCTGCGCACGCGGTTCAAGACGACTGCGGCGACCGCAACCTGACCCATATAAGGCTCTCCTCGCGCCTCGGCATAGACGCACCGAGCGAGAAGATTGAGGTTGGACGAGCTTATCGATCCCGAGGACGTACTGCCTCCGCTGCCCGTAAGAGTGATCTTAAGCGCCTTTTCGGTGCGATCGCCCACTATGCCGTCCACCGTAAGCCCGTAGTCCCTTTGGAAATTCTTGACTGCGGCAAGCGTCTTGCTTCCCCAAATACCGTCCACTTTTATCGTGTAATATCCAAGCTCCTTAAGTCTCGTCTGAACAGCCGTTATGTTCTGTTTCGTGTCGCCCTTTACGATGTTCTTCGCCTCGGCGTCGTAGGACGACGCTATGCCGACGGAAGCAACACACAGCACAAGCGCAAGCACTATTGCCGTTAATTTCTTTTTCAAAATAAAATACCTCCCGTTTAGGAACGAAAGGTACTCACGAATTTTTTCCAAAGCTCGGCTATGAGAGAGCGATACTCGACACTGCCTTCGCCGCCCGCCGCCACATAACACAGCGGCGGATAGACGACGCACCACCAATTATCCCCCGCCCCGTCGCCGAGCTCGACTATGAGCGCGTCGTAATAGCCGCTTTCGACAACCACGCCCTCATACGTCCTTGTGGGGAAAAACTCGTTGTTGAGCTTTACTCTCGCGCCGTATCCGAAACCGTTTTTCTCGAGCACGCCGACCGCCTCTTTCTTTAAAGAGGGGAGCAGTTTTTCGAGTCGCGCGTAGGCGACGTCGAATGTGCCCGCGTCCGACAGTTTATCCTCGATTATGGCGTTCAGCGCGTCTCGCACCTTAAGCTTGACCGCCTGATCCGCCTTGTCGTTGCTGTTCGCACGAATATGGATACGGATGAGTTTATACCCTTCGTCTCCCATAGTATGTACGCAACCGCACATAAATATTATAGTCGCAAACAAAAATATCGAGGCGCCAAACGCAATAAATCTATGTATCTTTTTCATGTCCTTACTCCCTGTCTTTATGAGACATAAAGGATTATGGACGAAAAAGAGTATGCGTATACATAAAGACGACTATCTTTTTGCCAAAGTTATGTCCCCGCAAATCACGTCCGAATACGAAAAAGACAACAGATCGATATGCTTGTCCGACGTGATCTTAAGCGTGAACACAGCGGGATACATCGCAGCGATCTCTCCGTCATAGCGCTGTATGCGCTTTCTGCCTCTGTTGACGCTTATGCGGAGATTGCTCCCCTTAAGCCCCTCTATGCTTTGCTTTACTTCTTCTATGGATACCGCTCTCTTTCTCATGCGCCCTCTCCTTGTCGTTATGTAGTCGGTATCCGCCCTTTATATTCGAGTGGCATTTTTGCTTGCAACGGCAAAATGCAACGACGACAACTTCGGTATATTGCGCCGCCGAAATCGGCGGTGAGCGCTTAAATAGCGCAAATCGGGCTTGCCGGAAATATATACCGAATTTATTGTGCCCCTTTGCACCTTTTTTTATCCTAAGGAAAAAGCGAAGACTGTGCTCCGCTTTTTCCGTTTCGTCACTTGTCGTTCTTTTGCTGTTTCAGCCAGAGGTTCATCATGGCTTTTTGCGTAAGCATTTTGGACGCGAGATGGCAGGTCTTGTTATAGCCGCCGTACACGGACATATCCTTACCCTTCTTTGCGTCGGCGATCGCGCGCGCGGCGACGTCCTTTGGCGTCGTCAGGTGTTTGAACTTCGTCACGCCCTTGTCCGCCCCTATCTCCGCTCGGGTGAGAAAAGGCGTCGCCATCCACCCGGGACAGACTGCCGTTGCCGTTATGCCTCGAGGCTTAAGTTCGACATTCAGCGCACGCGTATAGTTTCTTACGAACGCTTTGGTCGACGCATAGATGTTCATATAAGGCAGAGGCTGGAAAGCGGAGATCGACGCAATGTTGACTATCCTGCTTCCTTTGGTCATGTGCTTCAATGCAATGAGTCCGATCGCCACAAGCGCGTTCACATTGAGATCTATGATATTCAAAGACTGCGCCACGTCTATGTCGTCGTATGCGCAGAACTTGCCGTAGCCCGCGGCATTCACGAGCCAGCGCACATTATACTCGTCCTTATCGAGCATTGCATCCACTTTCCCGAAGCTGTCGCGCTCGGAGAGATCGAGACATACGGGGACGACCTTTTTGCCGTATTCCGCATACAGCTCGTCGAGTTTTGCGCAGTTTCGCGCTATAGTCCAAATTTCGTCCACCTCGCTTTCGAGCAATGCGACGAATTCTCTGCCGAGCCCGCCGCTCGCTCCCGTAACAATGGCTATGTTTTTCATGGCTTTCTCCTCTTCTCTATCTTTCCCCTCTTTGCGAAAAATTATCGCTTATCCCACTGCGGCAAAGCGGCGCAAACCCTCTTATAAGAAAAACCGAGGCGCTCGTCCTCGGTTTATGTTTGACACGCTTTGCGCAAATCATCAAAGAGGCGGAAGCGAGACTAAAAATCCTCGTCGTCCTCGTCTTCTTCCTCTTCCTCGTCGTCGTCCTCGAAGTCGCTCGGATCGACGTCGTAATCGAAGTCGTCGGGTTCCTTGTCGCCCTCGTATTCGTCGCCGTCGTCCTCGTTTTCTTCTTCCTCGAGCTCGGAGAGCGGAATCATATCGAGATCGTCGTCTGCGGTGTCCTCTTCGGCGATCGTCTCGTCGTTTTCGAATTCCCCGTCCTCTTCTTCGTGCGAAGCCTTTTCGTCACGCTCTTTCTTGCACATGAAGCAGATGTCCTCGTCCTCTTCGAGATAGTTGACGCGGCACACGGGGCAAAGACGCTCCTCGCCCTCGTCGTCGTCATCGGGTATGAGAAAGCCCTTGTCGAGCATACCGAGTTCGGCTTTGCAGACGGTGCAATATTTATCTTTCTTGTTTATATAGTTGAGCTCACAGCGCGGGCAAAGAATATAAACAGGTTTCTTGTCGTCCTTTTTCATAAATTCTCCAACGTGTAATTTTTCCGGCTTTCCCGCAAGGCAAAACGCCAAGGGAGAAGTCGCAATTATTATATGCGTTTTACGACGTTTTGTAAACTGTTTTAACCCTTACTTTTACAAATATTTTTGCCTTTTTGTAAACTTTTTCGCTTGCAAGCGCATTGCGTGCGACGCACTCGATTCCGTCCGTAAAAAACGGATTCGATCGCCTTGCCCGACTTTCCCTTGCGCGGCTCATTTTCTGCGGCGGATTTTCAGATATCTCCTAAGTCTCAACAGAATGAAAAAGATTCCGAACGCGGCGTCGAGAATAAAACTCCAAACATAGACGGACACGAGAAAAAGCGCGCCCGTAAAGAACAACAGCGCGCAAAGCTCGCGTATAAAAACGCCGAGCGCCTTGCCTGCCGAGCGCACGTCGAATTTATCGTCGTAATACACGGGAATAATGCGAATGAAATAGATGACGCTCACAAGCCCCATTATTATCCCGAGCCACATCCTGATCGAAAAGAATGTCAGCGTACTCGACAAAACTATCATGACAAGTCCGTCGATAAAGAGCACGCCCGCAAGCGCAAGAAAGAGAAATATGTATATGGGAGTCTGCCAACGGAGCGGCGCGAGAATCGCGTTCTTTCTGCCGTAAACGTAGTTCGGAAGTTCGTACATCAGCGGCAACAGCAGAATCACCGTCACTATAGCTACGATTATGTATATCATTGCCGCTCCTTTTTCGAAAACTTTCTGACCATCATGAGGACGCGTTCGGGCAGGTTTTTGTACGCGCCTTTCGAGTAGATCTTTTTAGTGACGAAGCCGCGGCGAAGATACATCTTTATCGCCCTGTCGTTGTCTTCGCGCACGTAAAGAACCACTTTGTCGAAACGCCGAGCGGCTCTTATCAGTGCGGCGTCGAGGAGAGCCGCTCCGTGCCCCTTGCCCCTATACTGCCGCCGTAGCCCTATTCCGAGACTGCCCGTACGTATTCCGCGCGTGGGCACGACGTCGCACCACCCTGCGACCCTGTCGCCGTCCAACAGAAACAGCTCGACGCTTTTCGTCTCTTTGCAACGCCGAATAAACGCAACGCACTCCTCGAGAGAAAAGCCGACGTTTATCGCCAGCCATTTGCCCTCGCGAGCGACTTCATCGAGTGCGGAAGCATAGCTCTCCGCCCCGTCGATATTTGCGTCCACTATTTCCATACCGTATATTTTACTATATTCGCGCCGTAAAATCAACAAAAAACCGAGCGGTTTTTTGTCGATAAAGTGACGGTTTCGTGAAATCGTCGAAAGTATTCGTCAAAGTCTTGCCCACCTCGATCGATAGGGCAAATATGCCGTATCTGCCTTTGCCAAAAACTCACGTCACCCGCCTATTTCAAAAGATTAGTCTGCGCGCACATATAAAGTAGCTGTGGCGTTTCGCCGACATCTCTTCGATAACGGCATAGTCGGACGCCGTGTGCAAGATGTAATTATCTCCGAGATAGAGCGCCACGTGCCCTATGCGCTCCACGCCGACATTGTTCTTGCGCGAATCGTTTGTGAAGAATAACAGGTCGCCGCGGCGAATGTCGGCTTTGGCTATGAGCGTGCCCTGTACGCTCTGCGAGCGGCTTGTAGTATCGAGATTTATGTTTGCGCCGACCTTGAATATGTACTGCATGAGCGACGAACAGTCGAACTCGGAAATGACGAATGCTTTGTTGAGCGTGCCGCCGAAATGATAGCGTTGCGCCCCGAACACGTACGGAGTGCCGAGCACCTTCTTGCCCTCGTCTATGACGCTCTCCGTTTTGGAATTTCCCTTGTCGAACTCGCGCTCGTACACATATGCCGCCGACACATAACCGTAACCGTTTAAGTATCTGACCTTATACCAGCCGTTTGCGACCGACACAAACGAGAGCATATCGCCCTTGTCTATGACGCCGAGCCGCTTGTACGATGTTCCCGCACCTGCCCTTACGGAAAGCGAATCGACTTTCGAGCAGATGAGGACGTCTCCCTTTTTGACGGGCACAACCGTATCGGGCTTATCGTTCGGCTTCTCCTCGGGCTTTTCCGCAGGCGGCTCGGGTGCGGGCTCGGACGGCGTTTCCGGAAGAGTCACGCTCGGAATGTCGTCGGGATCCTCCGTATCGCCGCTGTTGTCGCCTTCGCCCTCCGACGGTATGCCCGGAGAGAGCATCGAATCGGAACCGTTGTTTTCGTCGGGTCGCTTACCGCAGCCGCCGAGCCAAAAACACAGCCCCGTCATAACTACAAGCGCAATGATAAGTGCGGCAATGCGCACGCTTATTGCAAGTTTGGATTGGTATGTTTTCATGCTACACCGTCCCTGTTGTCCTATAGTGCACCGTGAGTGTAACAAAAGTCGCGCCTTTGTGTCAAATAAACAAAGGGCGCGACAAAAAAATTTTTTATTATCCGTGCATAATTTTTATATTTGCCTTACATACATACTTTTTTTAATTTTATTAAATTGTTGTTTAATATTATTGTGAATAATATGTATTTTGCAAGGCTCTTCATTTTAAATAACGCATATTGTACGGAAATTCTATTTGTTTTTAATTTATACATTAAAATATCGTCTCGGGGTCGAGGTAGTCGGGGCTGTCGGGCGTAAGAAACCGTCCTATCTGCGCGTCGTAATACCTACTGTTAAGATAACACAATTCCGTCTCATTGTCAAGGTAATAATAAAAATTGCCATTATGATAAAGTCGAAAGTCCTGATTGACTTTCGACTTTACAATTTTACTTACATTCAACCATTAAATTTTCAATGTCTGTTATAAAAACTTCCATTTCTGTTTTTTTTGAATATCCTTTTAACAATAATCCTTTTGCCAAATCCGAATATAACTCTATTTCAATGTAAAATCTATCTTTTTTAATCATTTCAGCAAACTCATTATAATTCACGTAAATTCTTTTGTTTTTAACAAACTTACAAATAGAAACATATGCGTACTCATTATCTTGAATTTCCGAAATTTTAAGCCTTAGTTCCGTCCTATCAGATAGCTTATGCCCATTTTGATAAATTCCGTTACTAAATAATAGAATCAACTCGGATTTTTCCACATAAATAGAATCAATATAACATTCATGCAAGCTAAAATTTATAATAGAATTATTTATAAAGTTCATATTACCACCTGTTAAATAATCGTATAAATTCATTCCATAGTTTTTTCAGAGCTTTCTTTGCTTTATTAGCCATCAATACCATTAAATCCTTCCGACCATTCCAAATCTTTATCAGGTTGCCATTTGTCTATAAAAAATTCCGCCGTACGATAAGCTCTCTTTTTTTCTTGACTTTTTTTCTCGTGTTCAGCTTTATCATACGAAGAAAAAACACCGAAATCTGCCCACTCGTAAACATCATCGTCTATTTGTTTTTCACAAGAAAGTTCATAAATGTCTATCTCTTCTTTATTTACATTATCGTCATCAAACCATACACCTCTTTTATCTATATGAAAATGGGATTTGTCGAAATCCTTAAATCCTGTCTTTACACTATAGACGTCTATCATTTCTTTCGCCTTTTTCAACGTAGTAAAATACCCTATGCCAAACGTACTCGTTAAACTATCATCAATACGATATTGAAAGTACAATTTGTAAAAGTATTTCAGCATTACTATCTCCTTCGGAATATTGTCCTTGCCAACCACTTTTTTATCTTATTGAACTCAGAATCTGCGCCACCTTTCCATTTCCCTATTCCATATTTTTCATTCATAAAGTTAGTTGCATTTTGTTGCGCTGATAAATTAGGATTAACCATATCTTTATTCACCCAACTTGGCTTATCCGTCGCGCCTTGTTTTCCTGAGATCTTAGATTGCTTCGAGAACATCACATTCCCGAGCGCGCCTGCACCTGCCGCAACCAATGCCCCTGCGCCTGCTGCCGCCAGCACCTCTACGGCTACTCCCACCGCCGCAAATGCCCCGGACATTCCCATTGCCTCTCCAAGCACCATTGCTCCCATTCCGCCTACCGTCGGTCCGAGAACTCCCAACACAAAGCCCGCGGCTACTCCCACTGCTCCCCCGAACAATGCTCCAAGCATTATGTGTCCGAACAGCGACCAGCCTCTGTCTCCGTTGTCGTATGACGCCATGTCCGCCTTACGACATTTTCTATTTTATTTTTTCTTGAAAAATAAAGTTGTCACCATTCATGAACACCTCTAAATAATATCTGCGAAACCCTATTTCATTATTTATTGCTTTTTCTTTATATTTTTTAAATAACGAATATACTTCAGGTAAAATCTCTTTTACAAATTTTTGCCTTTGCTTGTCAGAATAATAGGACTTTTTTAAAATGTAAAAAGCCAAGAATCCCAAACCCATAAAATCACTCTTTCCTATCTCCATACCAATCAAAGCATAGCATTTTGGATCATTAAACCCCTTGCGCACACTCGCCCTTTTATCTCCGTTTTTCGCTCCGTCTCTACTAAAGGTGGAAATGTAACCGAAATCTACCGTAAAAGATTCATCTATCTTTCCAAATACACTTATAACATCTTGTTTCGAACAGCAAAAAGTTTCGTCCGGATTAAGCCTACGCACTCTAAAACTCATCATCTTCCCTCCTAAACAAATAGCTTCCCAATATCAACAGAATCCACAGCCCTCGCATATGCGGTCCTCCACGCTTCTTTTGCACATTTCGCTTGCCTCTCATTTTCAATTCTTTGATAAGCCTATTTCGATATTTTCCCTTGGCTTTTTTTGCCTCGTCTGCCAAATCCTTATCACTCTTATCTCTTAAACCGGAATCACGCCCTTCATTTTTTGTTTTGCTAAATATAGTATTCCCTATAATATTATTTACACCAGTTGCGCCATTCATTTCACGACCACATCTTACCCCCAACGATGAGAACCACCCTTCAATCTCGTAAATTCCATTCGAAACCATGTTCCCGAATTGCGCGAAAGCATTGCCTATCTGCTCGGAATACAACATTAGCGTTCCCGCTAAGACAAACAGCGCAGCCAAACCGAATATCAACCCTACTAATAATGCAGTCACTACTATATGCCCGCTCGGGTCGTAGTAGTTTACGGGGTTGTTGTAGCAGTAGGCATAGAGGTTTAAGCCGCCTATCGTTTCGGGGTCGAGATAGTCGAGGCTGTCGGGTGAGAGAAATCTTCCCACAGTAGAATCGTAATACCTACTGTTAAGATAACACAATCCCGTCTCGTTGTCAAGATAATAGCTTCTGTATCTGAAGGGATTTACCGCAGCTATTCCGTAAGGATCCCATTCCACCACGCATTTCCCCCATGCGTCGTACCTATACTGTCCGCACGCTTCTCCCGCTCCGTTATATATGCGCAATATGTCCCCGCGGGTGTTTTTCTTGTAGTAGTAGTCCGTTCCGTTGTAGTTAAAGCCTATTAGTCCCGTCGCTCCGTAATAGTACTTCAGTACGTCCGTCTTTCCTCCCGTAGTACGCGTCTCCGCCACGATACTCGTCCCGTCGAGATAGTACTTGTAAACGGTGTTCCCGACCTTCTTTCCCGTGCGTATTCCGCTGTGGTTGTATGTATATTCGCACCTCTCTTTCGTCTCCAAATCCGTCACGCCGGTGAGCCTGTTCATGTTAGACCATGACAGATTGTATCCCACTCGCGCGTCGATAGACGAATGTTTGAACCATTGCAGGGGATTGCCGAAATTATCGTATGTTATTATTTTACTCGACCCATACGAGCATAGCCGCTTCATATTACCCGCCGTATCATACCTGTACGATACGGTCGGCGCGGTCATATTGCTTCTCAGCACGGACGTCGGGCTGTCAATGTAATCTTGGTATGAAAACGTCTTCTTGTAGCTAAGGTTTCCGTAATCGTCGTAGAAATACAATGTTATAGTGAGCCCCGCCACGTTCTCGCGGATAAGCCTATTCAGTCCGTCGTACTCATAAGACGAATGTAGTTCGTTGTTTCTTCCGCGTATCTCGGTTATATTCCCGTTTTTATCGTAAGTGTACTTATACACGGCGCTCACGTCTCCGCACACGGTCAGATCCTCGCTTTCGACAAGCGGCGTAGTTAAGTTGCCGTTCGCCGTGCACGTCGGCGAGCTTTCCTCTGCGAGCTCGACGAAATCATGCCCGAGTTTTTCTACGACTTTGTCGATATAGCTTTCGTCGCAAAATTCACACTTATGCAAAGTGCGTCCGTTTTCGGTGCACGTCGGAGCCACGACGGTAGCTTTAAAGCAATGCCCGACTGCGGGCAGTGAAATATCCTTGACGCCGAGCTCATTCTCCGCCGACTCGTCGGCATAATATTTTCCGCAAGACAACCACTGCCAATACGCTACCGAACCCGCCGTTGTGCACTCGGGCGCGACGTCAGGCACGTACGACAGATCGTGCTCATGTTTGCAATTCAATTTTATTAGGCTAATGGTTCAGCCAATGAAGCGTTAAAAAAATTTTTTAAGATTTTATACTTTTATTTTTCATCTTTTAAATAGAATAGTAGGTTAAAGATTTTTATAAGGCAAGAACAAAAAATATAATCCCGGCAGTGAATTCCCCTTTGGAATACCCTGTCGGGACTATATTCGTAAATATTGGTTTGTAATTCCCAACGAATTCCTTTACGCGGATTAATTAAAACCCGCGCAAGGCAATTCGTTTAGGAGGAGAAAATTTGTTAAACTTTATAATTTACTGCTTGGCAACTATTCCGTTATCGCCTATTGCATTTTTTTCACCGACAGTAACAGTCCAACCCTTAAATTTAGCCAAATAATCCGCAGACGAAACCTTGTTCTGCCCATCGGCGAACTCGTCACCCTTATCCGTATCAAGCGACGCCGCACCGCCGCCAAGAATATCGGAAACGTAAACGATGCGTGTAGGCGCAGATAATTCAAGGGTAGTAATACCCGTATCTTCGTCGGTGGTTTCCGTATAAGTGCCGTAGTATACCGTATAGAATCCGCCGATTGTATACAGCTTGCTTGTGTCTTCCGAAGCGACGCGGATAGATTCGCTGTCTATACTATAAACATACGTTCCGTCGGTATAAGTAGTAACGGTATTGCCGGTGCTTAAATAGGTCCCGCCGCCAAGCGCATTAATAGAGACCATGCTCTTGTACACGTTTTTGATTTTAACTTCGGTACCGCCGCAGGCAGCAAGCGACATAATCGCAAACACAGAAATGATTGTAATCAAATGGAGTAGCCACATTTTAACATTTTTAGATTTTTTCATAAAATCCTCCATAAAATTTTTATTTCATTCGGTTATTCCGATATGACCTTATTAGTTTCGGACTCGGGTACGCCCGAATCCTTTTTACGTATATATCTGACCATAAACACTGCGAGAACCGCTATACCTGCCGCAGCTACAAGGTCAACTGCAATTAATATGAATATATAGTTTGCAAACGGCGATACCGCTTTAACGCCGTGAATATAGCCGTTCATAGAGGACGAATTTGCTACCGTGTATAACATCCCGTGAGCCGCCTCGCGCGCACTGTAATATTGCTCTTCATCCGTCTTGGCAAGCGACCACATTTCTTTATTCATAGCGCACAGCATGCCGTTACCACCGCCGTATATCATTTCAGTAACGTGCATATGCGCGCCTCCCTGAAAATCGCTGACTACGAATCCGCTAAAGCCCCACTCGTTTCTTAATACTTCGGCAAGTAAGGGATAATTACCGCCTGCCCAAGACAACCCTATCCTGTTAAACGAAGTCATAATAGCCGTACATTTGGGAACTTCATATTCCGTCTTTTCCCACACAAACTTTTCTTTTGCGTTTTTATCCTGATTTTCAACCTGCTTGTAATAATATTGAGTAGTCGTACCGGACTTAACGCACATTTCAAACGGTTTAAGATAAATTTCACGTATAGCCTGTTCGTTTGACCACGTTGCCAAGCCCTTTAAGCCCCTGTCGCCGCGGAAATTCTCCTGGTCATTCATCGCAAAATGTTTGATAAAGCAATAAACGCCTTTTTTAGCAACGCCTGTAAGTTCTGCCGAGCCTAACTTCCCGGAAAAAAATCCGTCCTCCGAATAGTATTCAAAGTTTCGCCCCGAAAACGGAGTTCTGTGAATATTCATATTGGGTGCATACCAACCGTCAACGTTGTTGAGCAACGCGTCGTCGCCTATTAGTTCACCCATCTCTTCCGCAAGTTCAACGTTCCAGGCAAGCGCAAGCATTACTTCAACGGGGAAAGAAATTCCGCTGCCTTTAAGCACCGCAGCCGCGCCGTCGGTATCCAAAGTGGCCGCTTTGTTTACGGAATCTATTTCTACGGAACCGTAACCTGCTATGGGCAATAAAGTGTTGTAATCTCTTACTGTCAGTTGATCCAACAGTTTATCCCAGAGTGGGTCGCCATATTTAAGTCCGCGCATATCCACGAGTTCAAGCCCGTTATCCGCGCCGTAAACAGGAGTCGCTTTCTCTGATTTCGGTTTCATCGAAGCTGTTTTTCCGGTAGAGTCAAACTGCGCCTTATCGCTTGCGGATATTTCTTTTTTCCAAACGTAAGCCTTACCGTCGGTATTATTGACCTGATTGCCCCACGTGCTTTCTTCGTTACTTAACGTTCCGTCTGGCGTAGGGAACGTATTTAACCAATCGTGTCTGGTCAAGTACACAGTGTCGCTTTGCGAGGCAAAATCAAACCTATTGGTTACGGTAGTGCCCGTTGCGATATCTACTGCATACGTTGTCTTATCCGTATCGGAATTATCGAACTCATAGCTTGCCGCAAAGTCGGCGCTGCCTTGTGAGGTCATCTTGGTTTCATCAACATTGACTCCCGACTCTTTTTTTTGCGGCAAGTATATTATTTACCGCAACGTGTGCGTTTTGGGCAGCCGTAACGTAATACGTGCCGGCATCGAATATGTACGTCTTAGCCCCGTTATAATCATAGGCTTTAAGCTCGGACTTATTAAAACTTACCGTAACCGTCTGCGCGTCGGAACCGGGTTCAAGCAACGGAGTTTTGGCAAATCCGACTAATTGAACCGACGGTTTTTCCACACCGTTTTCAATATCATAAGAAGTATACGGCGACTGCGCGTAAATCTGAACGGTATCTTTACCCACAACGCTTCCGACGTTTTTAACGTCTACCGTCACGGTGCAGATATCGCCGTTCCAGATTGCGGTAAAATTACTCCATTCAAAATCGGTATATGATAATCCGTATCCGAAAGGATAGCACACCTCTGCCGAATAGTCGTAATTGCCTGCGTTCCCTTGGTCGAGCACTACGTCCTCGTAACGCGTTTCGTAGTATTTATAACCAACGTATATCCCCTCTTTGTAAGTAACGTAGTTCATATCCGTACCGTTTCCGTTAAACGTATACTGAAAATCGCCGTAGTTTTTGCTTGCAGGTGAATTCAAAAAATCTGCGGCAAAAGTATCTACCAGACAACCCGAAGGATTAATACCGCCTTTTTTCATAACTTGCGGCAACGATTGAATGCCGACTTCACCCGTACCGGCACAAACAACACCGAATTGACGTTTTCGTAATCCTTCAACCAACCCATTTCAATTGCGTTGCTACTGTTTATTATTACTACGACATCGTCAAAGTTTTTATTGAGATAATCGATAATACCAAGCTCTACCGAATCAAGCTCAAGATAATGTTTGGATTTATCCTCCTGTATTTGCGTAAAATTATACATAGCACGCGAACAATCCCTGCCTTCGCCGCTTACCCTGCCGACTACGAATACGGGAGTGGTATTTTTAGCGGAGTCGAGAACGTCAATCTTATTAAGCGGACATTCGTTTATTGCATAATTTTTCTTTATCTCCGTAACTGATAGAACCGGGACCGCGCTTATAGTCTTTGCCTGCGCCTGTGGTATAAAAGTTCCATAACGCCGAATTAACCTTAAATCCGGCCTGCTCAAATACCGTTTTTAAATTAGCGCTGTTATCGTCAACGCCGCTACTGCCCGAACCGCTAACTATCCAGGACACAGATGCGTGTCCGAAAAAGCTGAACGTAGTTCCTTCGTCATACGGCATATATCCGTCCTCATGATGCAACAGCGTTATTCCCTCACCCGTAATACGTTTTGCCAGATCGGATTGCCTTTCCACCAAATTGCTCTTAGTGCTTACTGGCTTATTGTATATAACGTCCAAGCCGTCAACGGTTGTGTTCGTGTTTGCTTCACCCATAGTTCCGAATGCCCATATAAGCGCAGAGTGAAACATTGTGCAAGCAAGCGTATTAAGGACGATAACGAATGCCAATATTACTGCGATAATAGCTCCGAACAATATTGTGTGCGTTTTTTTTGCTCATCTTGCTCTTCATAAAAACCCTCACATCATTGATTTGCCGTTATTTTAGCACAATAATCTATTTTTTTCAATACGTTTTGCCTAAACATTAAAACTTTTTACCTATCTATTTATTTGCAAACAAAAAATCGGCTCTTACTTGATAAAGAGCCGATTTTTTGTTTGCATTTTAGGGGGTTAATTAAGCGGGAAAGAAATATTTAGTTTAAATACGTTGTCGCTATCTGAAACGTCCATAAATCCGTGATATTTTTCTATTATACTTTTAATACTTTTCATTCCGAAACCATGGTAGTTTTTATCGGGTTCAGTCGTTACGGGCAAACCGTCTGAATACTCGTAATGATGAGCGCAATAATTTTCTATATGAATACTGACCAACCCGACTGACTGTTTTACGGTTATGGCTACCGTTCTCTTATCCTCGTCCAGATTTTCCACAGCCGTGATAGCGTTATCCAACGCGTTCCCAAACAGCGAATATATATCCACTTCGTTTATAAAACTTAACTGCCCGCCGTCGGCAATGCACGTAAATTTTATTGATTTGCTTTTACAGACAAGTCCTTTTTCCGCCAATAATATATCCAATGCCACATTACCCGTCTGCAAAGATAAATCATAAATATCAATCGTCTGTTCGAGTTTATCCAATATTTCACTATTCGTTTGCCTGCGCAAAAGCGCTATCTGGTGTTTCATATCGTGGCATTTGATATTTATTATATCTATCGTTTCCTTGGACGCGGCTAATTGCTCGCCTTTTAAACGTAACATTTGCTCCAGAGTGCGTTTGTCCACTTCCAGATTTTCCGTTGCTATGATATATTTCAAAATATATAAAATAAACAGGCAATTGGCTACGGTATAAATCGAACCTATTATATAACCTATATCCGATGATTGACGCATATCGCTGAATACGATAAGCAGCGCTATCATACCTATGCCTAAAAACAAAATCTTTCTGTTTCGCTTGCAGACGCTCTCATTGATTACGTACTTCTTGAAAACGAGAAAAAAACTTAATAAATAAGCTATCAAATACAGCGCAAGTCTGATAAAAAACGAGATAATAGATAACGACTGTTCATTTACTGTTGTCCAGACGGCAATGCTTTTAATTATTATTTCCGCTATACGGTAGATGAGATTTTGCAGCGCATAAGCTCCTACTCCGCAAAAAAACAGACGTGTATCCGGACACTGAAAACAAAAAGGGAATACCTAAAACCGAAACCACGAACAGTACTATCTGACGTACTATGATTACGTATGAAATATATTCAATCGATATAACGTTTCCCAACAGTCCCCAAACCAAAGAAAGTCCTATAAGAACGGCTATATATGCCGCAGCCCGCAAAATAAATAGTTTTCTGCGTGGAAGTCTGAAAGTAAAAAGAGCAATAGCCGGAAACAAATGCAGTATAAACGTGAATTTGCTAATCTCATTTAAAAACTCAATCATTTTATTTTCTCTATAAATTTTTACCTTCGCCTAACCATATAGTAAGCTCGGTCATAAACGCTTTCTTACGCTGATGGCTTATTAACAGTTCGTCGCCGTTTTTCATAATCACCGTATATCCTTGCACACTTTTTATGTACCGCGGATTTACGAGATAGCAATTATTGCACCGCATAAAATTTTTTGAAGAAAGAGTATTTTCCAGCTTTGATATAGAACCGTAGCCTTTTAACACGCCGTTTTGCGTATGATAATACAAATAGTGCCCCGCTACTTCCACGTATATTATTTCCCCTGAGCTCACCCGTGTTGTTTTAAATCTTTCAGATACGGTTACGTCGACGTCGCGCTTATTTTCTATAGCGGTTTCAGCTCTCTTCAACTTCAAAGCAAAATCAGAATAACTGACAGGTTTAACTACAAAATCAAACGCAGACACTTCATACCCCTTTACGGCAAACTGCACCAGATTTGTAACAAAGATTATTGTTACTATGGGGTCGATTTTACGGATTTCGTGGCTTAATTGCATTCCGTCCATACCGGGAAGCTTTATGTCTAAAAATATAATATCGTAACCCGTTTGAAAATTATTCAACAAAAGTTCCGCTTTGTCATATACGGTAATTGCGTATTTTGTAGCGTCACTGTTATAGTACTGCCTGATATACGAGCACAAAGTATTTGCGCATCCGTTTCATCTTCAACAATCAATACTTTTATCATAAGATTTCTCCCGATTACAATAATTATAGCCTTTTTTATAATATTTTGCAACCGTTATTTTATAATGTCTTTGCGTAGCTTCTTGAATTATAACATGGCACCGTACTTGTCGGATTTTCGGAAGAGCAGAATACAAAGTAAAAATCCTCCGTTGTTTCTGCTGCATAGGCTAACCCTATTTTTTCGGCTTCAACACTTGATTCTATAATGTACGGAATATCATTATTTAGTTCTATGGAATAACTCGTATTATAGCTTCCCGCTTGTTTTTGCTCTACCAAATATATTAAAGACTTAAAAGCACAATTCCGCTGTATGCTTACAGGCAATACATACTTATAACTGAATATTTCCCTAAACGTAATGTGATTGATATTACCCAAAACTAAAAATTGTTTTCCGCTGTTAAGCATAAGCGGCAAATATTCTTTCATAAGTGAAAATGGTGGATTTGTTACAACAACATCGCACTCTTTCAAAAGTTCCAAACATTCGTGGGAACGAAAATCGTCGTTGCTTATCGGCGCGCTCTGTTTCGTCATGGATTCCGCGCCGTCCGTAGCTTTTGCCGAACCTTGCCTCATTCGTTTTCCATAGAGCTTCAATTTCGCCTTCACCAAACCGTACTTCGTCTTGTAGATGTTCATAGTGTTTCCCTTTGCAATTCTTCCGACGTAATATAGACTTCTCGACACATCTATTTGGCTTTTCAGCTCAATTGTAACACATAAACAAAGCCGCGTTCAATAGCGATTATTTCAAGACTGAAAAACAACAGTTTTATATAAAAAACCCACCCACAAAGGCGAGTTTTCAGGGAATTTCTCATGAAAACAAATAGCCCGCTTTACTTCGTCAACGAAGCAAAGCGGGCCGTATTTTTTACTGTTTGAATGATAAATCGAAATTTACATTATTCTCTGCGTTCTTTTCTGGGATACAACTTCTCGGGATTTTTACAATATGTACGAACCACACTGCCGCAATTACGACAAACTGCGGCAAAAAGCGCTTGGCTGCGAAGTCCGGCTGTTGAAACACAGACGCTACCATAAGAGCCTTCCTGTCCCTCAATAAATTCTTCTCCGCCGCAATATTGGCATTTTTCAATTTTTACTTCTTTCATAAATAATCTCCTATGATTATCCTCTATTGTATTTACATTATATCAAAACCAAACAAGAAATGCAAGGACTTATACTCTGCTTTTTATCCACAAGAAATGCACCGTCAAGGCGAATTTTTCTGCCGCTTTGATTTATTAAGTCTCACATCGTTGCTTGCCGCGGCAAATCGTTTCTTCTTTTCGGCAATAAAAAAACGGAAACCGCAACGGCTTCCGTTTTCAAAAGCATTTATCCTATCCCCCCAACTACAAAAGTCGGCACTCTCCGTTTTACAGAAAAATGCCGACTTTTTTTCTTGGCTCCCCGTGTAAGATTTGAACTTACGACACCTCGGTTAACAGCCGAGTGCTACTACCGCTGAGCTAACGGGGATTATGGATTTGCCGCCCGTTTTTACGGACGGCAAACCGCTTACTTTGGATGCGGCGATTACCTATTCTCCCGGACCCGTTAGGGACAAGTACGTTCGGC
>CAJULE010000014.1 GCA_910587445.1 uncultured Christensenellaceae bacterium
TGAAAGGGAGAGGAACAGCCGAAAGTTCCTCTCCCTTCATCTTTTTCGCGCACCTTTTCGAAAAAAGGTGCAGACATAATGCGAATTGCTACATTCGCGAAAAACACTTTTTGGAGCACCTTTTCGAAAAAAGGTGCGATAATTTTATTTTCCCGCGCGGAGCGCCAACTGAACGAGCTTGTTTTCTCGTGCGGCGTCGGCGATTATTGCGGGCGTGATCACGGTGTTTTCGTTTGCGATAAGCCGTCCCGAAGACGAGTACAGCGCGCGCGTCACGCATTTGCCCGTAAGAAAGGAAAAGTCGGGCGCGCCCATTTCGGGAGAATTTTTGGGCGAGGCAGTCGGGGTGTCGACCGTATACGAATCGTACTCTCTATTTCCGAGCGCACCCGTGGGGGTGGTCACGACGGTTATGCTTGCGCCCGCCGCGCCGTCGCTTTTCGTGCTTTCGGGCTCGGGACTTGCCTCTTCCGATTCGCGCAAAGCGGGCTCGATCGGCTCGGGCGTCGGTCGGTTGCCGATTTGCGGTTCGGTCGCTGTGCCGTCCTTTTTGTCGGGCACGCTTGTCGTCGCCGTTATTTCCGCCGCAGCCTTGACCTTGATCTTCTTGTTCTTCGGCTTGGGAGGGTGAGGACGGGACTTTGGCAAAACGATTTTTTCGTCCGTGTCGTTAAAAGCAATGAGCTCTCGCGAAAACGACAGGAGAGAATCGGGCAAAAGCCGTTCTTCGCCCGCATAAAACGCCGTCACGTCAAAGCCGTCGTCCCATTCGACGTCGGTAATGCGACCGTAAACTCTTCCGCTTGCCCCATAGGCGACAAGCCCGGCGGGATTGTTGGCGGCTCCCTCGAAATGGAAAAGGGGCGCGTTCGGCGCGCGTACGACTATGGCTTCGCCGCCGAGTTTGAACACTTTGGAAAGGGCGAGCTTTAAGTATTTATCGTCGTTCTCTTCGGGGTCCGACAACAACAGACTGTCGGCTTTTTTGAGATCTCTCGAAAACAGCACGTCTATCGCCGTGCCGAGGGCGTGCGCGCCCTTCAGTGATATAACCTGCTTGGAAACAATATCGCTTAATCTGTACATGGACCTGCCTCTTAAAAGCTGTTTACTTATATCTATGCCGCCGCAACGCTCGATATGCTCTGCGAAAAGAGGTTGACAAATCGAGCGCGGACGTATATAATAGAGCCGTCAAAGACAATTTAATGACGGAGGAACAAATATTATGACTATAAACAAAGATATGACGATAAGCGAAGTGCTCGGCGTGTGCGGACCGGACGTCGCGCCCATTTTCATGAATTTCGGTATGCACTGCCTCGGTTGCCCCATTTCGCGCGGTGAGACGGTAGAGCAGGCGGCGCAGGCTCACGGCATAGATCTCGACGAGATGCTACTTGCGCTCAACAACTTCGCGGCAAATCTGGCGTAAGATGAAGATAGTTTTCGGACTCGGCAATTTCGGGGACAAGTACGCGTACACTTATCACAACATGGGTTTTTTGACGGCGGAGTGTCTTGCGGACAAGCTGGGGCTGAAGTTCAAAAAACGCGAGTGCGACGGAATGATCGCCGAGGGCTATAGGGGCGGAGAGAAGCTTCTCATAGTCAAGCCGCTCACGTACATGAACCTTTCGGGACTGTGCGTAAAACAGGTGGTAAGAAAGTACAAGGCGGAGATGAAGGATGTGATAGTCGTTTTCGACGATATAGATATTCCGCGCCTTACTCTTCGCGTGCGCATGAACGGCAGCGGCGGCACGCATAACGGTATGAGAAATATTATAGACGTCATGGGCACGGGCGAATTTCCGCGCGTGCGCGTCGGTATAGGCAGACCGCCCGAAAACGTGCCCCTCGGCGACTATGTTCTTTCGGAAGTGCCGAGAGCCGACAGACAGGCGTTTTACGATCTCATAGCGGACGCGGCGGACGAAGTGATAAAGCTTTGCGACAAGTAATTTGTTGAAATCTGGAGACATCATAAAAAAGGGCGGAGCGTACGGCGACGCCCTGAAAGCTCTGCGGGAGGGAAAAAACCTCTCGGTTTTTGACGCGCGATTTTTCGAAAAGACGTTTTTTGCGGCGGCGCTCGACGGCGTCGTTCTTTACGTATGCGCGGACGCAGTGCAGGCGCGCGAGGTGTATTCGCAGATAAAAGGTCTCAAAAAGGCGGTCTACCTTCCGCCTGCCGGCGACGGTCTTACATACAAAAAACTCACCTCCGCGGCTTCCGATCCCGAGCGTCTGAAGGCTTTGAGCGACATAGCCTCGGGCGGAGACTGCGTTGTAGTAACGTCGCTTGCCGCGCTCGTTCAGAGATATCCGAAGCGCGAGCGCTATATCGCGGACGCGTTCACTCTCTCGAAGGGAGAGGAGTACGACCTTATGCAGGTGCGGGAAAGTCTTGTTTCGCTCGGCTATCGCGCCGTGCCCATGCCCGAATCGGCGGGGCAGTTTTCTTCCCGCGGCGACATTCTCGACATTTGGGTTACGGGCGCGGAGCACGCGGTGAGAGCGGAGTTTTTCGGAGACGAGCTCGAGTCGCTCAGAGAGGTGGACGGCGTGACCTATCTGTCGTCTCGCGAGATCGACAGCGCGGAAATAATTCCCGCCACGGACGTTTTTTACGAAGAGCGGCAGGCGAAAGCCGCAATCGAAGAGCTGACGCGCGTCGCAAAGAGCGAGCGCGAGCTTGCAATAGCCGCAGACGTCGGTATGAAGCTCGCCGCGAAAAGCAATGATATGTCGCTCGGATATCTGCGTCCGTTCTTCGACAATGTGTCGCTCGCGGAGTTTGTCCGTCCCGACTTTGTCGCGTACGACGACGCAAAGCAGGTGTACGATACGGCGAAGGCGTTTTATTCCGAACAAAAGCAACGTCTCGACGCGCTTTTGTCGGCGGGCGAGACCATGGGCTTCGTCGCAAGATCGATAAGCGGCGAAGACGAGATCTATCCCGACGCCGTAAGCGTCGCTTTCCATCGCATAAACAGCAACAACCGCATATTCTCTCCGCAAGCCGTGTTTACGTTCGACGGAACGGACGTTCCCGACTACAGCAGGGATTTTCTCACGCTTGCCGCAGACCTAAAAGGCTGGCGCGGAAGATACAGGGTGGACGTCATGTGCGGAAATGCCGAAGCCGTAAGAAACATAGGCGGCTTTCTGTCGGACAACGGCATAGGTTTTGCCGAAGGGGGCGGAGAGATCAATCTGCTTCCAGAGCACCTCGACAGGGGCGGTATCTTTCATGCGGCAAAACGGGTGGTAGTCGGCACTTACGACATAAGCTCGCGCAGGACGCGCGCCGCCGTCAGAAGGAGAAAGAACGCCGTGTTTACCGTGCCCGAGGTCGGCGATTACGTCGTGCACGAAACCCACGGCATAGGTCTTTGCAAGAGCGTCGAAAAGCTCGACCTTACGGGGAGCCCGAGGGACTATCTCGTGCTCGAATACGTCGGCGGCGACAAGCTGTACGTTCCCGTCGAAAATATGGATTCTCTTTCGAGGTACGTTTCGGGCGGAGAAAAGACCAAACTTTCCAAGCTCGGCGGAGCGGACTTCGAGCGCGTAAAGAGTAAAGTCAGAGCCTCGGTAAAAGCGCTTGCGTTCGACCTATTAAAGCTGTATGCCGAAAGGAGCGTGAGCAAAGGCTTTGAATATTCTGCGGACGATTCGCTTCTCGAAGAGTTCTGCGCCGATTTTCCGTTCAGCGAAACGGAGGATCAGTTGACCGCGGTTTCCGAGGGGCTCGGAGATTTGAAGAGCGGTAAGATAATGGACAGGCTTCTTTGCGGCGACGTCGGCTACGGCAAGACCGAAGTCGCGCTCAGACTTGCGTTTAAGGTCATTTCATGCGGAAAGCAGGTCGCTTTCGTTTCCCCGACGACTATTCTCGCCTGTCAGCACTTCGAAACGGCGGTTAAGCGCATGGAGCGCTTCGGCGTGAGGGTGGAAAGGCTCACCCGTTTCGATTCGGCGGCAAAGGTCAAGGAGACGCTTGCAAGGCTGGAAAAAGGGGAGACCGATCTCGTCTGCGGCACTCACCGCGTGCTCGGCAAGGACGTGAAATTCAAAGACCTCGGGCTTTTGATTCTCGACGAGGAACAGCGGTTCGGGGTGGCGGACAAGGAAAAGCTAAAGCTTTTGAAGCCCAATGTGAACGTGCTCAGTCTGTCGGCGACTCCCATACCGCGCACGCTTTACATGACCATGGTTTCCGTGCGGGATATAAGCGTTTTGGATACGCCGCCCGCCGACCGCATACCCGTGCAGACCTTTGTCGCCGAGTATTCGGACGCGCTTGTTTTCGACGCGGTTATGCGCGAAATAAACAGGGGCGGACAGGTGTTTATAGTATACAACAGAGTGTCGGGCATAGACTCGTATGCCGCACGCCTCAAGGAGCTCATGCCGGACGTGCGCTTTTCCGTCGCTCACGGGCAGATGCCCGAAGCAAAGCTCGAGCGCACCGTCTCGGAATTCGTGGCGGGCGGAAGCGACGTGCTTGTCGCCTCGACGATTATCGAGAACGGCATAGATATGCCGAGGGCGAACACGCTCGTCGTCGTGGAAGCGGACAAGCTCGGGCTCGCCCAGCTGTACCAGCTTCGCGGCAGAGTGGGCAGAAGCAGCAGGCTCGCATACGCGTATTTTACTTACGACAACGGACGCGTCATGAGCGAGACCGCATACAAGCGGCTCGAGGCGATAACGCGATATACCGATTTCGGAAGCGGCTTTCGCATAGCTATGGCGGATCTCGAGATACGCGGCGCGGGAACTCTCCTCGGAAGAGAGCAGCACGGGCACATGGAAAAAGTCGGATACGATATGTACGCGAAGCTTCTCGCGGACGCCGTGGCGGAAACGGAGGGAAAGCCCGTCGAGATAAGGCGAGAGGTTCGCCTGAATATCGACTTCCCCGCATTTTTGCCCGAGAGCTTCGTAGAGAGCGGCGAAAAGCGCATGGCTCTTTACAGCCGCATAGCCGCAGTCTCCTCTTTGGAAGAGAAAGCCGCGCTTTCGGCGGAGCTTGCGGATATGTACGGACGACTGCCTAAGGAAGCCGAAAACTTGCTGTGGGCGGCGCTTGTCAAGAATCTCGCCGCGGCAATAGGGGCAAGCTCGGTGTCGATAAGCGGCGAAAAGTGCCGTATAATCTACGAAAAGGCGATGGATATTCCCGAAGAAGCGGCGGATGTCGTTCGCGCCGATTCCTGCTGTCTGCTTTCCCTTAGCCCCTCCGCCCGTATAGAGGTGTCCGGGAAAGGGCGTTTGATGAATTTTTTGCTGAAAACGACGCAAAAACGAGGTTTAAACGATTGATTTTTGAACAAGAATAATGTATAATTGATGTACTATGGGTTTGTGCCCCGTCTCAGACCCTTTACGAAAAGAGGATTTTCAGTAAAATGCGCAATAAAGTTGTAAGATTGATCATGTGTTGTGTCACGGCGGCGGTGCTGTGCTTTGCGGCTACCGGCTGCCTTTTCGAGCATAACTACGAAAAAGACTATATGCAGGTTGTGGCGACGGTCAAATCCGTATCTTTCGAGAGGGAAGGGGAAGAGACTTTCACGACCGAGGAAAAGAACATCTATAAGACGCAGCTCGTCACGCTTTGGAACAACAATGCCGCGTCTCTCATAAATCAGGGCTATACGCCCGAAGCTGCTGCCGAATATCTTCTGTCGCAGCTCGTCAACCGCGAGGTTCTTTTGAACGAAGCGGAGGCGCTCTTTCATTTCGGCGATCTCAAGTGGACGACGGCGGACGACAACTATGTGGCACAGACCGTTTACGCTACGCTCGACAGCACGATCGCGTCTATTAAAAACGAGGTCTTGAGCGACCATGACGAACCCATTCAGGGAAGCGGAGAGGACGCGTCGACGTCGACGACCTATCCCGTACCGAGCGAGGAAGAGCCCGACGAGGAAGACCCCGAGACGGTAAAGAAATGGCGTCCCGACCCTTCGTCCAATCTCGCCGTGGGCGGTGACAGCGACATGAAGAGCGTGGAGCGCGAGACGGTACGTCGTCTTGTCGACTATCTCTCCTCGCTTGTCGAGGATAACCGCTTTGCTACCGACGAGGAAAAAGCTCGGTTTGACGAAGACGTAAAGAAACTTAAAAAGCTTGTTGCGGACGGAAGAGAGGACCTCGTCTATCCCATGCTTTACGACCCCGAATACGATCCCGCAAAGGGAGAGGGAGACGGCACATATATCGTCGAATTCCTTTGGGGAGAACAGGCTCGCGAGACGAGAAAGCTTGCGAGAATGCAGGAATATATCGAGGACGGCGTTGGCGTCACGGAAGAGGAAATCCTCACGAGATACAATTCGCTTGTGGCTACGCAGAAGATCACCTATACCGAATCTTCGTCTACCTACGACACGGCGGCTACGAGCTCGACCGAAAACGTGCTTTTCACGCCCGACGACAACTATTTTTACGTAAAGCATATACTCGTGCAGTTCAGCGACGAACAGAAAGCCGAGCTCGAAGCATATAAAAAAGAGGGTATCCATTCGAAGGCGCAGATAGAGGCGTTCAGAAATACGCTTGTCAAAAATATCGTGGCTTATAAGCACGTCGACGGCGAAGACGACACGTCGAGACCCTTGAGCGTTTACGACATATATGCCACCATAAGCTCGAAGATGTCGCAATATAAATACAATCCGCGCGAGGCGGAACGTACGTTCGACAGACTCGTTTACGATTACAATACGGACAGCGGAGCTTTCGGCAACGTAAAGGGCTATGCCGTCAAGTATGAGCTCGGCGCGGGCGAGAACGAGAAGTATATGCAGGAATTTGCGGATGCGGCGAGAGATATGTACGACACGCTCGAAGTAGGTCAGCTTTACGACAAGTTGGTCGTTACGGACTACGGCGTGCACATAATGTATCTTGCGTCCAAGACGATAGCGGGCGATGTCAAGGGGCTTTACGACTATCAGACTCCCGCGGAGTATACGAGGGTGTACGACGTCATAAAGGACGGCTTGCTTACGAGCAAGAAAAGCAACGCATATAATTCCTGGGTTGCGGAGAAAATTGTCAATCGAGAGGACAATGTAGAGCGTTTCGAAAAACGCTTCGAGGACATTTACAACGCATAACTTAAAATATATTACGAAATGAAAAGGCTTCCGAAAGAAGGAAGCCTTTTGTTTAAAAGGAGAGACCGAATGAAATTATCGCGCTTTGCAATGAGCGTAACGCCCTATGAGGCGGGGGAGCAGCCCAAGGGCAAAAGATTTGTAAAGCTCAACACGAATGAAAATCCCTACCCGCCCGCGCCCGAATGCGCGATGGCGTTAAAGGCGTTCGACTCGGACAGATTAAAACTGTATCCGGGCATAGCGGCAACGGAGCTTCGAGAGGCGATCGCCGAAAAAGAGGGCGTAGACGCCGATTGCGTATTTATAGGCAACGGTTCGGACGAGGTGCTTTCGCTTGCGTTTCGCGCGCTGTTCGATCCGCACGGTGAGCCCGTCGTATTCCCGTCCGTCACATACAGTTTTTATCCCGTATTCTGTGCGATGTACGGCATAAACACGGAGACGGTGGAAAACGAAGCGGACTTCACCGTCGCCGTCGAAAAGCTCACTTGCGGGCAGGGCGTCGTCCTTGCCAACCCGAATGCGCCGACTTCGCTTTCCGTAGACGTAAAGGACATAGAACTGCTTCTTTCGCGCATGGGCGAGCGTCCCGTCGTCGTCGACGAGGCGTATATAGATTTCGCGCGCCGCACGCAGACCGCGGTGCCGCTTCTTCGCAGATACGACAATCTCGTCGTCGTCAAGACCTTTTCCAAGAGCTATTCTCTTGCGGGAATTCGTTGCGGCTATATGATAGCCCGTCCCGAGACCGTAGCCGCGCTCGAGCGTGTGCGCGACTGCTTCAACAGCTATCCCGTCGACAGCGTGTGTCAAGCGGTATGCACGGCGGCGATAAAAGCGCGTGACTATCATGAGGCAAGCGTACAAAAGATTATCGAAACGCGCGATCGCGCCATGAAAATCCTGCGCACGGCGGGATATGAAGTGCTCGATTCGGACACGAATTTCCTGCTTGTTTCGGGCGGCGAAAGCGACTATTTAAAGCTTAAGGAACGCGGCGTGCTCGTGCGTTGGTTTTCCGCCGAAAGGGTGCGGGGCTACACGCGCGTTACCGTCGGCAGCGACGAGGAAACGGACGTCTATCTGAGGGCGCTTTTAAAGTAGAATATTCTTGACAAAAGATGTCTTTGGCGGTATAATGAAATCCCTCGGGTGCGCCGTTTCGTCGCCTCGGGAGGGAGAATAACAAGCGCAGCGACGGGCATATAATAGAAAGGCAAGCTGCGGTACGTTTGACAAAAGGAGACCGAAGTATGGAGCAGACGACAGAGGAGAGAATAGAGCTAACCCCTCGGCAAAAGCTCGTGGGCAATCTCGTTGCGGGCGGTTTTACCCTTCTTTGCGGCATATTTTTGCTTTTGTGCGGGCTCGGCGTGATTCCGCTCTCTTTGAGAGACATCGCACTTCCCGCCGTGCTTTCGGCAGTGGGTCTCGCGCTCTTTTCGACGGCGATACTCAACCGCAACAGTGTGTCGCTGTGGCTGTCCTGGGCGTTTTTTACTCCCGCCGTCATATCTTTTGTCGCCGCATACACCTCGTTCGGTTACGGCAATCTGTATCCGTTTTACATCGCGATTCCGGCAATAGCTTCCCTTATGACCCTTCCGATGACGCCGAAGTCTTGGAAAAGCCATATAAAGGTCATTCTGTTTTTCGGAGTGCTCGCTTTTCTGTTCATGCTCAATTCGCTTATCGGCATAGGGTGGAACATAGTTCTTCCCATAATACTCGTGCTTGCGGGGCTTGCCATAATCGCCGTTGCGCTTTCCGTAGCGCTTCCGCGCGGCAAACAAAACCGTCAGTAAACCAAAGGAGAAACATATGCAGCGCAATCTTACGATGATGACCGACCTCTACCAGCTCACGATGATGAACGGATACTTCGTGAACGGCACTTACAGGCATACCGCCGTATTCGACGTGTTTTTCAGACAAAAGGGACAGATAAACTACGCGATAAGCGCCGGGCTCGGACAAGCCGTCGACTACATAGAGAACCTTAAGTTTTCGGGAGAGGACATAGACTATTTGCGTTCTCTCAAGCAGTTCGACGAGAGGTTTCTCGATTATCTGCGCTCGTTCCGCTTTACGGGAGATATTTATTCGGTCGTCGAGGGAGAACTCGTCTTTCCGAACGAGCCGACCCTTATAGTGCGCGCTCCCATGATAGAGGCACAGTTTGTGGAGACGGCGATTCTCAACATTGTCAACCACCAGACGCTCATAGCCACGAAGGCGTCGAGGATAGTCCGCGCGGCGGCAGGTAAAAAGGTCGTCGAGTTCGGACTTCGGCGCGCGCAGGGTCCCGACGCCGGCATATACGGTGCAAGGGCGAGCATTATAGGCGGTTGCAGCGGCACGTCCAACGTGCTCACGGGCAAGATGTTCGACGTCGACATAAAGGGCACGCACTCGCATAGCTGGGTCATGAGCTATAAGACCGAGCTCGACGCATTCCGCGCCTTTGCCGAAATATACCCCGACAACTGTCTGCTTCTCGTCGACACATACGACTCTCTTCGCAGCGGCGTTCCCAATGCGATCACGGTATTTAAGGAACTCAGGGCAAAAGGACACAAGCCCGTCGGTATCAGGCTCGACAGCGGCGACATAGCCTATCTTTCCAAGAAGGCTCGCAAGATGCTCGACGAAGCGGGCTTTCCCGACGCGATCATATTCGCAAGCAACGACATAGACGAGAACGTGTTGCAACAGCTCAACATTCAGGGCGCAAAGACGGACGTCTACGGCGTGGGAACAAAACTCATAACAAGCGAGGATATGCCCTCTCTCGGAGGAGTGTACAAGCTCGCTCAGATAGAAAGGGACGGCAAGGAGTACCCCGTCATGAAGTTCTCCGACAGCGCGGAGAAGATAACCAATCCCGGATTTAAGACGCTCTACAGGATATACGAGAAAGATACGGGTAAGGCGTTTGCCGATCTCATAGCTCTCGAGGGAGAGAAACTGCCCACGCCGCTTACGCTCACGCACGAGACCGAGCGCTGGAAGTCGACCACGCTCGAAAATTATGAGGCGAGAAAGATGCTTGTGCCCATATACAGGGGCGGAAAGTTGGTATACAAGTGCCCGACGCTTGCCGAAAGCGTCGCCTACAGAGAAAAAGAAATGGACAGATTTTGGGACGAATACAAACGGCTTTCCAATCCGCACGTCTACAAGGTCGACCTTTCGGACGGGCTGTACGAATTGAAGCAAAAGTTGTTGAAAAAGCGAGGCTGATATGGACTTCAAGACGGAAAAGAAAGGGTATAACAAGTCCGAGGTGGACGAGTATATTTTGAGACTTGTCAAAAATTACGAGCGCACCGCGGCAAGCCAGAGCGGCATGATAGAGGAGCTCAAGAGCAAGCTCGCCGAAAGCGAGCAGAAGAATAAGGCATACCGCGACAAGGAAAGCCTTGTTTCGAAAGCCATAACTTCCGCTGTCGCAAAAGCCGACGAGATAGACCGTCTCGCAAGGCTCAAGTACACGCGCGAAATGCAGCAATTAAAGGCTTTTCACGATAAGTGGCTGAGCTATTACGACAAGATCCTGAAAAAATATCCTCTCGACGCCGAACTCGTGAACGCGGGGAAGTTCAACGAGGAGATGAGCCGTATTCTCGAAAAGGCGCGCGCAGACTCCAAAGCCGATCATGCCGACGATCGGGCGTTTGAGGAAGAAAAGGCGGACACCCGCGAGCACGGCAAGACGCGCCTCGGCTATACGATTATCGACGCGGAAGACGGGAGCGGCGCGGACGAACTCGAGGGGCTTCCCGACGGAGACTTCGATCCCGTGGACAGAATACGCGCCTTTCTTACCAAGGAGCGTCCGAAAAAGGCAAAATCCGAGGAAAGAGAAAAAGCCGCGACGTCGGAAAGAACGGACGACTATGCCGATCGCTCGCCGTCGGGTTTTTCGTTCGAAGAGGCGCTCAATCCGAAAGAGGATCTGGCGGATATTATGCGCGACTTGGGATTATTGCTTGACTAAGCGAGGGCGCATAAGCGTCGCATTTCCTTGTCGGCTTGCATTTTTTTCGGGTTGCGTACATCTGAGTGCGCGCCATCATACTGATTCGCGACTGTCCTCTCTTTGGTTGCTTTTAAATAAAAAGGAAATTACGATATGGAAAGACGCGGAACAAGCGGAATGATTTTCGAGCTAAACAGGGACGGGACATTGCGGGTCGGATACGAGGACTACGGAGTGGACTTTTTCGGCGGCGGCGATTTCGAGTGCTATTATACTTTCGAAAGAGATTGCGTCGATAAGCTCTGCGTCGCGCTCGGCACGGACAGAGACGGGCTCGAGAAAACGCTCGGAGAATTTGTCGGCGAAGATTTCGATTCGCCGAGGTTGGAAAAACTTTGCAAAGACAACGACATAACCTACAGCCGAATGACATATCACTGAGACCCGCAAATCAAAGGCTGCGGGTTTTTCTATAGTTCGTCACTTTAAAAAGATAACGAATAAATTTTAAAAAGTTTGATACAAATTTGCCGAAACGGTGCAAAATGCTTGACGCGGTATGTTATAATGAAAGCATGAGATTAAAATCGCATAGAGGGGGCTTTGAAAATCATGCCGCAAAATTTTATTAGTGAAGCATATAAGTTGTCTGATTGGATACGTATCATACATTTTGATATTCCCGATGAACCAAAGTATTTACGTGAAGCATGTCGCGATTTAATGGCATTGAACAATCATTGTAAAGAGTGTACGGCATTAAGCGGATGTTATTTTATTTCAACAAAATGCCCGAATGTTCCTCAGCATCCGAGATGCGACTGCAAAACGGAGTTTAATTATTGTCCTACAATAATAACCTATTGTGATATAAGGAAATTTACAGATTATATATTTGCAGATAAATATATCACAAACGGAAAAAAACATCTATTTGAGTCTTGGGGATTTACCAAACAAGATAGTGAAATGCTTAAGTTTGAATTTGAAAGACAAGCCAAAGAAAAATTTATGAAAGGGCATTATTCATTAGGTAAATTGGATTGTAATTGTCAAAGAGTAAACATTAAGATTGAACTATCGATAAACGGTATTGTTATAGATTTTATAAGTGGGTGGGCCGTTTATCCGAATGGGCTTATAATTTGTACGACGCCTTATGGGGGAAGATAAAATGAAAGAATATAGTTGCGCTCGTTTAAAAGAAGATGTTGATTATCTTGCTGCAAAGAATATACGTAAAGGTTGCAATTGCATGGTTATCGAAAGATTGCCGAATAAAGATTGGATTGCTGTATTTTTTAATCCGCAGAACAGCGGGGATTACGCGGTTGCGGCGGTGAAAGAGGAATACTTGACAGAAAAAACTCCACTTCCGTCGGGTATCGCAGACGAGCTGAAAAAAGCTGCGAACAGACCGGATTTTTTCGAACATACAGAACTTAAACAAATGAGGCTTATGGAGCACGACACGGTAGAACTTATCGCGGAAAAGGATAAATACGCTCGTTTCGGGGCGCACAAGGGAATGACGGGTATGGTTATAAGCGAAAGAGCCATAGCCGGGAAATGGTGCGTGCTGTTCCCTCAGCCTGTAGGGATATGTGATTTCGATATAAATATAGACGAAGACGATTTGAAACTTTTGTCGAGAACCAAACTTTGACCGAATAATTTTTAAGACAACCGCATTTAAACGGTTGTCTTATTTTTTGCCGTGTGGTATACTGAAAGGCGTGAGTGACGGACTTCGACGTTTGCTGCTCGCCTTAAATAACACAAATATAAATGGAGGAATATCTATGCGTTTCAGTAAAGAAATCGAAGAGATGTTTTGCGTGAAGAAAGGACCCAATCACGGTCCCGCGCCCATACCCGAAGAGGGCAAGTGGGTTCAGGCAAAGGAAATCAAGGACATAAGCGGTCTCACGCACGGCGTGGGCTGGTGTGCTCCGCAGCAGGGTGCGTGCAAGCTCACTCTCAACGTCAAGGACGGCGTGATCCGCGAGGCGCTTGTCGAGACGCTCGGCTGCTCGGGCATGACGCACTCGGCGGCAATGGCGGGAGAGATACTGCCCGGCAAGACCATACTCGAGGCGCTCAACACCGACCTTGTGTGCGACGCGATAAACACGGCAATGCGCGAATTGTTCCTGCAGATAGTTTACGGCAGAACGCAGTCGGCTTTCTCCGACGACGGTCTCGAGATCGGCGCGGGACTCGAGGATCTCGGCAAGGGACATCGTTCGCAGATAGGTACCATATACTCGACCGAAGCCAAGGGCGTGCGCTATCTCGAAATGGCGGAGGGTTACATCACGAAGCTTGCTCTCGACAAGGACAGCCAGGTCATAGGCTATTCGTTCGTCAAGCTCGGCGTAATGATGGACAAGATCAAGGCGGGTATGAGCCCCGACGAGGCTTACAAGAGCTCTTGCGGCACATACGGCAGATTCGACGGGGCGGCGAAGTACATCGACCCGCGTCAGAACTAATGGGAGGTGCATTATGAGTATCACATTCGAAGGTTACGAAAAGCGTATAGACAAGATCAACGCGGCGCTCAAGGCAAACGGCATAAAGGATCTCGAGGCGGCAAGAAAGCTCTGCCTCGATAAGGGCATTGACGTAGACAAGATAGTCAAGTCCACCCAGCCCATAGCTTTCGAGAACGCTTCGTGGGCTTACACCGTGGGCTGCGCAATTGCGATAAAGAAGGGCTGCAAAAAAGCTACGGACGCCGCTGTCGCGATAGGCGAGGGACTTCAGGCATTCTGTGTTCCCGGCTCGGTTGCCGAGCAGCGCGCCGTCGGTCTCGGACACGGCAATCTCGCTTCCATGCTCCTCGATGAAAAGACCGAGTGCTTCTGCTTCCTCGCGGGACACGAGAGCTTTGCGGCGGCAGAGGGCGCTATAGGTATCGCAAGGACGGCGAACAAGGTGCGCGTAAAGCCCCTGCGAGTCATTCTCAACGGTCTCGGCAAGGACGCGGCTATGATAATATCTCGTATAAACGGCTTCACGTACGTCCAGACGAAGTACGATTATTTCACGGGCGAGCTTAAGATAGTCAAGGAAGTTCCGTACTCGGACGGCGAAAAGGCGAAAGTTCGTTGCTACGGCGCGGACGACGTTCGCGAGGGCGTAGCCATCATGGATAAGGAGAAAGTCGACGTGTCCATAACGGGCAACTCCACGAATCCGACCCGCTTCCAGCACCCCGTCGCAGGCACGTACAAGAAGCTCTGCGTGGATAACGGCAAAAAGTATTTTTCGGTCGCTTCGGGCGGCGGCACGGGCAGAACGCTCCACCCCGACAACATGGCGGCAGGTCCCGCTTCGTACGGCATGACCGATACAATGGGCAGAATGCACTCCGACGCGCAGTTCGCAGGCTCGTCCTCGGTGCCCGCGCACGTCGAAATGATGGGTCTCATCGGCATGGGCAACAACCCCATGGTCGGCGCAACGGTTGCCGTTGCGGTTGCCGTTCAGGAAGCTCTTGCGAAGTAACAGTCGCAAATAATCAACGATAAACTATCGCAAAACGCGCCTTGAAAAGTTTTATGCTTTTCGGGGCGCGTTTTTTACAAGTTGCGGTAAATGTAAAAATAATGTCCACATTGCGTTGACATGAGGAGAGATTTGTGGTAGAATAGCGAATTGAAAAGGAAAGTGCGCGCAGGCGTACGTCGGACAAAACATTGATATTCGGAAGACACATCAACAGATACTATTTGAAGTATGCGTGGATCCTCATCATAGGAATAGCCGCGCTTGTTTTCGTCGATTATTTTCAGCTTATGATCCCCGAGCTGTACCGCATGGTTATAAACGGCATGAATACGGGTTTTGTCGAAGTCGGCGGCGAGCTTGTGCCGTTCGATACGGAGTTTCTTCTCGATAAGATATGTTTGCCGCTTATAATAATAATTCTCGTAATGGTCGTCGGTCGCTTTTTGTGGCGTATCTGTTTTTTCGGGTCGGGCATAAAGGTGGAAACGGACATCAGAAACAGAATGTTCGATAGGAGCAGATTTCTTTCGCAGGAATATTATGCCGTAAATAAGGTGGGCAATCTCATGTCGCTGTACACGAACGACCTCGAAACGGTGCAGGACTGCTTCGGTTCGGGAATTCTTATGGTGTGCGACGCGCTTTTCCTCGGCGGTCTCACCGTCTTTAAGATGTGGCAAATGGACATACTGCTCACTCTTCTTTCGCTCATACCCATGGCGCTTCTTTTAGTCGGCGGAATAATCGTCGGCAAGTACATGATGAAGAAGTGGGAGGAGAGGCAGGCGGCGTTTTCCGATCTTTCGGATTTTTCCCAGGAGAGCTTTTCGGGCATTGCCGTCATAAAGGCGTTTGTAAAGGAGTTCAAGGAACTGCTCGCTTTTAAAAGGCTAAACAAGCACAACGAGGAGGCGAACGTCGAGTATACGAAACTGTCGGTGCTGTTGAATGTGACCGTAACGCTGCTTGTCGAATCGGTCGTGTGCATAATTCTCGGATACGGCGGCTATCTCGTCTATAAGGGCGATTTCGACGCAGGGCGGCTCGTCGAATACATAGGATATTTTACGGCAATAGTCTGGCCCGTAATGGCGGTGTCACAGCTTATCGAAATGGCGTCGCGAGGAAAGGCGTCGCTTTCGCGCATAGGCGAGCTGTTGGATTCGAAGCCGACGGTCGTCGACAGAGAAGGCGTGCGGGACATAGGGGACGTTTCGGGAAGAATCGAATTCAAAAATCTCACTTTTCGCTATCCCGGCGGCTCGTATGACGCGCTCGAGGACGTGTCGTTCTCCATCGAGGCGGGCGAAAACGTCGGACTTGTCGGAAAGGCGGGCGCGGGCAAGACGACAATCGTCGATTTGATACTTCGTACATATAACGTCCCCGACGGAACCGTCTTTATAGACGACAGCGACGTAAACGAACTTTCCATAAGCTCGGTGCGGCGCGCGGCGGCTTATGTGCCGCAGGACAACTTTCTGTTTTGCGACACGATAGAAAACAACATAGCTTTCGGGTGCGACGACAAGGACAAAGCGAGCGTCGAAAACGCGGCGAGACTTGCCGACGTTCACGACAACATTACGGGCTTTAAGGACGGGTACGAGACCGTGCTCGGCGAGCGCGGCGTCACGGTGTCGGGCGGTCAAAAACAGAGGATATCCATTGCGCGCGCACTGATGAAGGACGCGCCCATACTCATACTCGACGACTCCGTGTCCGCCGTCGACACAAAGACCGAAAAGAACATTCTTTCGAGCCTCAAACATACGCGCGCGGGACGGACGACCATACTCATAGCCCACCGGATTTCGACGGTCGAGGATATGGACAAGATAATATTTTTGGAGGAAGGCAAGGTCGCGGCGGTAGGAAAGCACGCCGAGCTTTACGCTTCTTGTCCGAGCTATCGCAAAGCCGTGGACCTTCAAAAGCTCGAGGAAGAAGGAGGGGAAGCGAATGCGTGAGTTTTATCCTCTTTTGGTCGTAGGCGCGATTCTCGGGGTTCTCTCCGTCGTGTTTGTCGCCGCCTATGCCATGATAAAGAACAAGAAGGAGGCTTTGGGCTTCGACCGCGCCATGAAGGACGGCGAGCTTATAAGGCGGCTTTTAAGGTATGCAAAGCCGTATGTCGGAAGCTTTGTCTTTGTCGGCGTGTGCATGATTTTTTCCGTGGCATACGATATAATTTCGCCCCTTCTTATAGGATATATCGAAGGCATGGTAAAGGGAGAGTTCGCTCTTTCGCGCCTGTTCGTGACGGTGGGCGTCTATGCGGGCATCCTTCTCGTCTCGCTTGCGAGCACATATTTTCAGGCGATAGTCCTGCAAAAGACGGGACAGAAGATTCTCTCAAAACTGAGAGAAGATCTGTTTACGCATATCGAAAGCCTCTCTCATGCGCAGCTCAATTCCATGCCCGTCGGCAAGCTTGTTACGCGCGTCACGAACGATACGAACGCCATTTCCATGCTGTTCACGAACATACTCGTGAATCTTATAAAAAACTGCTTCGTCATAGTCGGCGTGCTCGTCGCCATGCTCTGCGTCAATTACGAGCTTACGCTTATGGTGCTGTGCTTCGTGCCGTTCGTCGTTCTGTTCACCGTCATATTCCGCAAGTTTTCGAGACGGGCTTATCGCAAGGTCAAGGACGGCACTACCGACATAAACACCTTTCTTTCGGAGAACCTCTCGGGCATAAAGATCACGCAGATATTTAACCGCGAGGACAAAAAGATGAGCGAGTTTTCGGAAAAGAACGCTCGTCTCGCCTCGGCAAAGCAACGTCAGATTTTCGTGTTCGGCGTTTTCCGCCCCGTCGTATATATGCTTTACATTTCTTCCGTGCTATGTCTGCTGTTTCTCGGGGGAAAGGGATATATAGACGACGTATCCTTTCTCGGACAGACGCTCACGAGCGAGACTATAGTCACTTTTTATATGTACATATCGAAATTCTTCAATCCCATTCAGAGCCTTGCCGAGCAATTCAATTGGCTTCAGTCGGCATTCGCGTCGGCGGAAAAGATATTTACCGTCATGGATCTCAAGCCGAACGTCGTCGACGAAGAGGGAGCGATCGAACTCGGCGAAGTGAAGGGAGACATCGAATTTCGCGACGTTTGGTTTTCCTATGTCGAAGACGAATGGGTGCTTAAGGGCGTGTCCTTTAAGGTGAGGGCGAACGACACGGTCGCTTTTGTGGGAGCTACGGGCTCGGGCAAGACGACCATACTCTCGCTTATCTGCCGCAACTACGACATTCAAAAAGGTCAAATACTCATAGACGGCATAGACATAAAAAAGATCAAAATAGCGTCGCTCCGAAGGCATTTCGGGCAGATGCTTCAGGACGTGTTCCTTTTCTCGGGAACGATCCGCAGCAACATAGTTCTTCGCGAAGATATTCCGGACGATCAAGTACGGCGCGCCTGCGAGTACGTGAACGCCTCTTCCTTCATAGACCGACTCGAGGGCGGGCTGGACGCCGAGGTGAGAGAGCGCGGAAACAATTTCTCGGCGGGACAGAGACAGCTTCTGTCGTTTGCGCGCACCGTCGTGCACAAGCCGTCCGTAATGATCCTCGACGAAGCCACGGCGAACATAGACACGGAAAGCGAAATACTCATACAGGATTCGCTCGAAAAGATGATGAACGTCGGCACAATGCTGATTGTCGCGCACAGACTCTCCACCATTCGGAACGCCGACAATATAATAGTTCTGTCCCACGGCGAAATAGTCGAAGAGGGGACGCACGCCGAGCTTCTCGAAAAGAAGGGGCAGTACGGCAAACTTTACGAGCTTCAATCCCGCCGCGAGCGGCTCGAGAACTCGCGCGCTTGAACGGAGCGGGAAACGAAATCGACGGCGGGCTTTTTACGACCCGCCGCATTTTTTAATCTGTTTCTAATGTTCGTGTAATAAAACTTTCACATTGCGTTGTTAAAATGGTAGTATCGAAGAGGACGGGCAGTGTCAACCCGATATATCCGGCATAAAGCGGTGTATGGGTCTTGCAAAGCCCGCGTTCTTGTCTTTGCACACTTCCTTGAGCGCCAAGGAAATGACGCGCGCGAGACGGTATACAAGCCCGAGGCGCACGGAAGAGAGAGCCTTTGCGGACTTTGCGCAGACGGTGGCGGTTATGGAAACGTCGCCCACCTCGGGCAGATTCTTGCCCATGGCTTCGCCGGCGCGCAGACCGCCCGCAAATACGCGGATACTGCCTATGTCGGCGTGAGTGCCCACGGCGCTGTCGACGGCGACTATTTGGCGGTCGGGGTGGTTGATACGTACCTTGCGCGCAACCGAAACGAGGTTGAGCGCGGTGACGGGGCATACGAGATTCCCGTATACGGGCGCCGCCGTTTCGAGCAGTTCGCCTATAATGGGACCGAGGCTGTCGCCCGTTACCCTGTCGGAGCCTATGCACAGAAAGACGGGAGGAGTGAACAAAAGAGACTTAAGTTCGTTCCTTATACGCTCTGCACAGTCATAATCATCAAGAAATACTTTAAACATGGTTTAAATTATGACCGCGTGGCAACAATAGTATACGTTAAAAAGAACGGAGGATTCAAAAGGTAATGTCAATAGCGGATATAGTAATCATAGTGCTTGTGGCGCTTATGGCTCTCATCGGACTGTGGAAGGGATTTTTCAAGACGCTCGTAACATTTTGCGGCTGGTTCGTTTCCATACTCGTTGCGATGCTCATAGCGCGCGTCGTCGCGGAGGCGCTTTTGGACGTTTCGGCGCTCGGGAATTTCGTGGCGGGCTCGGAGGGCTTCAGCCTGTTCTCATTCTTTAAGGGAATGCTTCCCGAGGAGCTCATGACGCTCGAAAGTTCGGCGACCGAAGCTCAGATAAGAACGGCGCTCGGCGACGGCGTAGTCGTGGCGATAGTGTCGCCTTTCATAGGCGTGCTCACGAATACGACGATATCGGCGTCCGCGCTTTCCGTGGGCGAGGGAATAGCTCTCGCAATGGCGGGCGGCGTGTTCGAAGTGATAGTCGGCATTGCGCTCTTTATAGTTATAAGAATAATAATGACCCTTCTTGTGTTGTTCTTGAAGTCGCTCATAAACCCCGACAAGAAAAAGGGCGTGCTCGAACGTCTCGGCGGTTTCCTGCTCGGCGCGGCTCGCGGCGTACTCTTCAGCGGCGTGCTCCTGCTTATAGTCGGATTCATGACGCCGTTCAGCTTCATGGGCAAGGTTACGTCGGAAATAGACGGCGGCGTGCTGTCCCGTCCCATAGCGACGCAGGTTTACGCGCTTTCGGGCAAAATAACGTCGAACGAAAACTATTACAAAAAGCTTGTCAGAATAACCGGACTTCACGACGAGATCCCCGACGGTTCGGAAGATGAGAACCATGCGGCGGAAGACGTGACGAACTTTGCCGATAATGCACTCGTAGACAAGGGCGGACTTTTCGGAAAGACGCTGTTTGGCGAGGATACGAGGTTCGACCCGTGGGTAAACGGTCTCAAGAGCACATTCGAATCGGCGTCCGCAAACATAAACGGAGACGCGCCGATTGAAAAGAGCAGCCTCGATAAGGTTGCGGGGCTCGTTAAGGGCGGAGAAGACGCGGGCAATCTGTACAGAGCGTTCTACATTCTCGCAAACGATCTCGACCGCTATCATTCGACCGACGATCAGGGACTGCTTCTCATTATAGAAAACGAGGTCTACACCGACTTTGCAAACATTCAAAGCGTCATGTCGGATTCGGATTGCGTGGCTGTATTCGGCAACGTCGGCTTCGGCGGACTTAACGTCGAGCCCGACCTCGATCGCCTTGTAGAAGCGTACACCTACACGGTCGACGACGCGACTTAATAGGACTTAAGTAGGAAAATATAACGAAATAGGACCGCGGCGAATCTTCGCTGCGGTCTTTGCTTTGCCGCAATAAGTCGATTATTCCGCGTAAAAATCGCTGCGGTGTCAATTTTTGCGCAATTACGACATATAAATATCTGTATAATTCTATTGCGGGGACTTTAAAAGGCCGCCGATAAAATCGACCTTGAAGAGGCATGGTATGAAGTTTGTTAAAAAGTTGTTCATAATGACGGGGCGGGGCGGTGCCAAAGGCGCGGTCGTCGCCGAGCACAATGCTTACGGCTCGTTTGCGCAGGTTTCCGCAAGCGGTCTCGATTACAGCCGCGGGCATAGGTATTTCGTGTTCATATCGGACGCCGTACTCGTGTTCCCCATGACGGCGGGCGGGAAGTACAATCTCGGCGGCGCGGCTCTTATGCCCGCGCACGTCGCTGTCGTAACCGCAGGCGCAAAGGGGCTCGACGTCGAGCTTTACGGCACGGACGGCGAAAAGAGAATGTGGCAGAGCAATCTGTGCGATATGGTAAGAGGAAAGATAAATGGCTTTGAATCGCAGAAGACGTTGGATATCGGCGCGCAGGAAAGTGCGGGCGAAAAGGCGGGTGAGGAAAAAATCCTGAGCCTTTTTCCCGTGGGCGGCGAGTACGACGACGGAGCGATCGCAAAGGTGAATTACTATTCCAATATATACTCGTCTCGAAAAGGGGCGGCGCCGTCGCTTGACGGCGATCAGGCGCGTCTTGCCGAACTCGGCGGCAGTCTCCTTTCCTCGAGGCTCGAACTCGACGAGGACGAATCCATGAGCCTGCCGCTTTTGAGTACGGACGGCGCGCAAAAGGAAACCGACGGCGCCGCGGCGGAAAAAGAAGCGAGAGCCGAAAACGGCGCTTTGCTTTCGGACTCGGAGAAGAGTGCCGAAAAAGCTTTCGAGAAGAGCTCGGATTCGGAGGAAAGTTCCGCGCTGGGTGAGACGGCTGCGGCAGTGAGCGCCGCGCCGAGCTATGCGAAATTCCTTTACGGGTACCGCGACGAAATTTTAAGACGCGGTGCGGGCGTCTATACGCCGCCTCGCAATGCGGACGAAACGCCGGTAAAGACAAATCCCGTTCGCGCCATGAGCGAAGAGACGGCGGGGACAAAAGAGGACATACCGCAGGCGCCCAAGACCGATATTGCGGCAAGCGAGCGCGCCCTTAAGGAAGCCGCCGCTCCCAAGCTCAATTTTTACGAGCGCAACAAGCAAAAGCTCGACAGTCTTATCGAAGACAATCCGAGAGAAGAGGCGATAGAAAAGCTGCTTCCGTCGTCGCGGTTCGTGCGCATAAACATAGAAAATTCCGACAAGTACTATTGCGTGGGGCTTATCGGCAAGCCCGATTACATATGTTATGCCGTGCCTTCCCGATATACGCCCGAGCCGCCCGAAGAGCTCGACGGCTATTGCCAGTGGTTGCCGCTCGACGAAAAACAGCCCACGGGCGACGGCTATTGGCTCATATATCAGGACGCGGTTACGGGCGACAGCATAGAGGGCGAATAGAAATTCGGATATGTGATTTTTACAAAAAGCGTGCGGAAGATCGAGCCGCGCGCTTTTTTCGTGCCGTTCGGGCAATCGTTTCCGAAAATGCGCTTCGTGCGGTTATTGACGGCTACGGATTGAAAATATAGCGGCAATATGCTTGCTTTTGCCGTATAAAATTGCTATAATGTTATGAGAGATTATATTTGTTTAAGGACGAGAGATGAACTTTCTACAGGTAAACGACAATTGGAAAGTACGAGAAAGCGACGGTTTCGAAAGACGCTTGGATTTCCCGCATGACGAGCTCATTTTCAGGCAGAGAGATTACTCTGCCGGCGGCAATGAGAACGGTTATTATCGCAGTGAAAAACTCGTCGCTCGGCGAAGTGTGGATTTTCCGCGCGCATATAAGCTGTGGCTCGAAATAGAGGGAGCGAGAGCGGTTGCGGACGTCTATGTCGGCGCGGATTGCGTGGCGACGGTGACGAACCCTGCGAAATGTCTTATCGACGTAACGAAGTATGCTGGCACGACTCAAACGGTCGCGCTGTCCTTCCTTTCATTCGATCGCTCGGCCGGCTATACGGGTCTCGGACTTAGCGGCGGCATACGCCTCCTGTGGGCGAGCGATTCTCTTTATATAGATCCCGACGGCGTGTTCGTGACGACGGAGGACGACGGAAGCCGCGCGCTGTTATCGGTTTATGCGGACATAACGAACGACGGAGACAAGGCGCGCTCCTTTGCGTTGTCGGCGCAGACCTTGAACGCGAGAATGAGAAGGGTCGGCAAGCGTATGCGCAAATTCAAGATCCGCGCTCATACGACAAAGCGCGTTACCGTGCCCCTCAAGATGATGCGCAGATTCGAATGGAGCCTTTCCGACGCCTATCTTTATACGCTCACGCTTGCGCTTACGAGCGGCGAGCTCGAGACCGACAATGCTTGCGTTTCGTTCGGAATAAGAAAGTGCGAGATTACGTCGGAAGGATTCGAGTTCGGAAATCGTCCCACGGCGTTAAACGGCGCGGTGGTCTCTCACGACAACGGAATAATCGGTTGCAGTTCTCCGCTTTCTGCGGAAACGCGCAAGGCTCGGGTGCTCAAGGACAGCGGCTTCAATGTCGTAAGATTCGTCGGTGTGCCTACGGAGAACGCGCTCGTCGCGCTCGACAGGGCGGGACTCATGTGTATAACGGACATATTCGACGGGCTCGAACAGCCTAAAGCGGCGGGCGACGGGCATCTGTGGTTCGAGAGAGATTTCGAGCGCATAATAGAAGCGAGCGTCAAGACGCTTCGCAAACACCCGTGCGTCATAGGTTACGGACTCGGAGACTGTCCGCCCGAAAGCTACGGCAGGGGAAAGGGCGCGGCGCTCGGAAAGAAGATAGCGGAGCTCATTCGCAGCTTCGACGATACGCGTTTTATCGTCGCTTCGGCGAAGGAGACGGTGCCGACGCGCGAAGAGATGTTAAGGCTCGGCGTGCGTGCCGAACGCATACACTCGGCGGAGAAGAGCGAAGGCGGAATGTTGTCGCTCTCCCGCGAAAAGAGTATGTTCCGCGACCTCACCGCCGATTGGTTTGCGGCAGGCGACGTTAGCGGATATGCGTTTTTGTACCCGCGCTATTTAAACGACGTGCCCCTTTCGGAAAATAAGGTTCTCGGAATTGCGTCCCGTCCCGATAAGGCGTTCGACGCGATAAGCGAGTGCAAGCGCTCGGGCGTGCTCGGCGAATTCGTCAGCCCCGCAATAGACAGCCTCGGCGGCGGCGCGGCGGGCGACGGTTACGGAGGCGAACGCCTTAGAAGCGACGCGGACATCGATCTGACGCTTGCGAGAAAGAGCCGCAGCTTTTACCGCGAGATCTGTATGGGCAGAAAGAACAAGTCGGCGATCGTAGTAATCGATCCCGACGTGGAAAACGACGAGGGCGCGCCCAAGGCAAGCTGGTATTGGCCGAGGCACCTCGGTCGTCCCGTGACTGTAAAGGTGTATACGGGCGGCGACGTCGTGGCGCTCTATCTCGACGGAAAGCTCGTCGGAAGAAAGCTTGCGGGCAAGATAAACAAGTATGTCGCGACTTTCCGTATCAATTATTATCCCGGAAAGCTCGAGGCCGTGTCCTTCCGCAAGGGCAGCGAGTTCTGCCGCACCTCTCTCGAGAGCGTTTCTTCGCCCAAGGCTTTGCGGCTCGAGTGCGACAACAAGAATATAATTCTTTCCGAAAGCAACATGAAGTTTGTGGAAATAGCCGTGACCGATAAGGAAGGGCGAAAGGTCCCCCGCGCGCAGCGGAGCGTAGAGGTCACTGTGACCGGCGAGGGCGAGCTGTTCGCGCTCGGCAATGCCGACCCTTATCTTACGCTTCCCGCATCGGTCAAGACGATCCCCGTTTACGAAGGCAGGGCGCTCATGGCGGTAAAGGCGACGGGCGAGGGCAAAATAGTCGTAAAGGCGACGGGCGAGGGATTGCTCTCCGCAAAAATCACGCTTAAAGCCAAACCCTGAGCCGCTGTTTAACCGACGGGAAAGAGGACATAATTCTTTTAAGTGACAAAAGTAATTGACAGCCGCGGCGGTTTTATAGTATACTAACTGTTGCAGTTTGTAAATCGGAGTATAAAATGAAGAAGAAAAACATTGTAATATCGATAATCCTCGCGCTTACGCTCGCCATGAGCGTGTTCGCGTTTGCCGGTTGCGGCGACAATTCCTACGGCGGCTCGGTAAAAGTCGAGGGCACGCAGGATACGTCTTACGCCGTACATTCTAACGGCGGCAACGCAGTGCAGTACGGAAACTACATTTACTTTATAAACGGTTCGGCAAGCTACGAGGACACCGACGGCAAAAACAACGTCTGGGGCGACGTGGTAAAAGGCGCGCTGTACCGCGCGGAGCTTGTCGGCGATAAAAACGGAGCCGAATTCGACGTGAAGGGTTCCGTCTCCGAGGTCACGAACGAATATGTCGAGTTTAAGACGTCGGCAGGCGTAGATTACGACGACAACCCCATAGACGTCGCAAATGTTCAGCTCATCGCTCCGAAGATCATCGGTACGAGCGGCTATTCGAGCGGCGGCATATTCATCTACGATAATTATGTCTACTATGCGACGCCCAACAACGTGCGCAACAAGGCGGGCGAATATCAGTATAAGAAAACCGATTTCCTTCGCACGTCGCTCGACGGCAAAGTCACGCAAAAGCTTTATACTTCGGAAAACGATACGGATACGAGCCCCTATGCCTTCTACAAACAGGGCGATAAGGTCTATCTCGTACTGCTCGACGGCACGACGCTCAAGAGTATTTCCGTAAACGACAAGAAAGTAATCGAGACTCTCAAGATAGCCGAAGACGTCACGTCGGCTACGCTCCCGACTAAGAGCGATTATTACGCAAACGACAATTCGTCCGTTTCGGTCGAGGATTTCGTATTCTTTACCCGCTCGGCGACAGACGAGGACGGACAGCGCAGCGGTACGGTCCTCGAGTATATCCGTCCCGACGGAAGCGAACGCACGGTCTTTCTCAACAACGGTCAGACCTCTTCCATAGAGGCGGTGCGCGACGGCGTCGTATTCTACCGCACGACGGAGAACGGAAACACCGTAATCAATTTTACCAATCTTCACGACAGCTTCATGGGCGAGGCGGGAAAGGATACGACCGACCCGAACAGCCCTACCTACAAGGCGTACGAGGACAGTCTGCCCGCAGATAAGAGGAGAACCAACGTCAGGGGAACGGCGCTCAATGTCGGAAACCTTTCGTCTTACACTTATACGTATGCGTTCCGTCCGAGCTCCGACATAGATCCCAATGTCGATACCGTTTACGTGCTCGCTTCGACGGGTTCCGCCATGTATCTGTTCGGCAACGACGGCACGAGCAAGACCGTCTATTCGTCCTCCGCAACGATCGAGACGGTTATCGACGGATACGCTTACTATCGCAACAGCACGAATTTCATTCAGCGTCTCAACATCTTCGAGGAAAACGCCGAGCCGCAGGAGGTCAGCGACCGCGCCGGCATTACGAACGGACTCCCCGTCGACGTTGTTGCAGGCTATGTAATGTACTTCGGAATAATCGACGATTGGGCAAGCGGCTATGCCGTGTTCAACAAGCTCCCCGGAGAGGGCATAGAGGGCAGCAAGGCGATGTTTGTAGGCAAGCGCGCCGAGGACGACGAGAAACCCGAGGACGACGAGGACGAGGAAACCACGGACGAGGAATCCGCAGAGTAAAGTTCTTTCAAAACAAATATTTGCAATTATACGGGCTGTGCTTAAAAGGCACGGCCTTTTCGATTGCCTAAGGTACGGAAAAGCTTATGAGACGGGCGGTGACGGAAGCGTCGCCGCCTTTGTCATATGGGAATTTCACGGCTTGTGCTTGCCGCGGATTGCGGAATAAGCGAGACCGATTTGCGGTTCGGCGACAGCAACTCGGGGGCTTATCATGGGTAAGACAGGTATAAATGTCCATATCTTGCGTACAAAAGTCTTTTCGGGGGGGGGAATAGTGCTATAATAAACGTAACAAAAGCAGAGCGAAATATAAAAGCGACTCTGCATCAAAACGGTGCACACGTTTGAAAATCGGTAAAGGAACAAGGAGGAACAGATGTTCAAAAAAAGAATGTGGATGGGCATAAGCGGCATACTTGCTTTTTTGCTTGTGTTCGTCATAGGGGGAATGACTGTAGCTGTTTCGTATGAAGGCGCGATCAATAACTTCCTCGAAGTGGAGACCGTAAAGGTGCTCAATCCGGGCGACGAAGGGTATCCAGGCGACGCAACGGGTGTGGAAAAGGATACCGAGTACTTTAAAAGCGACTATGGCGAGAAAAACGAAGAGAATGCGAAAAAGCTTGTCGAAGACGGCTTCGACGCAACGATCAACGAGGTCATAGAGGGCGCGGCGCTCTTGTCCAACAAAAACAATGCGCTCCCCATAGATAAGAGCTCGGAAAGGATCTCTTTCTTCGGGCACGCCGCCGTCGACCCGATCTACAGGGGCAACTCGGCGGGCGTAGACCCCATGGGTACAAACAGACGAGACCCCATGGACGCGAGCAGCGGCTACAGGATCAGTTTTCCGCAGGCGCTTTCAATGAACGGCTATAATGTCAACGAAGAACTTGTCGCGCATCTTCGCACGTCTAAGCAGTCCCGCGATCACAGCGGATATACGTGGATGGACTGTTCGAACGCCACTACGGGCATTGCCGACGGCGAAGATCCCATAGAGTTCTACGACCCTGTAAAATCCACTTGGGAAAGCCAAACGGGCGGCACGGCAATAATGGTTTTGACGCGTTGCGGACAGGAAAACTTCGATATGCTTCTCGACAACGTGACGGGATACGAAAAGGCGGATCAGATGTTTGCGCCGCCCAAGAATCCCGGTACGAAAACGGGGAAAAGCTCGCTTGCGCTTATAAAGGAAGAGGAGGATATCCTCGGAATGCTCAAGGAGGCGAAAAAGGCAGGCTACTTCAAAAAAATAGTCGTGCTGCTCAATATAGGCAACGCAATGGAAGTCGGTTGGCTTGACGACTATGACGTCGACGCCTGCGTGTATGCGGGACTTCCCGGCGGCGTGGGCTCGCACGGTATTGCCAAGCTTCTTTGCGGAGAAGCAAACTTCTCGGGCAAGCTCGTCGATACCTATGCGATGAACTCGCTCTCCGCTCCCGCAATCGTAAACGAGAACGAGAACACGCCCACTTACATAAACGGCGACGAAGTGGAAAAGGCGGTTATCGGTACGGAATCCCCGTTTGCCGATACGGGCAGATATATGACTTTCCAGGCGGAAGGCATATATGTGGGATATAAGTATTACGAGACCCGCTATGAGGACTATGTCCTCGGTCAGGGCAAAGCCGACAGCGCAAAGGGAGCGTCGTTCGGCGCAAGCGAATGGAAGTGGGAGAACGAGGTCTCCTATCCGTTCGGCTACGGCCTTTCCTATACGACTTTCGAGCAAAATCTCAAAGAAGTGAAGTACGACGCGGACAGCGACAGTTATAAAGTCACGGTGACGGTCAAAAATACGGGCAAGGCAAACGGCAAAAGCGTCGTTCAGGTCTATGCCCAGACTCCGTACGGCGAATATGAAAAGACGAACAAAGTGGAAAAAAGCGCCGTACAGCTTGTCGGTTTCGATAAGACGCGAGAGCTTCAGCCCGGCGAGGATCAGACCTTGACGGTAAACGTAGAGCGCTATCTCCTCGCTTCGTACGACTACACGAAGGCAAAGGGCTATATCCTCAGCGGCGGCGATTATTACCTTGCGATCGGAGACGACGCGCACGACGCGCTCAACAATATCATCAAAGCCAAAAAGCCGGACGTCACGGGTCTCGTGTCGGTGGGCGGAAGCGCCGCAGTCGGCGATGCCGGCAAGGTATATAAGTTCAGCCAAAGACTCGATACGGAAGCATATAAAAAGAGCGAAACGGGAGTAAACGTGACCAACCGTTTCGACGATTGCGACCTAAACTATTGGGTCAAGAACGCGGGCACATACCTTACGAGAAGCGATTGGGACGGAACCTATCCCACGGCGGCAACGCGCGTCACCGCAAGCGCGGAAATGATAGACATACTTGCGGGACACAATTACACTAAGCCCGAGGGCGCGATAAGCGTTGCGCAGGCAACCGCAAACTTGGGCAAAGAAGCGGGACTTAAGCTTGTGGACATGAGGGAAGTCGATTACGACGACGAAGAGACCTGGAATCTGTTCATAAACCAGCTCACTCTCGACGAAATGCTCAATGTCCTCGACGACGCACAGAGCAACCGCTGGGCGGCAAACGAGAAAATAGCCGCCAATGCCTTGAGCCTCGGCGACGGCATAAACGGACCGAACGGTTGCAGCATCAATTTCCCGTATGAGGATACGACAGGCAAATACGGAAGCGGCAAGATGACGCGCATAAGCATGAACAGCTTCGCGGGAAAAGCCGTGCTTACGGGCACGTTCAATTGGGAACTGTTCAAAGAGCGCGGACGTCTCATAGGCGAGTTCGGTCTTTGGGGCGGTAAGCAGGAATTTTGGTCGGTCGGCGTCAACTATCACAAGACCCCGTTCGGCGGCAGAAACTTCGAGTACTGCTCGGAAGATCCCAACCTTTCCTATATGGTGCTCGTTCCCGAAGTGATCGAAATGGAAAAACGCGGCGTTATCGCCTGTGCAAAGCACGCGGCGGGTAACGACCAGGAAACGATAAGAATAGGCGTTTCCGTGTTCTTCAACGAGCAGGGCTGGCGCGAGGGCAGCTTGCGTGCGAGCGAAGGCGCGCTCAGAGTGGCAAAAGCGAAGGGCTATATGCAAAACTACGAGCGTCTCGGACTCGACAGCACCATGAACAAAAAGGAATTCAACATCGACGTCGTGTTCTATGAGTGGGGCTTCAGGGGTTGCGTCATAACCGACTGTACGAATGCGCGCAGAGACGGCTATCAGGGAGACTATATCGACCAGATAGTTGCGGGAACCGATTGCTTCTGTATGACGAACGCACAGATAGCGAAAGAAATCGTGAACAACTATCTCTCTTCTTCCGACGACGGCTCGTATGTCGAGCACATTGCGCGAGCAGCCAAAAACTACTACTATAAGTGCAGTCGATCGAACATGATAAACGGCTTCTCGTCCGACACGATAATTATAAAGCTTACGCCTTGGTGGCAGAACCTTCTTATCGCAATGATAGTCGTGTTTGCCGTGCTTACGGCGGCAAGCGTGGCTATGGCGGCGATAAGCAAAGTAAAAGAGATAAGGAGATAGCGAAATGAACCTTATACAAAAACTGAAAACAAAATCGGTAGGGTACTATATATTACTTGCTTCCACCGTGCTCGGGCTTATAGTGTCCGTTATGTATATTGCTTTCGGCGTGTCGTCTCACACGTTTGCGGCGGGGATATTCGTCTGCGCGCTGTTTGCGTTCCTGCTCGGTGTAGCTCTTGCGATATACGAAGGCGTGTTTGCCGACTGTATCCCCATTGTGATGATCGTGCTCATGTCTGTGGCGCTCGTGCTTCTCATTGCGGACTCCATAGACGACGTGACCGCTCTCTTTGTCGGCATGGGCGACTACTTCGGTAACGCCGACAACGTGGGCATGAGAGTTACTCTCGCCGTGTTTATGATCCTTTCGATCATAACGGCAATAGTCGGCTCGTTCTTCTCGAGAGTGAGAAAACAAGAGGCTTAGAAAAAAGTATAAACGAACAAACCGCGGATCGGATGTGTCAAATGCCGACCGCGGTTTTTCTTTTGTCTCTTATTTAAAATCGCTTGACTTATGAAGAAAAACCCGATATAATAATACAGCATATCGCCTTAAGGGCGTTTTTCGGTTTGTCGCAAGGAAAGGTTAGCCCCGTTCCTATGGACAGGAAAGGCTGCTCGGGGCGGGAATGTCCGCGGTGCATGGCGTGAAACGTGCACTTACAGGCAAAAGCGGGCGCGCTAAAATCCAACGGAGGAATCATTCATCGATATGAATACGTTTATGGCAAACGAACAGAGCGTTACCCGTAAGTGGTATATCGTCGACGCAACGGACGTTCCCCTCGGACGTCTCGCAAGCCAGGTGGCTGCGGTGCTTCGCGGCAAGAACAAGCCGACGTTCACCCCGCACGTCGACACGGGCGATTTCGTAATAGTCGTCAATACCGACAAGGTCGCGCTCACGGGCAAGAAAGCCGAACAAAAAATCAAGAGACATCACACGCTTTATATGGGCGGCATGAAGGAAGTTCAGTACAAGACTTTCCTCGCCACGAAGAGCGACAGAGCCGTTTACGACGCGGTAAAGGGTATGCTTCCCAAAAACAGCATCGGCAGAAAGATGCTCAAGAAACTGCGCGTATATAAGGACGACAAGCACGGGCACGAGGCTCAGAAGCCCGAGACGCTGGAAATAGTGAGGTAAGCTACAATGGCAACGAAATCCGCATCCAAGAAAAAGTTACAGTTCTGGGGCACGGGCAGACGCAAGAAGGCAATAGCTCGCGTTCGTCTCCTTCCCGGCAACGGCAATATCGTGATCAACAAGCGCAGCATTGACGATTATTTCGGACTCGATACGCTTAAGTATATCGTTCGTCAGGCGACCGAAGAGGTCGGTGCGACGGACAAGTTCGACGTGTACGTGAATGTCAAGGGCGGCGGTTTTACGGGTCAGGCGGGAGCTATCCGCCACGGCATAGCGCGCGCGCTCGTCGAGGCAGACCCCATGTACCGCGCGGCGCTTAAAAAGGCGGGCTTCCTTACTCGCGATCCTCGTATGAAGGAGAGAAAGAAGTACGGTCTCAAGAAAGCGCGCAGAGCGCCTCAGTTCTCGAAGCGTTAATCGCAAATCGCAATCATTCAAAAGCACGGAGTTTCGCCTCTGTGCTTTTTTTGTATAAAGAAAACCTCGCCGTATTGACGAGGTTCGGTTATTTCAAAAGCGAATATAGCAGTAAACACAGTAGCGGCATGGGGATAAGCGAGCTTCGCATGAGACAAACGATATACGGAAGAAGCATAAAATGAGTTTCGTCGTCATAGAGCGGCGATATTATGATTTTATTATCGCTTGTTTCGAGTATCGACGGAAAACCGTATCGCTTCAGATAGCTCGTAAATTCGGGGATATCGTTATCGGGTGGAAAATAATCGGCGGCATTGTCGCTCGGTTTAAGCTTCGAGTTTATTAAATCGGATATAATGTTTTTAAAAGCACGTTTGTGTTTTTTGTCGGCGACGGTTCCGTAAAAAGGAAGAGCCGATTTGATTTTGTCTATTTGCGTCCAACAAATTTTTAGGTTGATAAGTTTTTGCGCAAGCTCGGTGAAAAGCTTTAGCACCTCGGATCCGTAAGCTTCTTTTGTCACATAGCGCTTATAAAACATCTGTGCCGTAGGAAAATCGCCGTCATAGCTTTCGGGCTTTATTATGGCGGCAAAGCAGTCCGAAAGAAAAGTTTCCGTTTTTTTTCGAGTCGGCTGTTTTATAAATATAAAGTCCGAACCGATACGACAAATACTGCTCGTTTCGTTTAATTTATTTCCGTATTTGACTATCTGTTTACAGATAGCTTTTTCATGTATGAGGTTTTGCGCAGGCGCGCTTTTTAAATCGGGAAATATCAGAAGATAATAATAAACAACCGTGTCCAAGTACTCGGTAAGTCGTATAATATCGGGAGGAAGGATTTTTTTCATAAGTGGGTTTTCTGCAATATCATTGCAATTTCGATTGTATGCTCATTATGTCAATAACGGCTTCTTTTCTCGCATCGGGAACTTTATTGAATAGCTCGAGAAGTCTTATTTGTTGAGGGCTTAATTTGTCTGTATCGATGTCGCTGTAAATTTCCGCTACAGGTACTTCCAAAGCGGCGCAAACGTATTCAATCGCTTTGCGCGACGGCGTAAAATCGTTTTCATTATACCAATTGTAGACGGTGGTTTCGGAAAGTCCCGCTTCTTTTGCGAGTTTAGAACGAGACCACCCTTTAAGTTTTCTCAATTCGTCTATCTTTTGCCGTATATCCATATCGTAATCCGTCCGTGTATAATATTACGCTTATATAATAACACAAAGCAATATCGAACTTGCTTTCGTCAGTTTGCGATATTTACTTGCGTTTACACGCGAATTTTTCAAAGTTATAAAAACCGAACAAGATTTTTAATATTATTTTGTTTGATTATTTTGTAAACGTATTTACATGAAGTAAAATATCTGTTATAATATTTTTGAGGTGTTACAAGGCTCCCCTTAGTAAGGGGAGCTGTCTGCGAAGCAGACTGAGGGGATTGTACATAATGCAACGGACAGAGGGGATTATATGGAACGAAAGTACAATGCGAATTTAATCGACAATGCCAAGTCACTCCGTAAAGGTATGACGAAAGAAGAGCGGCATTTATGGTATGATTTTCTTAGAACTTATCCCGTTAAATTCAGAAGGCAATCCGTAATCAATAAATACATTGCGGATTTTTACTGTCCCGAAGCAAAGCTTATAATCGAGTTGGACGGCTCTCAGCATTTTGAAGAAGAAGGGCTTGAATACGACGAAAAACGCACCTCGTTTTTGGAGCAATACGGCTTGACGGTAATAAGAGTAGCCAACAATATGATAAACAAACAGTTTAGGGTTGTATGCGAGTATATAGACAATTACGTAAGGCAAATTATACAATCCCCTCAGTCGCCCGACGGCGCCAGCTCCCCTTGCTAAGGGTAGCCTTTTTCTTAGGTTAAGCGACTCTTAATGCAAGTATGTGCAAAGGGGAATGATTGGCAATCCCCTCAGTCGCCTAACGGCGACAGCTCCCCTTGCTAAGGGTAGCCATAAAACGAAGGAGTGCGTTTTTGTAAAGACTTAAAGCGCGAAAACGGCTTGTATGGCGCGAAAGGGGTGTATAGTGGTTTACATAAAATTGCCTGCGCACGGCAAATAGACATAATTAAAGCCGTCAGAAAGCGTGCGCGAGATAAAAAAAGACAAAAATAAAGCTAAAGCGTTGTCTTTTTGCTTTATTTTTTTTATCGTTTATGATATAATGTATACGTGTGGCGCTTGGCGTCTTTAAAAGCGTCGTTTTGCCGCGAAGCAAAGACGAAAGCTCGCCCCGTTTTCAATAAAAATAAAGGAGTTTCACTATGGCAAAGAAGGTGGACAATAAGTACGATTCCAGCGAAATACAGGTGCTGGAGGGACTCGAGCCGGTGCGTAAGCGCCCCGGTATGTACATCGGTTCTACCGACGAAAGAGGACTTCATCACCTCATAGTCGAAATCGTGGATAACAGCGTCGACGAAGCTCTTGCGGGCTATTGCGACACCATACTCGTGGAAATTACGCCCGAGGGCGCGGTTTCCGTAACCGACAACGGCAGAGGTATTCCCGTAGATATCCATCCGAAAGAGAAGGTCTCTTCGGTTCAGGTCGTGCTCACAAAGCTCCATGCGGGCGGTAAGTTCGGCGGCGGAGGATATAAGGTTTCGGGCGGCTTGCACGGCGTCGGTCTTTCCGTAGTAAACGCTCTTTCGGAATGGCTCGAAGTAGAGGTCTATAAAAACGGCAAGGTCTATCGCCAGAAATACAATCGCGGCATACCCATGCGCGCGCTTGCCGAGGTGGGGACGACCGAAAAGACGGGCACGAAGGTCACGTTCTTCCCCGACGACGAGATCTTCGAGACGATCGAATTTTCGTACGACCTCATTCGCACTCGGCTTCGCGAGGTCGCTTACCTCAACAAGGGTGTGCGTATCCAGCTCAAGGACTATCGCAGAGGCAAGGAAAAGGAAGAGGAATTCTGCTACGAGGGCGGTATTCTCGATTACGTCGAATACCTCAACCGCTCGAAAGAGACGCTTTTCCCGAACGCCATATACTTCGAGGAGAAGTACAAGGACAGCACGGTCGAAATCGCCATGCAGTACAACGACAGCTATAGCGAGCTCATCTATTCGTATGCAAACAACATAAACACCGAAGAGGGCGGCACGCACCTCAACGGCTTCAAAAATGCGCTTACGAAGGTGATAAACGATTACGCGCACAAGGCAAATCTAATCAAGGACGAGGAAAAGCTCTCGGGCGACGACGTGCGCGAGGGACTTACGGCTATTGTTTCCGTAAAGCTCACCAATCCGCAGTTCGAAGGACAGACCAAGACGAAGCTCGGCAATTCCGATATGCGCGGCATAGTCGAACGCGCTCTCTCCGAGGGCTTCGGCACCTATCTCGAGGAGAGCCCCAAGGAAGCCAAAGAGCTTGTCATCAAGAGCATAACCGCGCAGCGTGCGAGAGACGCGGCGAGAAACGCACGCGAGCTCACTCGCAGAAAGGGCATACTCGAATCGACGACGCTTCCCGGAAAGCTTGCCGACTGCACGGACAAGGACGCTTCGCATTGCGAAATATATCTTGTCGAGGGCGACTCCGCAGGCGGCACGGCAAAGCAGGGCAGAGACCGCCGCTTCCAGGCGATACTTCCTCTCCGCGGCAAGATTTTAAACGTCGAAAAGGCAAGACTCGGCAAGGTGCTCGAGAACAACGAGATTAAGAGCATGATCACGGCGTTCGGTTGCGGCGTGGGCGAGGACTTCGACGAGAGCAAGCTCCGCTACGACAAGATAATCTGCATGACCGATGCCGACGTCGACGGAAGCCACATACGCATACTCATGCTGACTTTCTTCTTCCGCTATATGCGTCCGCTCATAGAAAAAGGTCATGTCTACATCGCACAGCCGCCGCTGTTTAAGGTCACGAAGAACAAAAAGGACACCTATTGTTACAGCGAAGCCGAGCTCAACGAAACGCTCGACAAGCTCGGGCGCAAGGGCTGCGACGTGCAAAGATATAAAGGTCTCGGCGAGATGAACGCGGAACAGCTCTGGAATACGACTATGAACCCCGAATTCCGCACGCTTGTACAGGCGACTATGGACGACGCCTTCGAGGCGGACGAGATATTCACGGTGCTCATGGGAGATATGCCCGAAATGCGCCGTCAGTTCATAGAAGAGAACGCAGGGCTTGTAAAAGAACTCGACATTTAGAGCGAAGGCGTATTCATCTTCGCAAACGGACTGCGTTTGTCCCGCTTGCTCGGTTACGTACAAAAAGTACGCGCCCTCGCGTTCGGAACAACTGTTGCCCGTCTGCGGCGAGACTGCCGTTTCGTAAGAAATATTATTTAGGCAATTTGCAAAGTTTTTCTAAAAAAGGTCATAGGAGAATGTTATGGCAGAAAGAAAGAGAAAATTTTCCGACGAAGAAATAAAGCACGTCGACAATACAAAGATAATCAAACGCCAGGTAGTGGACGAGATGAAAAAATCGTTCATCGCGTACGCAATGGCGGTCAACGTCTCGCGTGCGATACCCGACGTACGCGACGGACTCAAACCCGTACACCGCCGCATACTCTATTCTATGGGCGAATTGAACCTCTTTTCCGACAAGCCGCACAGAAAGTGCGCGCGTATCGTCGGTGACGTGCTCGGTAAATATCACCCGCACGGAGACAGCTCGGTTTACGACGCTCTCGTCCGCCTTGCGCAGGACTTCTCGATAAACGAGCCGCTTGTAGACGGTCACGGCAATTTCGGCAGTGTGGACGGCGATCCCCCTGCGGCAATGCGTTACACGGAAGCGAGACTTTCGAAGATCGCGAGCGAAATGCTCCGCGACATAGACAAGGAAACAGTCGATTGGTATCCGAACTTCGACGACACGCTCCAGCAGCCGACCGTGCTTCCGTCCCGTTTCCCCAACCTTCTCGTAAACGGCAGCGACGGTATTGCCGTCGGTATGGCTACGAATATCCCGCCGCATAACCTCGTCGAGGTAATAAACGCCGTCGAGGCGCTCATAGAAAATCCCGACCTTACGGCGGAAGAGCTTTTGCAGTACGTGCCCGGTCCCGACTATCCGACGGGCGGCATAATAATGGGCAGAGCAAATCTTCGCTGCGCATACCGCACGGGTCACGGCGGCGTCGTCATTCGCTCGAAGTGCGAGATAGAGGAGTACACGCCGAGAGAGGGCGGACAGCCGCGTCAAAGGATCGTCATAACCGAGCTTCCTTACCAGGTCAATAAAGCCGAGCTAATAAAGAGCATGGCAAATCTCGTCAAGGATAAGCGCATAGAGGGCATATCCGCAATAAACGAGGAATCGGACAGAGAGGGTCTGCGCATAGTCGTGGAGGTCAAGCGCGACGCTCAGGCGCAAGTGGTCCTCAATATGCTGTACAAGCACACGAATCTCCAGACCTCGGACGGCATTACCTTCCTTTCGCTCGTAAACGGCGAGCCGAAGATTCTCAATCTCAAGGAAATGCTGTATTACTACCTCGAGCACCAAAAGGACGTAGTGCTTCGCCGCACGAAGTACGACCTCGACAAGGCTCAGGAACGCGAGCACATTCTCGAAGGTCTCGTAAAGGCGCTTACGAACATCGACGCGGTCATAAAGATAATAAAGGGCAGCCGCGACAAATTCGAGGCGGCGGAAAAACTCATGGCGGAGTTCTATCTCTCCGACAAACAGGCGAACGCCATACTCGAAATGCGTCTGCAAAGACTTACCAGCCTCGAGGTTGAGTCGATAAAGAACGACCTCGTTCAGCTTCAGGCGCTTATCGCCGACCTCAAGAGCATAATCGCTTCCCCGAAGCGAGTGCTCGAAATTATCGGTACGGAGCTCGACGAAATAAAGACGAAGTACGGTACGCCGAGAAAGACGCAGATCTGCGTCGACTACGACGAAATAGACATAGGCGATCTTATCGAGCGCGAGGACGTCGTAATTTCCATGACGCACTTCGGTTACGTCAAGCGCCTGCCGACTTCCGAGTATAAAGTTCAGCACCGCGGCGGCAAGGGCATAACCGCGCACAAGCCCAAGGAAGAGGACTTCGTCGAAACGATGTTCGTCACCTGCACGCACGACGATCTGCTGTTCTTCACGAACCGCGGCAAGGTATATGCGATAAAGGCATACGAAGTGCCCGAGGCGGAGCGTACGGCTCGCGGAAGGGCGATAGTCAATCTTCTCAATCTCGACGACGGAGAAAAGGTAAACGCCGTCATAAGGATCGAGGAGGGCGGCAGACAGGGGAACCTGTTGATGGCGACGAAGCGCGGTCTCATAAAAAAGACGTCGCTTACCGAATTCGCGTCCATTCGCAAGGTGGGCAAGATAGCCATAAAGCTCAACGAGGGAGACGAACTCATATCCGTACAGCTCACGAACGGCAGAGACGAGATACTTGTCGCGTCCTCGTCCGGTAAGTGCATACGCTTTGCCGAGGACGACGTGCGCATGATGGGCAGAGATACGCAGGGCGTGCGCGCAATGAAGATAGGCGACGACGAGGAGATCGTCGATATGACTGTCGTAAAAGACGGACACGAGATAATAACCGTCTCAGAATTCGGCTACGGCAAGCGTACCGATCTCAACGACTACCGTCTCCAGTCCCGCGCAGGCAAGGGAATAAAGGCGGGAACGTTCACGGCAAAGACGGGCAAGCTTGTAAACATGAAGCAGATAAATCCCGACGACGACGTAATGCTCATCGCCGACAACGGCATAATCATAAGAATGAGAGCCAAGGAAATCTCGAAGATCGGCAGAGACACGCAGGGCGTGCGCATAATGAAGCTTAAAAATCAGGGCACGGTAGTGGGCGTCGCAGTCGCTTCTCCCGAAATAGAGATAGAGGAAGAAGGAAGCGAGTCTTAATAAGAAACAACGGTAAGGGAAGGGAGTCGGTCGGCGTATCGGCTCCCTTTGCTTTTGCCCGATATTGAAACGGAAGGAATAAAATGCGGCTCGCGCGGCTAAATATATAATAGGAAGGTAATGCGATGAAGTGGTGGATTTGGCTCATAATAGTAATTGCCGCGATTTTCGTGCTTTTTACGGTCGCGCTCGTGTATTGGAACAATGCGGTGAGAACGGTGCGCTATACATATAAGAGCGCAAAGCTCCCGAAAAGCTTCGACGGGTTTAAAATCGCGCATATTTCCGATTACCATAACAAGTATTACGGCAAGGGCGGAAGGCGCGTTGCGAATAAAATCGCAAAGGAGTCTCCCGACATAATAGTAATAAGCGGCGATATGATCCAGAGCCGCAGGAGAAAAAACGCGCTCGCGCTCATAGACAGTCTCGTTTCGATCGCGCCCGTCTATTATGCTTGCGGCAATCACGAGCGCTATGTGGACGAGTATCCGATTTTTTTGAAAGAAATGCGTGCGCTCGGCGTACACGTGCTCGAGGACGAGTCCGTGCTTCTCTTGCACGGCGACGGCGACATAGCTCTTTCCGGGGCAAAGGATCCTCGCTTTTATATGGAGCGCGGAAGCGAAAATTCGGCGGTGTTTGCGGGAAGGATAAGAAAGCTTGTCGATAAAGATAAATTCAATCTTCTGATCTCTCACCGACCCGAGTTTATGAGCGCCTATGTCGAAGCCGGTTTCGACCTTGTGCTTTCGGGTCACGCACACGCGGGACAGGTAAGATTTCCGTTTGTCGGCGCGATTTTCACGCCCGGCGAAAAGTTCCGCCCGCATTATGTCGTGGGGCGATATGACGAGGGCGGAACTACTATGATAGTGAGCGGCGGGCTCGGCTCGTCGAGTCCCATTCCGCGCGTTTTGAACCGTCCTCAGCTTCTCATAGAGACTCTGGAGAGCGAAGCTTGAAGCCCTAAATACAGTCAAAATTCGGCAAGTACGGCATTTTAAGACGAAAACGGTTTACAAAAACTTTCTTTTGTGCTACAATAGACTTAAATCAAGCAGTTCCCTTAGCAAGGAGAGACGGTAATGTCGAAGATAATAAATCTAAAGTGTCACGATTGTCTGAATAAAGCGAGCTTTAAGGTGGGGGCGGAAAGCGATTTGCAGTCGCTTAAAGACGCAGTCGCCCGCGTGACCGACAAGAAGGAGAGCGAAAAGCTTTTTGCCATGCTCGTCGGAATAGAGTCGAAAAAGCCCAAGTATGCGCATTATAATTTCTACCTCAACCATGCGGAATATCTCACGAACATAAATTACGAGCTGTTCCCCAACACCGTACATATGTTCGACCCTGCGGAACTCGAGGCGAATACGGCGTATACGCGCCTCATGGTGCCGCCCGTAAGCGATAAGATACAGGTCAGCAAAAACAAGTGGGCTATGGCTGCGTCCATAGAGGGCAGCATGGCTTTCAACGGCATATTCTATTGCAAGAAGTGCGAAAAGTTCGAAAACCGCCTGTTTATCCGCGTGCGGTATATGGACGGTAAAAAAGAAAACGTATACATAATGCCCAACCGCTGTTCGACTTGCGGCGACGTGATGTCCCTTGTCGACGACGACAACTGCGGCTTTGTACACGAGGGCATGACGACTATAGGCAAGTGCGATGTGTGCGGCAGTTACTTCAAGGTGGACGGCGTTACTTTCAACAAATAATATAACAAGGCGGACGTCCGATCGGGCGGGCCGCTTTTTTTTGCGTATAAAAGTGCGGATAACGGGAGACTATCCGTAAGGGAGAGTTGTTTTTTTTGCGCCCGCCGGGTTCGGAGCGGTAGAATTACGAAAGTGTAATGTCTTTCTAATCTTGTTCTAATAAAACGGCTTTATACTTACGGTTAGAATATAGGAAGGCGTAAAAAGCGCCCGACGAAACCATAAACGGAGATTATATTATGACTATAACCATTATCATGGATCAATACGGAGATAAATCGAACGGCACTACGGCGACGGCAATGCACCTCGCGGCTACTATGCGCGAACACGGGCACACCGTCCGCATTGTCACGAGCATGGAAGGGGTGGAGGAAGAAAATGTCTACGTCGTGCCCAAACGCACTTTTCCGCTTGTCATGAAATTCATTCGCTCGCAGGGCATGGAGTTCGGCAAACCCGACGAAAGCATACTTATAGACGCGATACGCGGAGCGGACCTCGTGCACTTCTATCTGCCGTTCAAGCTCGAAAAGGTAGGCAAGCAGATCGCAGACAAGCTCGGAGTGGCGAGCACCGCGGCTTTTCACGTTCAGCCCGAAAACATAACGTCGTCCGTAAAGTGCGGTAAAATAAAGCCGCTTAACGACGCGATATATAGGGGATTCAAGTCGTTTTACAACCGATTTTCGCACATACATTGCCCGAGCAAGATGCTTGCGGACATACTCGACACCCACGGATACACGGCGCACAAGCACGTCATTTCCAACGGCTTCAACGATTTTTTCCATAAGGTCGAATCCGTGCGTCCAAAGGAATTCGAAGGAAAGTACGTCATAACCATGTCGGGCAGGCTCTCTCGCGAAAAGAGGCAGGACCTCATAATCGAAGCCGCCGCTTCGAGCAAATACCGCGATAATATTCGGCTCGTGTTCTGCGGACGCGGTCCGTGGGAGAAGAAGCTCAAAAAGCTCGCGGAGAAGCTTCTGCCGGAGGGGAGCCAACCCGTGTTCAAGTTCTGCTCGCAAGAGGAGCTAAGGGACGTGATCTGTTACAGCGATCTGTATGTCCATGCGTCCGATGCGGAAATAGAAGCCATATCGTGTATGGAAGCGTTTGCCTGCGGACTTGTGCCCGTAATTTCCGACAGCCCGACCACGGCGACCAAGCAGTTCGCGCTCGACGAGAGAAATCTGTTCCGCGCGGGCGACGCCGAAAGTCTGAGAGACAAGATCGATTATTTTATCGAGCACCCCGAGGAAAAGGACGAGCTGTCGGCAAAATATATAGAATATTCACAGCGGTATCGCGTCGAAAATTGCGTTCTCGAAATGGAGAAGATGTTCGAGACGGTAATCTCCGAAAACAGCGAAAAACGCCGCGAGAAGGCGGACGCAGTATAAATACCGAAAATTTTTGTGTTGACAAATCCCTATCTCCGTTATATAATACAAGTAAAAAAGCTTGCTTATAAAATATTTTCGCAAAATGCGGTTTTATAAGGCGTATGCGGGAGGAAGAGATGGTCAACATAGCCGTAGTCGAGGATAACGATCGGGAGCGCGAAATACTTACGGAATACCTTAAAAGGTTTTCGCCGCAGTTTGCGATAGAAGTATTTTCGTCCGCCGTTATTTTTTTGACCGATTACACGCCGAAGTACGACATAGTGTTTATGGATATAGATATGCCGTGCATCGACGGAATGTCGGCGGCGGCGAAGATGAGAAAGCTCGACGACAGGACCTGCCTCATTTTTGTCACCAATCTCGCAAAATATGCGATAAAGGGATATGAGGTGCAGGCTTTCGACTTTATGGTAAAGCCTTTGACCTATGCGAATTTCGCAATGAAACTGACTCGCGCGCTCAATCACTTGCAGGCAAAAACGGAAAGGGAAATACTCGTAAAGTCGGGCGTAAATACGGCTCGTATTGCCGTCGGAAACATAAAGTACGTGGAAATACGCGCGCATAAAATAACGTATCATCTCGTAGACAGGGACGTGATTTCTTACGGGACGCTCAAAGATGCGGAAACGCTCATAGGGGACAGGCTGTTCGTAAGGTGCAACACCTGTTTTTTGGTAAACCTTCGATTCGTCGACGCGATAAATGACAATTGCGCCGTTATCGGAGAGGAAAGACTGCTTATAAGCTATCCGAGGCGAGTCGAGTTCAAGAAGGCGCTTACGGATTATCTTTGCGGTGAAAAGTAATGATAAGCTATTTCTCGTTCTATCGTCCCGTGTTTATGGCGCAGCTTCTCATAGCGGAATTTCTGTTCACCTGTAGGCTTAAGAAGCGAAAATTGTTTTGGCTCAGATATGCGGCTTCATGTATACTGTGCCTTTTGTTTGCGCTGTTTGTGCCGCTCTATCCGAATTCGGCTTTGGAACTCAGTCTTATCTTCATAGCAATGTTTTCGCTTACGTTCGCGCTCGACATATTCGTATTCGACGTACCCATAACCGAACTGTTGATGTGCCTGTCCGCGGCATACACCGTCCAGCACTTTGCATATTGCATAAGCAACTGTCTGTTGCTTATCACGGGGCTCAACGCCAATGTCTACGGCGTATATACCGAGGAAGTGATCGTCAGCGGGATTTTGCCGATGAATCAGGCTTTCGGATATATCGTCACGTTCACGCTTTACTATCTTGCCTATTATCTGTTCTATCTGTTTTTCGGACGGCGAATGCGGAAGAACGAGCGTATGTCGCTTAAAAATCCGTCGCTGTTCGTAATCAGCATAATAGCCATAGTGTTTTCCGTGCTCGTCAATGCGTTCGTCGTGTTCGGCACGGTCAACGGCGAACTCATAATAGCGGTCAACCTGTACAATGCGGTATGCTGCGTCTTTATTATATTCGTTCTGTTCGGCACGGTGAGCAAGATAAAGACGGATAACGAGCTGTCCGTCGTAAAAGGAATCTTGAAAAAAGCCGAAGAGCAGTACCGAATAAGCCAGAGCACGATCGAGATCATAAATATCAAATGTCACGACATGAAGCAGCAGATTCGCATGATAGGCGAGGCGAGCTCCATGAACGAGACGGCTATTGCCGAAATTTCCCAAGCTATCGCCGCATACGACTGCAATGTCGAGACGGGCAATAAGCCGCTCGACGTCATTCTCACGGAAAAGAGCGAAGAGTGCAATAAAAACGGCATTGTTTTTTCGTGCATTACGGACGGCAGGCTTCTTGCGTTTATGAAGGAGGCGGAGATCTACAGCCTTTTCGGCAATGCGATAGACAACGCTATCGCCGCCGTTTTACCTCTCGATAAGGATAAACGCTCCATAGGCGTAAACGTCGGCAGAGTCAAGGATTTCGTGACGGTAAACGTGCACAATTATTTCGAAGGCGAGCTTAGGTTCGGTGCGGACGGACTTCCGCGCACAAGCAAGGACGACGAAGTGAATCACGGCTACGGACTTAAAAGTATACGGTATATCGCAAACAAATACGACGGCAATTTGTCTGTGGAGGCGAGCGGCAATCTCTTCAATCTCAACATAATCTTTCCGCTGAAACCCTCTGTGCCTTCTCCGAAAGGGTGACGCATACGATACGAAAGCATAGTTTATGTTGTAAATTATGAGTTTATGTTGCGCTTCTTGAATTTATAAATATGTTTTGTTATACTTCGTGTATCACAAAATATATGAAAGGAGTGAGACAATGAACAAGAAAATGAGTAATGAGAAGTTTCGCATTATCCTGTTGCCGATTATTGCGGTTATACTTATACTCGCAATAGTTTTGCCCGTTGCGGCAAACGGCTATTCCGCAACGCTCGATATGGTTCTCGGGCGCGGTCAGCGTCATGTCGTAGAGCTTGACGACGTGCCGACGGAAGCGACGCAGTATTATGACGCTAAATTCCCCAATCCCGAAGCAGGCACTCTGCAAAATTCCGATCCGCCTACGGAGATAGAGGAAAAGTCGAGAAACGAAGCGGCTAAAACCGCGCTTAAGGTCACGGAAGAGGGTATAACTCTTCTCAAAAACGACGGTGTGCTGCCGCTTGCGAAGAATTCGAAAGTCACGCCGTTCGGCTATCGCTATATTTCGCCCGTATGGGGCGGAGCGGGGTCCGCGTCCACAAACATGAACTTCGATTATGTCGTGACCGCGGAAGAAGCGCTTGCAATGAACTTTGCGGTGAACGAAATCGTTGTCGCAAAGATGAAGGCGGCTACGGCGACGGAATTCGTAGGCGACGTCTCGCAGGCTCCGTCTGTCGCAAGTTGGAGCGGCAATGAGGGCGGAACGATGGGTATGCCGCCTTCGACGGATATGACCGTTTACGAGTACGATCCCGCAATCTATTCGGGCGCGGAAAGCTCGTGCGCCGGCACGGTCGGCGTAGTGTTTATCGGTAGGCGCGGACAGGAAGGCGACGACCTTTGGGCTTTCCCGTACCTTGACAGCGGCGCCGAACACGAACTTCAGCTTACAAGCTACGAAAAAGAGATGATAGCTTTTGCCAAGGCGAACTGCGATAAGGTTGTCGCGATATGCAACTTCTCCAACGTCATGGAGATAGGCGAGCTTAAAGACGACAGCGGCATAAACGCCATCTTGTGGATAGGCAACCCCGCCGCAAAAGGACTCGAGGCGATGTCGGAAATAATGGTCGGCGACGTCAATCCTTCCGGCAGAACGGTCGACGTGTGGCTGCGCGACATCACAGCCGATCCTGCCCACATAAACGTAATGAACGGCACATATGCAAACAGCGATATGGTGTCGAAGAATTACTTCGAGTACGAAGAAGGCATTTATATGGGCTATCGCTACTACGAGACCGCGGCGGCGGAAGCCGCAAACGGCAACTATGCCGGCTTCGACTACGATAAGGAAGTGGTTTATCCGTTCGGATACGGACTGCACTTCGACGATGACAAGATAACGCAATCGCTTACAAGCGTACGCATTAAGGGGAGCAACCTGCAAGTCGAGGGCGTCATAAAGAACGATTCGGGCCGCGAGGCGAAAGAGACGGTTCAGCTCTATATCGAAGCTCCTTACTACCGTAACGGCAGTAAAATCGAAAAGGCGGCGAAAGTGCTTGCGGACTTCGGTAAATACACGGTGGCGGCAAACTCGAGCACCGAGTTCGAATTCACCGTCGCAAGGGAAGACTTTGCGTCGTTCGACGATAATTGTTACTATACGGCAAACGGCGGTTATGTACTCGAAAAGGGAGAATATGTGCTTCATCTCGGCAAGAATTCGCACGAGGACTTCGCAAGCGAGAAATTCGAAATAGACGAGACGCTCGCATATGTCGACGAGGGCGCAAAGAACGGGGCGAAAGCGATCGGCAAGCGTCCGAGCGACGGAATAGTCGCCGAAAACACTTTCGACGACGTGAGGAAATATATCGACGACGGACTTATGACCGTAATGTCGAGAAGCGATTTCGCCGGCACTAAGCCGACCGCGCCCACCGTCGATAAGGTCGCGCCCGACTACATCGTAAAGGCAAACGCCGCGTATGACAGGGAGAACGACCCCGTTTCCGGCGTGAAAAATCCGAATGCAACTCTCTATAAGGCGGAAAAACCCACGTCGAAAGCGAACAACGATCTCACGCTTAGCTCTCTTCGCGGACTCGCTTACGACGATCCCCTTTGGGAAGATCTGCTCGATCAAATAGACTTCGACAAGAGAGACGAGATAAGCGCGGCGATCACTTACGGCTTGTATGCGACTCAGCCGCTGGAGGCGATAGGACTCATCAGAACGGGCGACAACGACGGACCTTTGGGACTTACGGCAACCTGGTCGGGCACGCAGGGTCACGTCGTGGCTTGCGCATGGGCGAGCGCTCCCATAACGGCGGCGACGTTCAACACGGAGCTCATTTACGAAATGGGTCTTGCGATAGGACAGGAGGGACTGACGAACGGAATACAGGGTTGGTACGCTCCTGCCGTCAATCTCCACAGAAGTCCGTTCGGCGGCAGAAACTTCGAGTACTACAGCGAAGACCCCGTCGTGTCGGGTAAGATAGGTGCTGCAATGGTTTCGGGCACGCGTCAAAACGGTCTGTTCGCTCACATCAAGCACTTTGCGTTAAACGAAATGGATCATGCAAGAGGCAATGTTCAGGTATACGCGACCGAGCAGTCGATGCGCGAAATGTATCTCCGCGGATTCGAGATAACTACAAAGACCGCAGAGTGCACGGAAAAGGTCTACGACGAAACGACTCGCGGACAAAAGACGGTCACGATAAAGGCGGCGGGCGCTTACATGACTTCCATGACTTTTATAGGTCCTAAGTTCACGGGCGCAAGCTATGACCTTCTCACGACGGTTTTGAGAAACGAATGGGGCTTCGAGGGCTTCGTCATAACCGACTTCACGAGCGGCTCGAACAAGAGCAAAGATTGCGGTTATCAAGTAGGCAACGATCTTTGGATGGGTATGCGCTCGACCGCGCTCAACGACCTCGATACGGCGACGGCACAGTGGTCGGTGCGTCGTGCGATTAAGAACATAGCCTACACTGTGGTCAACAGCTCGGCATACAACGGAGTCGCTCCCGGTTCGTACGCGTACTATGATATGTCGCCCTGGCGCATAGCTCTCATAATCGCCGTGGTCATTGCGTGTGTGCTGGCGGCGGCGGGTATAGTTTGGGTGGTTCTTCGCGCTCTCGACGAGAGGAAGAATCCCGACAAGTACGAAAAAGGCGAATAATCGGAGGTAAACATCATGCGGGAATTTTTCGATAAAGCCGCCAAAAACGGCATAGTAAGCTATATACTCAATGCGTGCGCATTGCTTCTCGGAATAGTGGCGCTTGTGTGCTATCTGGTATCTGCGGAGGACAAATCGCAAATGACGGAGACGTTCATTTCGGCGGCGGTCGTCGTGCCTCTCGTCATAGCGGTGCTCGCAAACGGCGCGGGAATAGTCTTTCAGCACAGCTACGTCAAAATAGGCGCGTTCGCGATGTACTTTCTTTCCCTCGTCACCTGGATATTCAACCAGGTCGGCTATATAGTGAACGTCTTTATGGGCATAGACGGCAACAGTTTCGGATTCGCTTACATAGCGGCGTTTGTGCTTATGATCGTGTGCGCGGTACTCAGCCTTCTGTCAATCAAGAACTTCAATAAAAGCAAACAATGACATAAAGTAAAATAAAACAAGAAGCGCTTTGCTACGGCAGGGCGCTTCTTTTCAAATGGATTATTTTATGAAATCTTATCTCTTGCCGAGAGGGACATATTCGCGGACGGGGGAGACCGAGCGATAGGACGGGCGGATTATTTTGCCCTTGTTGGAAAGCTCCTCTATGCGGTGCGCCGCCCAGCCCGCCATGCGCGAGACGGCGAAAATGGGCGTGAATAATTCGAGAGGTATGCCGAGCATCGAATTGACAAAGCCGGAGTAAAAGTCGACGTTTGCCGCAACGCCCTTGTAAATAGCTCTGCGCGCTCCTATGACTTCGGGCGCAAGTCGCTCGATTTTCGCGTACAGCTCGTAATCTTCGTGGCGGTTCTTTTCGTCGGCAAGCCTTTCGACGTACGCGCGCATAACGTCGGCACGCGGGTCGGAAAGCGAGTATACGGCGTGACCCATGCCGTATATGAGTCCCGAGCGGTCGAACGCTTCCTTGTCGAGAAGCTTGTTTAGGTAGTCGCAGATGTCGCCGTCGCTTCTCGAGCGCAGATTTTCTTTCATGTCCTCGAACATCTTGACGACTTTGATGTTCGCACCGCCGTGCCTCGGACCTTTGAGCGATCCGAGCGACGCCGCGACCGCCGAATATGTATCCGTGCCCGACGAGGAGACGACGTGCGTCGTAAAGGTCGAGTTGTTGCCGCCGCCGTGCTCGGCGTGGAGAATGAGCATCATGTCGAGGACTCGCGCTTCGAGTTCGGTAAAGCTTTCGTCGTCGCGCATGAGTGCGAGCATGGCTTCCGCCGTCGAAAGCTCGGGGTTGGGCTTGTGGATAATGAGCGAGTTGTATTCGTGATAGTACTTGAATACGCGGTATGAATACACCGCCATTATGGGCATTTGACTTATAAGTTGCAGACATTGCCGAAGGACGTTGGAAATGGAAATGTCGTCGGGATTGTCGTCGTACGAATACATCGTGAGGACGCTTCTCGCAAGTCCGTTCATCATGTCGGTGGACGGCGCCTTCATCGTGACGTCGCGTACGAACGATACGGGAAGGGAGCGAAAGCCTCCGAGGATCTTCTTAAACGACTTAAGCCGCTTTTCGGTAGGAAGCTCGCCGAAAAGAAGGAGATAGACGACTTCTTCATATCCGTAGCGGCCGTCGGCGACGCACCCGCGCACGAGGTCCTTTATGTCGAGTCCGCGATAACGAAGCACGCCGTTGCACGGTATTTTCTTGCCGTCTGCGCCGATTATGTCATGTCCCTCTTTGTCCCGTTCGAATGCCTGAATGTCGCTTATTTCGGTGAGCCCCGCAAGCACGCCGGCGCCGCTCAAATCTCTTAAGCCGCGCTTTACGTCGAACTTGTAATAGAACGAATTGTCTATCACCGAGTTTTCCTCGGCGAGCACGGACAGTTTTTCTATTTTCGGCATGACTTCGGCAAGAAGGGTTTCGAATTCGGTCATGTGATGTCTCCTTTTTTCGGCAAATTTTTTTGTGAAAAATCAAGGCGCTTTCGTGAGTATTTTGAAAAGCGTAGCCTATTCTTTCGTATTGCATTCGGTTCGAAATAAAAAAGCGCTCTGTATTTTATATTATTATAACATATTTTCGCCGTTCTTGCAACCGTTTGTGCGTGAACGCCTTGTGAAAATAGGCGGTAATAGTCGCAAAGAGCGGCGAGCGCGCCCTCTTCCTTGACTTTTTTCGCGCGGGACGGTATAATGTAAAAAAGGAGAAAGGTTTTGGAAATCGAGAAGAACGACGTCATAGAGTGTATCATAGACGACATGGGCGCTTTCGGAGAGGGCATAACGCACATCGGCGGACTTACGGTCTTTATTCCCGGCGCGCTTATAGGAGAAAAGGTTTCGGCACGAGTTGTGCTTGCGAAGCCTTCGCTTGCTCATGCCGTTCTTGTAAAGATAATTTCGCCTTCCCCGTATCGCGTCGAGCCGCCTTGTCCGTACTTCAGACAGTGCGGCGGCTGTTCGTTGCAACATCTGCACTATGACGCACAGCTTCGCTTAAAGCAGAGCATAGTCGCAAATTCTCTGAGAAAATATGCGGGAATAGAGTTCGACGTCGATGGCACGGTACCTTCGCCCGATATTTTCGGCTACAGGAACAAACTGTCGTTACCCGTGCGGTACGAAAAGAAGCGCGGTACCGTCTGCGGACTTTTTGCGAAAAAGTCTCATAGAATTGTCGAAGTGGAAAATTGCCTTCTGCAACGCGCACCCACATTCGATACCGCGAAAAAGGCATTCGATTTTGCCCGCTCTTTCGGACTCGAGGGATACGACGAGGAGAGCGGAAAAGGCGATATTCGCCACATAATCGTGCGCTCTCTCGAAGACGAAATATCGCTGACATACGTTTTGAACGGGGAGAAAAGAGAGTTCGAACGCGCTCTCGAACTTAAGCTTGCCGAGCTGAAGCCGAAAGATCTGTCCGTGCACATAAACCGCAATACGGCGAAAAATAACGTCATTTTGGGAAACGAAACCCGTCTTGTATACGGAAGGGCGGAGGCTCGTCTCGGCGACATGGCGGTCGAAACTCATCCGCAGGCATTCTTTCAGGTCAACGGCAGAGTGCGCGAAAAGCTGTACGGAGCGGCGCTCGCAGAAGTGGCAGGCTGCAAAAACGTCGTCGACGCATATTCGGGCGCGGGGATAATGAGCGCGCTTTTCGCACGCAAGGCGAAACGTGTGGTCGGCATAGAGATCTCCGAGGCGGCAGTCGAAGTTGCAAAACGGCTGGCTAAACGCGAAGGGCTCGAAAATCTGTCGTTCGTGCTCGGGGACTGCGCCGAAAAGATAGGGGATGTGCTTCGAAATTCCGACGGCAAAGAAACGGCGGTCGTTCTCGATCCTCCGAAGTCTGGCTGCGCGGAAAAAGTGATAGAAAGCCTCGTCGCTTCTCTTCCCGAAAAGATAGTCTATATAAGCTGTAACCCCGCGACGCTTGCCAGAGATCTGAACGCGCTTTTAAAAGGCGGCTTCGAGCTCGTTTCCGTAACGCCTTACGATATGTTCCCGCAGACGACGTCGATAGAGACGTTGGTCGTGCTTTCCAAAAAAATTCCCGACAGTCATATCAACATCGACGTAGAATTTGGGGAGAGTGAGGGACAATTTTCGTTGAAGAAAATCAAAGAACGCGCCGAAGCCCGTAAGCCGAAAGAAAAAGTTACCTACAAGATGATACAAGAGTATATCGAGCAAACTTACAGCTTCAAAGTCCACACTGCATACATAGCCGAAGTCAAGCGCGATTTGGGTTTACCTATGTATGACGCGCCTAACGCCGTCGAAGAATTAAAACACCCTCGTCCGCATCCCACACCGAAAATGGTGGAAGCGATAAAGGAAACATTAAAACATTTTGAGATAATATAAAATTTAACGGCTTTACGATAACAAGTAGAGCCGTTTTTTGTTAAGGGATTTTTCTCCAAATTTTGGAGATTATCTTGCGTTTTGGGTTTGAGTGTGGTATAATAAGAATATCTAATAAAGGGTAGGAGATTTCGATATGGCGGCGAGCTATAAAAAGTTGTGGAAACTACTGATTGATAAAGATATGAGAAAGGAAGATTTGCGTGTAGCGGCGGGGATTACGACAACCGCTATGGCGAAGCTCGGCAGAAATGAGGACGTAAAAACTTCGGTATTGCTAAAAATTTGCAAAGTGTTGAATTGCGATATATCCGATATAATGGAAATCGTGGAGGATTGATTCCCAAAATTGAAATACTTTAAGGAGAAAACAGATAATGGCTAAAAAAGAAATTAAAACCGATCTATGGGTGGCACGTCAGCTTGATGACTGCTTAATAGAATATGATGCGCAAGGCAGTAATGTCAAAGAAATCGATGATGTATTAAAAAGTGCTTCAAAACGAGGAACAGGCAAGGCTGGTTATCCAGAGTACGTTTTTGTGATACAGGATTTTGTAGTTGTAATAGAGGACAAGCCATCCTTATCCAAACATGAAAAACTTACCGAGGCGGGTGTTATTTCGTTAGAACAAAAAGATATTATTGATTATGCGGTTAATGGTGCATATTTCTATGCAAAGCATATCGCTCAAAATAGTTCATTTCAAAAAGTTTTTGCTGTGGGTGTTTCTGGCGATGAAAAACATCATAAAATAACGCCATTATATGTAGATGATAGGGATGGGTACAAAAAATTACCCGATGTTGAATCATTTACATCTTTTACTGTTGAAAATATATATGAGTACTATACACGCTATGTGCTGAATGAAAAAACAGATATAGAAAAGACTACCGAAGAAATACTAAAAGATGCGGCAGATTTACACGAGTACCTTCGTACATATGGTTCATTGAAAGATCAAGATAAGCCATTGGTTGTATCGGGCATTCTTTTAGCGTTAGATGATAGATTTTTTAAAGTCGATGATTTGTTGGGCGACGAATCGACTACCGATGGGCAATTAATTTACGAAGCAATTAAACGCAGGCTTAAAGCTTCGAATGTTGGTCCCGATGCAAAGAGGGATAAATTGATGAGTGAATTTGCTATTATCAGAACGAGCGCACGTTTAAATGAAATTGATAGTAGACTGGGTAAAACGCCGCTTAAATTTTATACCGAATTTTTAAAGAAGAATGTTTTTGATAATATTAAATATCATAGCACAAGCGAGGACTTTATAGGGAGATTTTATGGCGAGTTTATGAGTTATTCTGGTGGTGATGGTCAATCGCTTGGTATTATTCTCACGCCACGCCATATTTGTGATTTATTTTGCGAATTACTCAATGTTTCAGCGAACGATGTCGTTTTAGATCCGTGTTGTGGTACTGCTGGTTTTCTAGTTGCCGCTATGCACCATATGCTCGAAAAGGCGGGCGATAGTCCTTCGAAGCGGAATGACATAAAAAAGAAGCAGTTGCATGGCTATGAATTGCAAAGTAATATGTTTGCAATCGCAGCAACGAATATGATACTTCGTGATGACGGAAATAGCAATATAAAGTGTGAAGATTTCTTACGTCAAAATCCTGCCGAAGTACAACTGAAATGTGCAACCGTGGGAATGATGAATCCGCCTTATTCTCAAGGCACAAAAGCTGATCCATCGCAATATGAACTCTCATTTGTCGAACATTTATTAGATTCACTTACGAAGGGAGCAAGAGCGGCTGTTATTGTGCCGCAGTCTTCTATGACGGGCAAGACAAAAGACGAACAAGCCTTTAAAGAAAATATAATGAAGCACCATACTCTTGTAGGTGTAATTACTTGCAATACTGATACCTTTTATGGAGTGGGGACAAATCCAGTTATCGCTGTATTTACGGCGCATGAGCCGCATCCGAAAGATAAAGTTTGTAAATTTATTGATTTTAGAGATGATGGATATGAGGTTCGTGCCCACATAGGTCTTGTCGAAGGAGATTCTGCTAAAGACAAACGCAAACATTTACTAGATGTGTGGAATGGTAGAACAGAAGCCCCTTCTAAGTTCTGTGTCGAATCTGAAGTAACATTTGAAGATGAATGGCTACACTCATTCTATTATTTTAATGATGAAATACCAACAGATGCAGATTTTGAAAAAGCCATTGGAGACTATTTAACATTTGAATTTTCAATGGTAATGCAGAATCGTGAGTATTTATTTGAAGAGGACGACGATGAAGAAACTTAGTGAAAAAGAATGGAGCCCAAAGATAATAGGTGAATTATTTATTGTCGGGGGTAGTATAACAACAAGACCCCAAGCACTAATTCCTAGCGGCAATATTCCACGTATTACTTGCGCATCAGTACAAAATGGTTTAGATACTTGTTATCAAAATGTAGCAACAGAGAAGGGTGGTGTTTTGACAGTAGATAGTGCTACCGTAGGGACAATTTTTTATCAACCTTTCGATTTTATAGCCACTGACCATGTGGAAAAGATACAAGCAAAAGAGAGGATTTTTAGTGAAAGTCAGGGGCTATTTCTTCAAACTGTTATAACTAATTCGGTGGGGACAAAATATCAATATGGATATAAATTTTCACAAAAGCGAATTAAACGGCAGAAAGTTAATCTTCCAATGAATGATATGGGAAAGCCAGATTATGATTATATGGAAGAATATGTCTCTAATCTTCGAATAGATTTGTTGAAAAAATATCATGCTTTTGCAATTAAACAGATCTCGAAGTTAGAATATAAAGATATCCCTAAATTAGACGAAAAAGAATGGACACCTATTAATTTGGTTGTTTAATAATTCTATAACGGATCCAAGCATTATTGAAAAAATAAAATTACTTTTGAATAGCAATTGGAAGAAATTAAGATCTGATATGTTTTTAGATTTTGTTTTTTCTGATTTGATAAAATTGGATAATGAAAAGGTAAACTGTATAATACAAGAAATAATTGAGTTGGATAAGAAAAGAAGCAATGGTGGCGTTCGCAAGATTCCCGATCCTTTTGATACAAAAATAGATGAATTGTGCTTATTAATAATATGTGATAAGATTAAAGATTTAAAGCCTCTAGTACAAATCGTAAATAAAACGCCACAACTGGAATTTCTGTTATCTCCAGAAACATTCGATTATAGCTTGGTTGATTTATCGGACTATATGTGGGAAAATATAATTAGAAAGAAGAAATATACACCGTACTTTATCCAAGCCAAAGATCAGATTGTACATAAAATCATAAAGCGTGAAGACGTAGGTGTTGCGAGTGAATTTGAAAAGAAAATGCTTTACGGCTTATTTATGAGCAAAGAAGATTTGTTGAATCCAATTGATTAAAAGCTAATAAGACAGAGAGGAATTAAGATGCCCGAAACGCGCGCGTATAAACTGAATAAAGAGAGACAACCTGCGGCGACGGAAGGGTTGCTTTTGTATTACTTCTATGATAGAGGTAAACTTACGTCGTGCGAAGTTACGGAGTATCAGTTTGACCGCCTTGTGGAGTTGGATACCGAAATGTATAACAACGAACGCAGAGCGGAGGCGCATAAGGCTACATACGTTAAAGCGGACGGGAAGTCTTACTACAAAAAAATAGATATGGAGAACGACGACGGTACGTTGCTTGACGAGAAACAGCGCGGTGCGCTTGAAAGTGTTGTCGAGCAAGCAACGGTAGATAAACGGCTGTCGGTATTATCCGAAGAAGATAGAAAGATTTATGAACTGTATTATGTGGACGATAGTACGCAAACCGAGATAGCAGAAGAACTCGGTAAAACGCAAAGCTATGTCGCAAAGCGTCTTGCAAAAATAGACGATATTATAAGCGGCGCTAACGAAAGCGATGAAGCGAGAGCGGAAGCACAGTGGGAAAAGTTTTTGGACAAGTTCCGCACCGATGATGACGAAGACATTTTGTGGGATATGTTTCGATTTATTATGCCCGAAGAAGAGCAAGCGGAAATTATCAGTTGGTTTTACAGCTACCGCGAGTATTTTAAGTTCGGGCTTACATACCTGATTATTCGTCCGTTTGCTAAATACAAATCGCAGGAAGAAGCGGAGTTTGATTTCGGAAATCGAATGAACGAGTTGCCGTATCACAGCCGAGAGATTTACTATGATATATTTGATGGACAAATAGACGAGTTGCGGTGGGTATATCTTGCTTTGTGCGAGGAAGTGGAGTATCGAAAGAAAACGCTGAAAGAAAAGCCTAAGCCTACGAATTTTGAAAAGTTATATTTGGAAGCGGAAAAGATATGCAAGCGTTTGGATATGACCGCCGAAGAGTTTATTAAAAAGAGATTCTTGCCGAAGCAAAAGGAGCGGTTGGAGAAACGGTATAAGGACTTTCGCAGGAAATATCAGAAGATCGTTGTCGTGGGCGAAGACGATCCGCGCCCGATACGAGAACAGATTATAGACATATTCGGAGAAGGTCCGATACCGCATTTCGGTAATCCCGAATTCAGAAAGAAAAAATAATTTCAAAAACTTTTTGCAAAATGGAATATTTCGGGCTTTCTATTCGCTTGATAATAGAAGAGCGTATCTGGGAGCTTGCTCACAAGTGCGCTCGTCGCCCTTCAAAACCGAAAGGGCGACGTAGGCGCTCAACCGAATGGTTGCAATTTCAAGCGAAGCGCAGAAATTAACTTTCGTAGTTTATAAATGGAAGCGGAAATAGCAAATACAAAAGGAGACAAAATGGCAAACAATGAATTTACGGTAAACGGGATAGACGTCCGTTTTAAGAAAATCAACAAAGACGACTATATTTCGTTAACCGATTTAGCTCGGTATGCAAATCCGTCCGAGCCGAAAGTGCCGATAGCGACTTGGATGCGGAACAAGGACGTTATTTCATATCTCGGACTTTGGGAAAGACTGCATAATCCCGATTTCAAAGGACACGAATTCGAGACCTTTGAGAGTGCGGCGGGCAGACACAGTTTTTATCTTTCGCCGCAAAAATGGATTGAAAGCACTAATGCGATAGGCATTATATCCAAGTCCGGTAACAACGGCGGCACGTATGCCCATAGAGATATTGCGTTTGAATTTGCAAGTTGGTTAAGCCCCGAATTCAAATTGTATTTGGTTACGGAATTCCAGCGATTGAAAGCGCAAGAGCAAAAGGCATTGGAGTGGTCGGCGAAGCGCGAGCTTGCAAAAGTAAACTATCGTATACATACAGATGCAATCAAAGAAAATATTGTTCCGACGCTTACGGACGAGCAGTTGAAGTATGTTTATGCGGATGAGGCAGATTTACTGAACGTTGCTTTATTCGGTAAAACGGCGGCGCAATGGCGTAGAGGAAATCCTACGCTTAAAGGTAATATCCGCGACTATGCGACAATCGAACAGTTGCTTGTGATTGCCAATATGGAGAGTTATAACGCGATTCTAATTGAGCAGAATGTACAACAAAGCGAGCGGCTTGTACAGCTAAACAATATGGCTAAATCACAGTTGCGAGTATTGCAACAGAGTAATTCGAGATTACTCACGGAAGGACGAAAAGACAAAAAGTAAAAAATTTTTTGCGAAAATGGAATATTTCGGGCGTTCTATTCGCTTGATATATGTAGAGGGAGAATCCGTGTATTTGCGCGGAATTACAACTTTCTCAAATTTGGCGATTTCGCCATAATAAAAACTTAATAAACAGCGACAGGCTCACGGTAATCACGCCGTGAGTTTTTGTATTGCAAAAAGGAGGATTTATATCGGTGGATACAAGTTAAAAACCAAGAAAACAGTAAGCAAAGATTTTGGGTAAACGTACCAAGTGGTGGGATTTTTTGTAGCAGGATAAGAAAAATGTAAATTTTGTGGCTATTTACGATTTTGTTTTCCGAAGGCAAGTAACTTGCAACGGGAAACCCGTCTGCAAATATTACGTCCACACAAAAGGAGGAAACAACATAAGCAATCAACCGATTATATTTAACATTACATATACGCCGTGGAAAATCAAAAGCAATGCAACGGCGGAAGAGCGAGCAAAGTTCGAGCGTGAACGCCCGTACTATGAAATGTCGTCCGGCAACAATATCTATAAATATATGACTTCGGACAGAAAACTGAACGGCGAAAACTCAAAAACGGAAACGACGTCGCTCATACGATATTTCGAGAAGTCCACGGGAGTATTTAACGGCGACGGTGTTATCACGCAAGAGCAGTTAAGACAAATTCAACAACGCGCCCACGCGTCCAAAAATATCTGGCACGGCTTTATATCTCTAAACAAGGAAATGTCATACAAGATAGATACGCCCGAAAAGTGTATGCGGATGATTAAGCGCACGTTCGGAGAGTTCTTTAAGGATATGGGTTTAGACCCGAACAATATAGACCTAATATGCGCCCTGCACAAGGACAAGCCGCACCACCTACATATACACTTTTGGTTTGCCGAGAAAGAGCCGAAGTGCAAGTATAGAAAGAAGCAAACGGAGTATAGGCACAAGGGCAAGATAGAAAAGCGGGTATTGGACAGAATGCACGTTAGGCTTAATATGGATATTTCGGAATCGCATCCGAGGTTGTATGTGTCGCGTGATGAAGCGTTGAGAGAATTAAAGAAAATATCCGCGCTCAAAGACATAATAACCAAAGACGACGTAAAAGAAGCCGTACTCGAATTAGCAAAGACAATTCCGAAAAGTTGCAGTTTTCATTACGGCAGTAAGGATATGATACCGTACCGAGAACAAATAGATAAGGTTGTCAATAAGCTCTTGATGTACGACAAAACAGCGAGGAAAGCGAATTTGCGTTTTCATACCGAGCTTGAAACCGTGCGCCGAAAAGTAAACAGTCTTATTAGCGGCAACGGCGATGATATAAACCACTATAAAATCGATCCGAAAAACATAACTCTTATAGACGATATAGAAAACGATTATAAGCGCAGGCAGGGCAACTTGTTATTAAAAACGGTAAAGTACATAAAGTCCGAAACATTTGAAACGCGAGTAAGACACAAAGTAAACGACAAAGGACTTAAACGGCGGCTTGCCATTTCGCACAGAAAGGTAAGTACGCTATTTGATGGTTTACTTGCGTCGTTCGGCGGCGAGAGCGAATTATTAGAGCGCGACTTTACCAACCGACTGCAAGAGATTGAAAAAGAAATAGAACAAGAAAGGGAGGCACAAGGGAATGTAGAGGAGCACCCGCAAACTAACTCCAAGTGGTCGTGGGGTAAATAGTATGTAGAAAACAAGCCAAAGTCGTATTAACATCAGATAAACGCTTGACTCTGAAACCGAACTATGCTAAAATATACTAAATCGTATAAATACGACGCAATATTTTCACGGAGGTTTGGTTATGGAAAACAGCAGAAAGGTAAAAGATAAGCGTTACGAGGACAAGTACAAGGAAGAAAGAAAAGCCAAGTGTATGGTTTGGGGAACGAGCGTACCGAGAGAGAAAGCCGAGAGAATAAACGAGTTTTTGAAGAAATACGGCTACACAAAGGTACAGCTAATCGAAGCGGGCTATGAAGAATTATTAGCCCGTCACGATACCGACTTTGTAAAGCTCAAAGACGGTTACGACGATTTTTTCGGTTTTGAGGAAATCGATAAAAAGAAAACCGAATAACTATTAAATCTTTTCGAGAAAAGGGAGGAAACGCGATGAAAAGAGAACATAGTATTCAAAGCTATAAGGACACGGAGTAATTCCGAAACTACGTTCGAATAAGGATACTTGAACAAAAAGCAAAACACATTTAGTAAGCTTATTATAGATAAAGAAAAAGACGACTTTAATGCGTTCATCGATACAATGGCGCAACTTATAAAAAAATACGGCGACAAAATATTAAACGTCGCTTCAACCGATACGGAGAAGAAAAATGAATCGAGAAGGTAAAAAGTGCATTTTATATCCGCGAGTAAGTACCGAAATGCAAGTAGAGGGGTATAGTCTTGACGGACAGAAAAACAGTTTAAAAAGATTTGCCGAACGCGAAGAAATGCAAATAGTCGGAATCTATGAGGACGCGGGTAAATCGGGAAAATCGATAGAAGGGCGTCCGGCGTTTAAGCGGATGCTCTCCGATATTCAAGAAGGACTTGACGTGGATTACGTTTTAGTCTATAAACTTTCCCGTTTCGGCAGAAATGCCGCCGATATTCTCAATTCGTTGGAATTTATTC
>CAJULE010000015.1 GCA_910587445.1 uncultured Christensenellaceae bacterium
CTCATTCACAAGTAATTTAACTATTTATCTGTCCAACTTTTGGGGTCCATAGCATAGAAGTCATGCCTTTTTGTTTGTTCACGTAAATACGGATTATTTGCGCGCGCTCAATTCAAAATTTCCGCGAGTTCGCCGAGCGTCATGAGTTTCACCTTTTTCGACTGCGCCAGACGATTGTACATTACGACCTTGCGATCGCTTTCGTCATCGAGCCTTTCGGGAGCGTCTACGACGAAGGTAACGCGATTTTCCGGCACGAAACAAATTCTCGCACCCGAGGCAAAGAGTCTCGACGCTATATCCCCGAACTCATAACGCCGCTCGATCTCCCTTGCAAAGCAGTATGTCGTACGCGCGCCGCGCACGTTGCTTTTCGGGCTTTTCGCCTTGAGATATTGTAGATACGACAAGACTTCCCCGTTCTCGGTCGTGACCTTATTCGGAAAAAAGTCGAGCCCTTCTCTCACGCTTTCGGGCACGGAAAAGCGATCGACGAACATTCGCAGCGAGGTCATACGCGCGTCGGTAAAGTCGAGTTCGGAGGTCAATACGACGTCGGCATTTTTAGGTTCGCTCATTATCTTCCCGCCCTCTGCGACCGTCCATTTGACGAGCGTATACAGGTTCTGACACGTGCGGAGCTTTGCGTCGACGAAAATTTTTACGCCCCTCGTTGCCCCTCCGCGATTCACACCCTCGCGGCAGGCGTCTTGCACCGCATCGAAAACGGCGTTGAAATTATCGACGTGCGAGCGCGCCTTGTCGCTCATGCAATCGAGTTCGCACCGCCTCACAAGGCCGCCGCGCACCTTGCCGACCTTTATGCCGAGACTTTCGACTTCGTCTATACTCACGCCCCTGTCCTTAAGCATTCTCTTGAGAACATAAAGGGTCGCCGCCGCGTCCTCCGCCGGGTCATGCGCCTCGAATTCGTAACCGTAAGTCGCCGCAAGCGTGGCGAGTCCTATCTGCGAATATTCGCCGGCTATCGCCGAACGCACGACGTTTGTGTCGAGATAGTCGAAGTCAGGGCACTTAAGTCCGTAATGATCGCAAGCCGTAGTGAGCATTTTCACATCGTTGTCTATGGCGTGCCCTATGACGAGCGTGTCGTCGTCAATGAGCTCGAAAAGCTTCGAAGCGCACCCGTCGAACTTTGCAAGCGGCTTTAAATCGGAATACTTGAAAGGGAACTTAAGCTCGTGTCCTATAAGCTTGTGACGAGTGCCGGGATTGACCTTTATGTCGAGCCGACTTTTTTCGTCGAGACTTTTGTCCGCGCAGATTGCGCCTATCCAGCATATCGACCAATAGCGCATGGAGTTGTACATCTCGAAATCGAGAGAAAGAATTTTGCCGTAATTTTTCATCCGCTCACCTACAGTCTCACCGCTATGCCGCAACTCAAGAGATAGCGTTTCAGATCCCTCATATCGAGCTCGCGGTAGTGAAAAAGCGACGCCGCAAGCGCCGCGTCCGCGCCCGCCTCGAATGCCTCCTTGAAATGGACGGGCTTTCCCGCTCCGCCCGACGCTATGACGGGCACGTTCACGCGCGAGCAGACCTTTGCAAGGAGCTCAAGCCCGTAACCTGCCTTGGTCCCGTCGTTGTCGATGCCCGTAAGCAGTATCTCGCCCGCTCCCAGCCTTACGCCCTCTTCTATCCAACCGAGCGCGTCCATGCCCGTATCCGTGCGTCCGCCGTGAGTATAGACGGTGTAGCCGCCGTCATCGCGTCGCTTCGCGTCGACGGCAAGCACCACGCATTGCGAGCCGAAAATGCCGGAAAGCTCGCCTATAAGCGACGGATCCTTTACCGCCGCGCTGTTTACCGAAATCTTGTCCGCTCCCGCGCGAAGCAGACGTCTTGCGTCGTTTACGCTCCTTATGCCGCCGCCCACGGTGAGCGGAACGAACACCGTACGCGCAACGCGCTCGACCATATCCGCGACGGTATCTGCGCTGTCGACCGTTGCCGTTATGTCGAGAAAAACTATTTCGTCCGCGCCGAGTTTTTCGTAAGCTACGGCATTGTCTACGGGGTCGCCCGCATCCGTGAGAGAGACGAAATTGACTCCCTTCACCACTCTGCCGTTCTTCACGTCGAGACAGGGAATTATGCGTTTGGCGTTCATCTTCCGTCCTCCCCGAGCAGCTTGTCGAGAAGTTCGAGCCCGTCCGCCGAGCTCTTTTCGGGATGGAACTGGCAGGCGCGCACGTTGCCCTTTTCCACAGCCGCCACGAACTTCCCGTCGTAATCGGCAAATGCGGCGACGTCGCTTTCGTCCTCGCATACGGCGGCAAAGCCGTGCACGAAATACATATATTTGTTTTCGAAGCCCTCAAACGCCCCCTTACATTTTTCGAGGGTGGTCCAGCCTATGTGCGGAATTTTTTTCGTCCTTACGGGCAAACGCTTGACTTCTCCCTTCAAAAACCCGAGTCCGCGCTCACCCTCGCTTTCCTCGCTCCTTTCAAGCAGCAGCTGAAGTCCGAGACATATGCCGAGCGTAGGTCTGTCCGCCGCCATTCTGTTTGCGAGCGCAGTATCGAGCCCTCTCTCTCTCAAAGAACGCATTGCCGCGCCGAACGCGCCTACGCCGGGAAGAAGCACGAAATCCGCCCTTTCTATTTCTTTGGGGTCACGGGAAAGGCGCGCGCTCCTTCCGAGAGCGGAAAGCGCGTTCATTACGGAATGAATATTGCCTGCGTCATAGTCTACAACCGAAATCATATATTTATTGTATCACATACAAAGACGCGCCGTCAATCGGTTGACGTGAATTTTCGCGCATGAGCCGCATTGTGTGAAATTTGTCCAAAGCTTTCGCAAAGCATTGACTTTTCGCTCTCGGAGGTGTATTATATAGATATGTTTTCCACGATGATAATCCACAACGGCTATAACGAGCTTTTCAAGATAGGAGGCCTCACCGTCTATACTTACGGGCTTCTTATCGCCATAGGACTTATAGCCGCATTCGCGCTGTTCTTTTTTCTGTCGAAAAAGTTCAAGCTGAGCGACAAGTCTTTCGACTTTTATTCTCTGACCGTCATAATCTCCATAGTCGTCGGCTTTTTGTTCGGAAACCTGTTTCAGGCGATCTATGAGTGGATCGACAGCGGCTTTAAGCAGTTTGCGTTTAACGGTATGTCGTTTATGGGCGGACTTATCGGCGGCGTGGCGCTTTATATAATAATCTCGGCTATATTCGCAAAAGGGCAAGCACGAAAGGACTTTTGGAAGGTCGCGAACATGATAGCTCCGTGCATTACGATAGCGCACGGCTTCGGAAGAATCGGCTGTCTGTTCGGACGCTGCTGTTACGGCGTGCCGAACGATTCTTTCCTTTCGGTCAAGTACGATAATTTCGCGCACCCCGTTCTTGCGACGCAGCTTCTCGAGGCGCTGTTCCTCTTCATACTTACGGGCGTGATCTTGTTTATGCTCCTGAAGTACAAGCGGCTCGACCTTTCCATGCTCGTATATCTGTACGGATATGCGGTTTGGCGCTTTATCATAGAATTCTGGCGCGACGACGTGCGCGGCGCTTTCCTGATCCCCGGACTTTCGCCTTCTCAGTTCCAATCGTTGGTCATGGCGCTCATCGCAGGCGCGCTCACTCTGTATATCTACTATTTCAACAAAGTACCCTTCCGAGGCAAAGAACTTATAGGCCGCACCTATTACGACGTAGCTCTCGCGGAGATCGCCGAGGCGGAAAAAGCCGCGGCGGCAAAAAGCGCGGAATCGAAATCGGAAGTCGAAACCTTCGATAGCGACGAGGCTCAAAACGAGAGCGATAACACGGCAGTCTCCGAAGCGAGTGACGACGAAACATAAAATATTTTCATAAGACGGGAAACTAAAATGAAAATCGCATACAACGACGGCATTAAGTTGGCGCTGTCCGACGGAACCCCCAATCTTCGGGACAGCGACTACATAACGAATTATTATGCGGTCACGCAGAAGAGCAACGACTCGCTTGAATGGAAAACGAGCGGTTACGGCGCGGCTTTCCGCGGCGAAACGCACAGTGCGCGCGATCAAGAAAAAGTCGAAGCATACATAAATTCCGTGGCTTGCATTTCGGATAACGAAGCTCTGTACAGCTTCAGCGTCAACAATATGTCCGGACTGTACAAAAAGAACTTTACACTCGAAAAGGACTCCGAAGCGCACGTGATACACTCGAACACGACGGAGTTTCTCGGAGTGGATTACAACGAGCAGACCGAAAGCGCCGTCGCCTCGATAAAGACGGACGCCGTGTGCGCCAACATTGCGCTCATAGACGTAAAAAGCGGAGACTACCGCGCGGTCACGGGCGGAGACAGCAAGGATTCCAATCCCTCCTATTCGGTCTTTAAGCCTAACACCGTGCTGTACGACACGAGCGGCGTGGGACGCGATTACGGCGGAAGCTTCGTTAAGTACGCGCCGGCAAAGATAGCCGCGCTCGATCTCGACGGCATGAATATTAAGGAGCTGTACGGCGACGACAAATATTCGTACGTCTGCCCCAAGGACGACAAGAGCGGCAATCTCTACTGTATACGCCGCCCCGTAAAGGAAAAGAAAAAGCGCAATATATTCATAGACATTCTTCTCATTCCGTGGCGCATACTTCAGGCAATTTACTACTTTCTCGAAAGCTTCGTAATGCTGTTCACCGGCAAGACCTTCACCGAAAAGACCGAAAATCCCACAAAGGGGCGCTCTCGCTCCTCGAGGCAGATAATCATCGACGGCAATCTCATAGAAGCCGACAAGGAATTCAAGCGCAACCAACGAAACAAGGATAAGCTTGCGGGCTTCGTTCCCCTCTCCTGGCAGCTCGTGAAAATTACGAGCGAAGGCGTCGACGTAATAAAGAAAGGCATATCGTCCTTCGACATAGAGGACGACGGCGCGATCGTCTGCGCGAACGGCAGACACGTCCTGCGCATAAAGGACGGCAAGACCGAAAAGACCGCAGACGGCTCCGCGATACTGAAGGTATCCGCTCTTAAAACTCACCCCGACGCCCTCTCCGGCGGAATATTCGGGTGAGAAGCAAGCGAGCAATTTCAACTATACGAAAAATGCCGCGTCAGTCATATGTATTTTTTCGCAGACAAACAAACAGCGCACTATTTCATTTCAAGAATAGTGCGCTATATTTTTTTCAAATTCAGAGCGATAAATTGAAATTTAACCGCAATAATCGAATAGCTTGTTTACGAAACATCCGCTGAATTTTCCGCATTATCGGATTTCTTTTTTCGAATGGGCAATTTATCATAAAAGAACAAGCAATATATAATTACAGCACCAATATACAGTACGATTGCCGAGTAAAAAACACTCATTGATACAATATCCGTACTAACACTAATTTTCGAGCCATAGCTCACCGGCCAACTTAAAGGCTGCGCACCTACCTTGCTCAATCCTCCGATGTAAATCTCTACTTTTTCGCCTATAAGTTTACGTGCTTCTTCTTCCTCCCAATAATCGCCACCGCCACGACCGCAATAACTTTCATATACTATGCCGTCTTCATCGACATAACGATACATGATATAATAGAGAGAACCATGTCCTCCGCCGGATTTATGCTTTAATGCAACAATTTCGGCTTCAACTACGATGCCCTTATCTACTGTCGCCTGAAGCTCTTTACAATAAATATAATCCAACGTAGCCTTAACGGCGATAAATCCGAATGTAGCAAGCACTATAATAGACAGAATTACCCCTTTCCAGCTTAACGCAGTTAATTTTTTATTTTTCACATTTAATACTCCAAACAAAAATTTATTATTATCTAACGTAATTTATTTTGAATGCCGCAATTCGGAAACCGCGGCAAATTTTATCGCACCCTTGCGCGTATTTACGGGGCTTTTATTCATTGCAGACTCTACCCTATTACCGTCCTCGGGGCGGAGCCGGAAAGTATGTCGGAAATGTCGTACTTTGCCGACGCAATTATGACTTTCGTACCGCTCAAGACGCAGGGCTTTATATACTCGAGCTTTGCCGACGCACCGTTCGAACCCATGCGCGAAGTGCCCCTGCAGCGCGATTTTGCCTCGTCTATGAGACTTATCGTCTCTTCCTTCGTCTTGCCGCAGATACTTTTTATGAGCGAGCCTTTGTCCCCGACGTCGTAAAAAATTCCGTCGAGCGTCGAGAGAATGAGAAGGGTCTTTGCCTCGACCATACAGGCGATCCGAGCCGCCGTCTCGTCGTTGTCGACCAGCTCGCACACGTCGCCCTTCGACTCCTTGAGCTTTTCTATCTCCATTTTGCGGTTCTCTTCCGCAGACACTGCGTCGTTGTAGTTTACGATGGGGATCGCGCCCTGCTCTGCCGAGCGCAATAACATATCGGCTATGTGGCGGCGCTTTGCGGGATCGTTGAAATGTCTGTGCTCGACGAGAAGTTGGCGCACCGAATACTTTTCGTCTATGAACATTCTATACGTCTGCATGAGAACGCTCTGTCCCTGCGCGGCGTAATCGGTCTTTATCTCGTCCTTATCGCCCGTAAGCTCTACGCCCGTGCGACGCATATAATCGAGCCTGCCTATTTCGGTCGCACCCGAAGTGACCCAAACCATCCCCGGACGAAGCTGTCTTCCTATGCGCGCGAATTTGTTGTAATCTATGTCGCCGCGCTCTATGAGCGCCATCGAGCCTATTTTTCCGACAAGCTCTATACCCGCCATTTCAGTCCTCCTGCCATATATCGTTGTCGCTCGCAGACATCTGGCGACGCTCGAGCTCCTTGACTATATCGAAGCCCATGCCCTTTATGCGGTGGTTGCGCGCGGCAACCTCGAGAATGACCGCAAGGTTCCGACCCGACTTTACGGGAATTGTATAGCTGGGAATTTCTATGCCGAGGATGTCTTTCGTCGCCGTACTGCCGCCGAGACGGTCGTACTCCTTCTCCTCGTCCCAGCTCTCGAGATTTACGACCATATCTATTACCTTCGTGAGCTTGACCGCTCCCGCGCCGTAAAGCCTGCGTATATCGACTATGCCTATGCCGCGCACTTCCATCATATAGCGTATGAGTTCGGGCGACGACCCGACAAGCCTGTCGGACACGCGTTTTATGCACACGGCGTCGTCGGCGACAAGACGGTGTCCGCGCTGGATAAGCTCGATCGCTGTTTCGCTCTTGCCGACGGACGATTTGCCCGTCATGAGCACTCCCACGCCGTACAGATCGAGGAGAACCCCGTGCAAGACTATTCGCGGAGCAAGCAATTCGTTGAGATATATCGACAGCCCGTTTATTATCATCGTCGAGCGCTGTTGACTGCGTAGCACCGTCTTGTCGTACTTCTCGGCACACGCAAGAATCTCCGAGCACGGCTCGAGACCGCTCGATATGACAAGACAGGGGAAGCTGTATGAAAACAGCTTTTCGAGCGCTTTCAGCCTTTCCCCGCTTTTAAGCTGCTTCAGATATGCGGTTTCCATTTCGCCTATTACCTGCACTCTGTCCTTGCCGAAATGCTCGTAATAACCGGAAAGCTGAAGCCCCGGACGATTTATGTTGAGCGTCGCCATGTGCACGGTCCCGCTTTTACACGAATGTAAGATTTCAAGCCCCAATTGCCTCGAAAACTCTTCGACGCTCACGTCCGTCTCGTTCTCTTCCAACTCGTTGTCGATATCCATTATTTCACCTCATATATCGGTCATGATTTTCATAAACAATACTTTTCTATGATCTGCGCCACGCCGTCTTCGTCGTTTGTCGGCGCGACGATGTCCGCAACTGCTTTAAGCTCGTCACGCGCATTGCCCATTGCCACCCCGAGCCCTGCGGCTTCGAGCGCGGACTTATCGTTCATTTCGTCGCCGAAAGCAACCGTCTCGGAAATATCGACGCCCAAAAGCGCCGCCGCTTTTCTAAGTCCGTTGCCTTTTCCCGCAAGCGAGCTTATGCACTCGAAGAAGAACGGCCCCGAAGTGAACAGCTCCACTCCGCTCGGCGCCTGCTTTTTAAGCTCGCGGGCGAGCGTCACGTTCATTCCCTTTTCGGCGACCGCAAAGAGCTTTACGAAATCCGAATCGCTTTTCTCGATAAACTCCTTGACGCTTCCGACAAACTTCATTCCTACGCCCGTCATGTTCGTATAAAAGTCGCTGTACTCATTCGGCGAAGAACTGTAGATTTCGGTCGGCGTATAGACATGGTAGTAAAGCCCGAGCCTTTCGCACTCGCCCGCAAACCACAACGTCTTTTCCTTTCCGAGCGTTGTCGTCTCCAGAACTTTGCCCGTGAGACTGTCCTCTATTACCGAGCCCTGAAGTCCGAGAAGAGGTATATCTCTTTTTTCTAACCCTGCCGATACGAGGCGCGAGCGGAGCGAAATCGTATTGCGCCCGGACGACAGAGTGAACACTCCGCCTCTTTTGAAATATTCGTCTATGACAGCGCGACTGTGCTCCGACACCGTATTATCCGAGCGGCAAAGCGTGCCGTCGAAATCGGAAACTATAAGTTTGTACTTCATGGTTTCATTATAATACAAAAACACGACAAAAGCAAGCCCAACGCATACTCTGCGGCGCACGTTTTTCTCTATTCTTCTCCGTCCGCCGCTTCGGAATGAAAGTGTTCGTAAACGCTTTTTGCAGCGCGGGCGTCCATGCCCTCCACTCTCGCAAGCTGTTCTTTGCTTGCCGCGGCGATCGCCTCGAGCGAGCCGAACGTCTTTAAAAGAGCGGCGCGCCTGACGTTTCCGACATTGGGTATGTCCTCGAGCCCGCTGCGATAGCGCTTTGCGCGGAGATTTCTGTGGTAGGTTATCGCGAAGCGGTGGGCTTCGTCGCGTATGCGCTGCAACAGCTTCAACGGATAGCTCGACTTCGAAAGAATTATCGGTTGTTCGTCGAACACCGTATAGACTTCCTCCTCGCGCTTGGCAAGTCCTATCATCGGCATGTCGTAGCCCTCGCTCGCCGCCGCGCTGTAAGCGGCGGAAAGCTGTCCCTTGCCGCCGTCTATCACTACGAGATCGGGAAGTTCGTCAAACTTTCCGTCTCCCGCGGAAGCACGCGCAAAACGGCGACGTATGGTTTCGTTCATGCTCATGAAGTCGTTTGCGCCCTCTACCGTTCGTATCTTGAATCTTCGGTATTCGCTTGCCGCCTTTCGCCCGTCGATAAATACGACCATGGAAGCGACCTTGTCTACGCCGCTTATATTGGAAATGTCGTAGCACTCCATTCTGCGCGCGCTTTTTAGCCCGAGAATCTCGGCAAGGCGTTTTGCCGCGCCTTCGGTCATATCGTGTTCGCGGCGGTTCTTTTCCGACGACTTGACGAGATAGTCTTCCGCATTCTCCCGAGCCGTCTCCATAAGTTTGTGCTTCAACCCGATTTTCGGAGAAACGATCTGCGTTTTTACGCCTTTAAGCGCGGACAGATATTCTTTGAGCGCGTCTTCGCCTTCGATCTCACGCTCGAACGGCACGCAGATCTGGGGCGGCAAATCGGCGTTCGTGCCGGCATAGTATTGCGGCATAAACCCCTCGACGGCGTCGCGCTCCGAAAGAGATACGTCGGGTATGACGAAATTTTTCACGCCCATCATCTTGCCGCCGCGAACTATGCAGACGGATACGCAACCGTACTCTCCGCTACTCGCATACGCAAACGCGTCGAGATCGAATACGTCGGTGAGATCGCCGACGGTTCGCTCCTTCATCTTTTTAAGCATTTCGAGCTTGTCGCGGTAGAATATCGCCTGCTCGAACTGTTCGTTTTCGGCGGCACGGCGCATTTTATCCTCTATGAGCTTCTCGGCGGTATCGTCCCGCCCCGAAAGAAACGCCATGACGTTCTTTACGATCCCGTCGTATTCGTCCTTGTCTATGCGCCCCGTACACGGCGCACGGCAAAGTCCTATATGATAGTTAAGGCACTCGCGCCCGTTCTTTTTGAGCTTTTTCGGACAGGTGCGCATCCCGTAAGCCGAGCGGATCACGGCGACTATATCCCATACGCCCACCCCCGTCATGAACGGACCGAAATACTTTGCCCCGTCCTTTCTGACCTTGCGCGTGACCTCTACGGTCGGGAACTCTTCCTTAAGATCGATCTTAATAAAAGGGCTTGTCTTGTCGTCTTTTAAAAGAATGTTATACTTGGGCTTATACTTTTTTATGAGATTGTTCTCGAGCGAGAGCGCGTCCTTTTCGTTGAGCGTGATTATATAGTCGAAGTCGGCTATGTTATCCACCATAGCCTGAACTTTCGGGTGTTTTTTGGAATTGCGAAAATACTGCCGTACTCGGTTTTTCAAGACGACCGCTTTGCCGACGTAAATCACTTCGCCGTCCTGCCCGCGCATGATATACACGCCGCTTTGTTCGGGCAGATTATTTATCTTTTCCTCGAGTAGAGTCAACTATACCGTTCTCCGTTTGCACGCGTGAATCTTTCGACGGCTTCAAAGTCCGCGTTCTCTCTTAGAGAACACGCAACCGCAGTACGACTGACGGTATATGCCGTACGCTTTGCACAGCTCTCCCCCGCGTACAAAGCCGCCGCCCTTTTTAAAGTCCGACGGCAAAAACGTGACGCCCGTCCCCTCGCAAACTTCTTTGCCTATTTCGTACAGCAGAGCCGCGTCCTTGTGCGGAGATACGGAAAGCGTCGTCATAACGTATTTTTTGCCGAGCTCCGCCGCCTTATTCGCCGTCGCCCCGAGCCGCAAAGCAAAGCACTTTTTACAGCGCTCGCCGCCCTCGCCCGTGTTCTCGAGTCCGCAAACGGCGTCGTAAAACTTTTGAGGCTCGTACTTTTCTATATAAAGCGGATAGTCATAGCCGGCTTCCCTGTCGAAACGCCCGAGCTCGCTCGCACGCAATTCGTACTCCCTTTCGGTGTCGATATTCGGATTGAAGTAGTACAGCGAAACGTCGCGAGCCTTATCTTTGAGATACTCGAGGCAGGACGTGGAACACGCCGCACAGCAACAATGCAAAAGAATGCCGCCCCGAATATCGGGCAGCATTTTCTCGAGTTCTCTTTGTAGATTGACTTTTTTCGTCAAAGTCTCGCCCATAGCATACCGTAGTCCTTGGAAAAATCGACATATTCGACGTTGAGAAAAGGCGGAGGAGTAAGCCTGCCGCGCACTGCCGTGGGCAAATATACGGTCTCGCCCGCGTCGTTCATGTGAGAATATACATAGCTCTCACGCGTCAGATATTCCATTTTGTAAGGCATATTTCCGTCGAAGCAAAGCGCAAACTTCTTTTTCTTCTTGCTCTCGTCCGTATATGCGTAAATCGCACCGTTTTCCCTGTCGTGCTCGTAAACCTCGCCGCCGTCATAGCCCTCGCCCGTTCGCGCCTTCAAAAAGTTGGAAAAGTCCCTGTCGAGAAAGTCGACGTACGGATAGCTCGGCTCGTACTTTACATATTCGTGCTTCTTTTTGGATACTCTGTCCCTATCGCAGATAAGCTCGGTTTCCACCGTATTGAATATAAACACGCCGCGCTTAGAGTATATATACTCCTGCACTTTTCCGTCCGCAACGACGCATATTGCCTTATGCGTTACGGCGCTTCTCAAAGATAAAAACCACATCACGCCGACAAAAAGCAGTATCGCACCGAAGATTATCGATATGACAAGCATGACGTTATCGCGGGAAATTATGCCGCCCGTAATTACGCCCGCGCCCGCAAACATAGTAACTCCCGCGCCCACCATCATGCGAGCGCGCTTTACTATCCTCGTCACGCGAACCATTTTTATGCCGTCGTTTACTCTTTTGAGATCGGACTTTGCGTCATCGGAAAAGGCGAACGACGTAAGGGACGCGTTCGCTTTTTCGCACTGAGCCTTAAACTCCGCCTTATTCATATTATCTCGACACTATCGAAGCCATGTTATACAGCTCGAGGTCGAACGGCTTTTTCATATTGCAGCCTTCGACGATATCCATATCGTATATCTTATTATCGCGTATGCCGCAAATTCGGTTGCCTATGCCCTTCTCGAGAAGCTTGACGGCGTGCACGCCCCAGCTCGTACCGAGGAATCTGTCCTTCATGCTCGGAGAGCCTCCGCGCTGGAGATGTCCGAGTACCGTCGAGCGCACCGAAAGGTTCGTGGCGTTCTTTATCTGCGCCGCTATATCGTCCGCGTGTCCCGCGCCTTCCGCGAGCATGACGATCGCCGAGGATTTTCCGCGGGCCTTCGAAGCAAGCAGACGCTCGGCAATCCTGTTTATGTCCACTGTGTGTTCGGGCACGATTATTACTTCCGCACCGCCGCCGAGTCCAGCATGAAGCGCGAGATCTCCGCAGTTTCTGCCCATAACCTCAATGATGCTCACGCGCTCGTGCGAGCTCATCGTGTCGCGGATCTTGTTTATCGCGTCGAGTATCGTATTGCAAGCCGTATCGAAGCCGAGCGTATAATCGGTATACGCAAGGTCGTTGTCTATCGTTCCCGGTATGCCGATCGCGGGAAAGCCCTGTTCGCTAAGCGCCTTCGCGCCCATGAAAGAGCCGTCGCCGCCTATGACTATAAGTCCCTCGACGCTGTGCTTTTTGAGGTTTTCTATGCCCGTCGCCTGACCCTCTTTCGTCTTGAATTCGGGACAGCGCGCGGTCTTTAGAATGGTTCCTCCGCGCTGTATTATGTCGGAAACGCTGCGCATACTCATGAGGACGAACTTATCCTCCAAAAGTCCCGTATAGCCGCGCTCTATGCCGAACACTTCCATACCCGCATATATGCCGTAACGCACCGCCGCGCGAATCGCGGCGTTCATGCCGGGTGCGTCGCCTCCGCTTGTCAAAATACCTATTCTTTTCATTCCGTCCACCTCGCTGAAAATCTACAGCTTTTACTGTAAGCTTATGCTCGTATATTTTATCATATCTTATGAAAAAAATCTACTGTTTAAGCGTGCTTTTTATTCTTCCGCTATTTTAATATTCTCCGCCCCCAACAGCCCCGAAAGCTCGGCGAGCATGGTTCTCGTGCAATCCACGCCTATTCCGAGCGGATAAATTTTGCCGTCGTCGGTATTCTTGACGTACGTCTTATCCTCGCCGGGATATACGAGCAGTATGTCCTGTATGTCCTCGAGGAGCTTGGGCGGATTGTCCTTGAACGAATAGTACATACACATCTTTTTGTGCCGCACGGTTTCGGCTTTGACGTTCCACTCCTCGATTTTGTCCACCCAAACGGATGCGCCGAGATCGGTTATGCGCAGTCTGCCCGTCACCGATACGAGTTTGTCCTTTTCGAAAACGGTTCGGAACTGCTGATACTTATAGCCTGCAAGTACGAGGTCTATCGTTCCGTACAGATCCTCGAGCTTGCCTATACCCATTTCCTTGTTGTCCTTCGTGAACTTCTTTCCCGCCTCTATGAGCATACCGCCGAGAGTGACCGTGCTTCCGTCGAGAGAAGTCTTTTCTTCCGATTCGTCTTCATCGTCCGAAGAGGGCGCAAACATCGACGTGTTGTACTCGAAGTCCTTGAGATAGCCCTTGTATTCCTCGAGCGGATGTCCGGTAAGATATATGCTCGTGACTTCCTTTTCCCTGCGCAGTTTTTCGGCGAGCGGATACTCGCGCATTTTAGGATATTCGAACTTGTTTACCTCTTCCGACACGCCGAGTCCGTCGAACATCGAAAGCTGCCCCGTGAGCTTTACCTTTCTGTCGCGCGCCGCCCTGTCGAGCACTTGCTCGTATACGGCGATGAGCTGGGAACGGGCAAGACCGAAGCAATCGAACGTACCTGCGAAAATGAGGCTTTCGAGCATCTTTTTGTTGAGCGTGACCGAGCTCATTCTGTTGACGAACTCGACGAAATCCTTAAACTCTCCGTCCTTTTCCCTTTCGGCGACTATAGCGTCTATTATCGGCATACCGACGTTCTTGATCGCCGCCATGCCTATGCGGACGCTGCCGTTTTCGACCGTGAAATAGCCTTTGGAGCGGTTGATGTCGGGCGGAAGCACTTTTATGTCCTTTTCGCGCAGATAGGTGAGATAGTTTCGTATCTCCTCGATGTTGGTTATGCGGTTGTTGAGTACGGCGGTTACGAACTCGACCGTATGATACCGCTTGAGATATGCCGTCTGGTATGCGAGATATGCGTAAGCCGCCGCATGGGACTTGTTGAACGCATACGAAGCGAACTGCGTCATGTCGTCGAATATCTTGTTTCCCACCTCTTCGGGAACACCGCGCGCTATACAGCCGTCGACGTGCACGCCGCCCTCGTCCGAACCGTGGAGAAAGACCACGCGCTCCTTTGCCATGGCGTCGTGCTTTTTCTTGCTCATCATTCGGCGCACGTTGTCGGCACGTCCCATGGAGTAACCGGCAAGATCCTGCACCATTTTCATGACCTGTTCCTGATATACCATTACGCCGTACGAGACCGAAAGTATGGGCTCGAGAAGCGGATGATCGTAAATTATCTTATCGGGTCTGCGCTTGTTTTCGACGTACTTGTCGATGTACTGCATGGGTCCCGGACGGTAGAGCGAAATTCCCGCGATGATGTCCTCGAGCGAGGTCGGCTTGAGGTCGCGCATGAACTTTTTCATGCCCTCGCTTTCGAGCTGGAACACAGCGTGCGTGTCGCCGCTCGAGATGAGCTCGAACACGCCGGGGTCGTCGTAAGTGGCGTCGGGTCCGTAGAAATCCACGTCTATGCCTTTGGTTTCCTTGACGAGATCTATTGCCTTCTTTATATCGGTGAGCGTGCGAAGTCCGAGGAAGTCCATCTTGAGAAGTCCGAGCTCCTCGCACTCTATCATGTTGAACTGAGTGGTAATTACGCCGTCCTTTGTACGGGTGAGCGGAACGTGGTCGGAAATCTTGTCGCGGCATATGATAACGCCTGCGGCGTGCATACCCGTCTGCCTCGGCATACCCTCTATTTCCATTGCCATGTCGAGAATACGCTTGTTCATGATGTCCGCCTCGTACATGGATTTAAGGTCGGGATTGCTCACGTCGTTTCCGTCCTTGTCGGGCTTGCCGAGCAGATTGGACAGCTTGAGTTTGCCCATTATGTTCGGTATGGGCTTTGTGAGCTTCTGCGTCTCGGAAAAAGGCTGGGAATAAACTCTGCCGACGTCCTTAACCGCCGCTTTCGCCTTCAACGTGCCGAAGGTGACTATCTGCGAAACGTTCTCTTCCCCGTATTTTCGGGTCACGTATTCTATGACGTCCTCGCGCCTGTCCACGCAGAAGTCTATGTCGAAGTCGGGATTGCTGACGCGTTCGGGGTTGAGGAAACGCTCGAATATGAGCGCGTACTTCAACGGATTGACTTTCGTGATGCCTATGGCGTACGCGACTATACTGCCCACGCCGCTGCCTCTACCCGGTCCTACGGGTATGCCCTGAGTCTCCGCCCAATGTATGAAGTCCCAGACGATTAGAAAGTACTCGACGAAATGGAGCTGATTGACTATTCCGAGCTCGTACTCCGCGCGCTCGACTATCTCGTCGGTGAGCGTTCCGTACTTTTTCTTCAGTCCGTCGAATGTGAGTTTGCGCAGGAAATCGTATGCGTCGCTTCCGTCCTCGGGGATATAGCGCGGCATGAGCGGCTCCTTGCGGTAGAAATTACACGAGCATTTCGACGCGACCTCGAGAGTATTGGTTATCGCGTCGGGAACGGACGGGAAAAGGCGCGCCATTTCGTCGCCGCTCTTCATATAAAATTCCTTAGTCGGGAAATAGCCGTCGTCGTTTACCCCCTCGCCCGCAAGAGAGAGCGGCATATCCGAATCCTCGTCCGTAGGCTCTTCGTAAGTCATCGTGTTCTGAAAGGAAATGCACTGCAACATCTTCTGCATCGTGCTGTCGCGCTTTCTCAAATAGTGCACGTCGTTGGTCGCGACGATCTTTATGTTGTTTTTCCTCGCAAGCGCGACGAGACGGGGCAAAACTATTTTCTGATCGCGTATGTTGTGATCCTGTATTTCGATGTAAAAGTCCTCGCCGAAAAGCGATACGAATTTTTCGACGAGAGCCTGAGCCTTTTCCTCGTCCCCTTTTAAGAGCGCCTGCGGTATTACGCCCGCGATACAGGCGGAAAGACATATAAGCCCCTCCGTACGCCCTTCGAGCACCGAAAAGTCAATTCTCGGCTTATGGTAGAAGCCGTCCACATAGCCTATGGAAACGATCTTTACGAGGTTTTTATAGCCCGTTTCGTTTTTCGCAAGCAGCACGAGGTGATTGAGCTTCGGCGCTTTACCCCCGACGCTCTCTTTGACAAGCATATTCTCGCACATATAAACTTCGCAGCCTATTATGGGCTTTACCTTAAATTCCCTGCCGTCCTCGAGGAACTTGAACGGATCGGCTTTCGGGTCGGTAAAGCGCACGGCAGCCTTTACGAACTCGAGCGCTCCGTACATATTGCCGTGATCGGTTATCGCGACGGCAGGCATATTCATTTCGTGAGCGCGCTGAAAAATGTTCTCTATGCGCGTAGCGCCGTCGAGAAGAGAATATTGCGTATGAACGTGAAGATGTACGAACGGTTCCATATTTACTGCGGCAATCTCCTTTCTTATGCATTTAAAAACACTGTCTTGTGCGGTACGCCTAAGGCTCGCTTCTCAAAGTTTCGGCAATTCCCATAAGTTTTTTGAGCCTGTATTTCACGCTCCCTTTGGAAATTCCGAGCTTCGCCGCCATATCGTCGTAGGACAGTTCCGCGTCGCCGAGCCTGAGCTTCGCCACCTCGTAAAGCTTGTCTCCGAGTGAGGACAGCCCCTTCTTTTCTTCTATGAGCTTTATCGCCTCGATCTGTTCGACGCTCACGTCTATCGTGCGCATGAGGTTGGACACCTCGAGGTTTGTCGTACCCGACGAGCTCTTTTTCGTCTTGTTTCGGTTTAACGTCTCCAAAAGTTCGAACATTATGCCCGTAGCGCCGAGACAGCCGAAAAAGCCGCATATGTCCTCTCTTTTCTTGATGTAAACGATATACTTATCCTTTCTGCCGAATACGTGCGCGCTCAAATCGAAACCCGCGATGAGCTTTTCTATAGCCTCGGCGTAGCTAAAGTCGCTCACCCCTATTTCGAGATGCCACGCCGACGGAGAAAAGCTTCCCGCGCCGAGAAATACGCCCTTCAGATATGCCGTACGTTTCGCCTCGGTGTTTATAAGCTCCTTGGCTATGCCGTGCACAAACGAAAGAGTTCCTTCGCCGTCGAGACCCACTATCCGCACACGCTCCAAAAGCTCCATTGCTCCCGAAGTGACGACCGTGTCCCTTCCGCTCCGCTCCGCCTCGATATCGACGCCGAGCTCCGTACTGCCGAGAATCGAAAAGACAAGCTCGTGCAAGCTTTCGTTCGACGAAGTAAGCGTAAGCCGCGTGCCGCCGCACGAGCGCGAAAGCGTCGAACAGGTGTGAATGACGGCAGAAAGCAGAGAAAGCTCGCAACCCTTTTCGAGCTTTGTCTCGCATATTATCTGTTTTGTCCTGCTCGTATAGTTCAATGCGCGTCTCCGATCGTCTTTTCGCCCGCACGCAGGATCTCTTCCTTTGCCTTATGACTGCGAAATACGGGAGTGCGTTCCCAATTCGCGATGCGCTCGCGCGGGATACCCACTCTGTCGATAAGCTTGTCCGCCTTTTCGAAGCCGCCGACCGCCGACGGCTTGTGCGCATCGGAGTCGACTATAAACTCCGCGTCAGACTTTAATATCTTTTCCCACTCCGCGTCCGAACATGACGAACACAGAGTCGAGGAGCGGATATTTTTATTGTTTATCTCTATGAGCGTGCCGTAATGCGCGGCGGCTTTCGCCACCTCGTATACGTCCACGGGCGCCGTACAGCAGATGTGCGAAATGGTGTCCACGTCGTATTTTTCGAGCATCTTTATATATGCGTCCGTGTTTTTCGCAATGAGTCTTTTGCTGTTTTTGCCGATCGTCGAAAGCACGAAGTTCGGCAGGAAAAATCCGAACTGATCCCCGAACCTGTCCGAGCGTATGAACTTGTGATAGCCGCACACAAGAATATCGAGTATGTCCATATCCGCGGGCGTTATGTCCACTCCGCCCGTTGCGGACACGAGGTTGCTCTCGAGCCCGAGAAGTATCTTTATCATAGGATATTTTCTCCGCATGAGTTCGACGTCGCGCCTTATGTACGGCCAGTCCATTCTGCGCACGTTGTAGGTCATGTGGTGGAAGCCGTGATCGGTTATGGCTATCTCCTTAAATCCGCATTTGAGCGCGGCAAGAACATTGTCCTCGACAGTGCCTTTGCCGTGACTGTAAGTCGTATGGGTATGATAGTCGCCGAAATACGCCATTAAAACTCTCCTATAAGCTTCACTTCTCTCTCAAGCCGCACGCCGTATCTTTCGTAAACCTTTTCTTCCGTCTCTTCCATAAGCTTCAACACGTCGCGCGCAGTCGCCGTGCCGTCGTTGATTATGAAGTTCGCGTGCTTTTCGGATATATACGCGCCGCCTATTCTTCTTCCCGCAAGCCCGACGCCTATCACATAGCGGTATGCGGGCACGCCGCCGTAAGACTTATATATACAGCCCGCGCTTTTGCCGGAGGGCTGACTTGCCCTTCTGCGCTCCGAAAACTTTGCCATATCGAGCTCTATGTCCTCTCTCTGCCTTTTGCGAAGGCGCAGCGCCGCGCCGACTATTACGCCGTCGAACGAAGACGAGCGATAGGCAAAGCCGAGCTTCGAAGCAGACAGCCTTTGCACCTTACCTTCCGAAAACACGTCGGCATACGCGAGGACGGAGGATATGTCGCCGCCGTACGCGCCCGCATTTTGCTTGACGGCTCCGCCGAGAGTACCCGGCAGACCGCACGCAAACTCTATGCCGCCGAGAGAGAGCTCGCTCGCGCGCCTTGCAAGCCTCGGCAGAAACGCCGCTCCGCTCGCATAATAGACGCCGTCGTCGGTTTTCTCGAGCTCGGCACTGTTTGACGCAAAACGCACCATGCTCTGCTTTACTCCGCCGTCGCCTATCAAAAGATTGCTTCCTCCGCCGATGACGGTCGGATCTTTTTCGCCTTCGAGCACACTTAAAAGCGACGAGCCGTCCTCGACGAGCACGAGCCGCTTTGCCTTACCGCCCACGCCGAACGTCGTATACGGCTTAAGGCTCACATCACATACAACGCGTACACTCTCACACATAATATTCTAACTCATTCCTCGCAATTTTTCAAGCGCTTTGGGGCGGTTTTCGAGAATTTTATAAACCCGTCCCGTATATCCCAAAGGGGCGCGACTTATGTACCGCAAAAACGCTCCGCAATATAATTTTATGCAACGGCGAAAAGAAAGTGCGAAGATGTTGCAAACGTCGACATTTTATGTTATACTTAAGATATGTCAGTCAAAAGATATGACAGCTTAATAAACAACGCCGCGGCTATTTTGTCCATGTTGCCCGCGACGCCGTCCGGCAAAGCCTTACTCGACGCGCCTTTATATCTCGGCGGCAAAAAGGATATACGCGCGGCTTGCCGAACGGGTTCGGACTCGGATAAGATATTCTTCCGTATGCTGCACGTCCTTTCCCGTCCTTTCGACGAGTTCGACGCGAACGCGCTTTTGAAACTCCACGGATTCATATTCGACGGCATACGTCCCGACGCAGGCAAATTGCGCACCTCTTCCGCCGAGCTGAACGGCTCGAGCTTTGCCGACGCCTCCCTGATAGCCGGCTCGATGAAGCGACTGCTCGGAAAGCTTGCGGACACGCCCGCAGCGCCCGACGTCAGTCGAGAGGATTTTGCCATGAGTATGACCTACTTCTTCGGCGAAATTTTCCTGCTATGCCCTTTCCGCTCGACCTCGACTTTTATCGAAGCGCTGTTTTTTGCGCTGTTTGCTCCCTCGCGAGGATTCCGATTCGACTACAGCCGCACGGGCGGCGCAAGGTTGTTCGAGGCGGCGAAAAAAGCATTCGTTACCGACGAATCGGGAGATCTGTTCGTATGCCTCAACGAATCTATAGTCTATATGGGTGTCGAGAGCGAGGGAAAAGAGATCCCCGTCGTCGACGCCGAGCAGGTAAAGCGCGAACTCAAAGTCAAGGGCAAACCCAAAACGCTCGTAAAGAGAGGCGCAACACCGAGACCCGACAAACCGAAGAAAGACGAAAAGCCAAAAAAGACCGAGCGAAAAGGACGCTCCGAAAAGAAAGACCGCCCACCGAAAAAAGAAGCTTCCGAAAAGAGAAAGCCCGAGCCGGTCAAAAAACTTAAGCCCGAGCCGGTCAAAAAGGACGCGAGCAAAGCAGTCAAAAAGGTGTCCGTGGAAGCCGAAATGAGCGCCGCGCGCGCGGCAATCGAAGCTGAAATGCTCGCGGCAAAAGCGGTGATCGCCGCAGAGGCGGAAGCGGCACGCGCCGCGATAGAAGCCGAAAAGGCGGCGGCACGCGCCGAAATGGAAGCCAAAGCAAACCAAGCTCCGCCCGAAAAGAAAACGACTACAAAAAAGAGTACGGCGAAATCCAACGGCGACAAATCCTCGCGCGTCAAAAACAACCTTAAAAAAGCTCTTGCTCGCACCGTCTTGCTGTTCGAGGACATACCCGAATTTGCGGCGGACGACGACAAATTCGCGCCCGCTCCGCCCGAAAAAGAAAACCGCTTACTTCTGCCGTCGAGCGAAAGCACTGCGGAAAACAGCGAACCGCCCTCCCCCGCTTTAGCAAGCGACGCCGCGACAACCGAAAAATCCGAACACGCAATTCTCCCCAAACTTGCCCCCATAAAGAAAATAGAGCGCGCAGAGAGCGAAGACGCCGCCCCCTCGAACGCAAACGAACAGGCGACCAACACGCGGGAAAACCGCGAAACCGTTTCGGAGACGACTGCCGAGAACGCCGAGAGCAAGCTTGAAAACAACATAGCGGCTCTCGAAAGCGACGAGGACAAGCTCGCACGGCATATCGCCGACATGAGTAAGCTTCCGTCCTCGGTGCTCAAAAAAGCCGCACGCATAAAGGAAAAGATCGAGCTTTTGCAAAAGGAGCTCAAAGACGTTTTAAATACGACCGAAACCCAAACGCCGAAAGGCAAATAGCCGGCTCGTTCCTCTCTCCTTTTGACATAAGAATACGGGAAGAAATCGCCTCGATTTTCAAGGCGATTTTCTTATTTAAGCAAATTATCCGCCGCAAACACTATACCGAGCACAAACATATCTCCGCTTTGCTCCGCCAACAGATTGCCGCCGTATTTTTCGGTAATATAACGAATACTTTTCATGCCGTATCCGTGAAAGTTCTTTTCCTGTTTGACGGTAACAGGCAAACCGTCGGCAAATTGCAACACCGTCTCGCAGTAGTTCTCCATTCGAATACCGAGAAAGCGACCGTTTTTTTGCACGGTCAAACTTACGACTCGCTTTTCTTCGGGCACATTTTTAAGGGCCTCTATGGCATTGTCGAACGCATTGCCGAAGAGCGCATATATATCGACCGGCGACATAAACCCGAGTTTTTCTCCGTCTATAATACAGCTTAGCTGAATACCGTACTTTTTGCAATACAAACTCTTTTCCGCAAGGACTATATCGAGATCCTCGTTTCCCGTCTTAATAAAGCTGTCGTATGTGTCGACTGCCTGCTCGATGTCCGTAAAATCGGCTCCGGAGCCGCCGATTTTTATTGCGGAAATACGATGTTTCAAATCGTGACATTTGAGGTTTATCATATTGGAAGCTCATTATTTCTTTCATTCCCGCATGAAAATCTTTACGGGAAAGATAACCGTAAGTATAGGTTCCCGACGCGCCGCCGTTTACGAGCATGGCTCCGTCGCCCGCCGTCATATCGTTCATTCTGTTGACTGCGGAAAGCTGTTCTTCGACCGTAATACCGTTCATTGTTCCGACGCGCTTTGCGACATAAGTTGCGCCGCTTATCAAATCAGAGGGCTTTTCCTTGTAAATGACGGGAGCGGAAAGCGTGTTCTCCACAGTCGCATAGTCCTTACCGTATACATCTTCGTTTGCCCATCCGTGAGCGTTCGGGGAGATATGAAACGTGTATTTTCCGTCCTCGAGCACATAGCAGCCCTGACCGAACTGGTCGTATGTCGCAAGATCGTCGGCGCTGAATTCCACGGTGAGATCTTGGCTCTCGCCTACGGAAAGGAGCTTGCTCTTGGCGAAGCCGACGAGAGACACCTTGGACTGTTCGAGCCCCACGCCCGAAATACCGAATTTTTCCGTGCTGTACGGAGCTTCGAGATAGACTTGAACGGTCGCCTTGCCTGCGACGTTGCCGATATTCTTTACCGTAACGGTGATACTGTTGTTTTCGCCGGGAGTCATGGCAACGGAAGAGCTTTTTACCGTCTGCGAAAACTCGGTGTAGGAAAGACCGTAGCCGAACGGGAACTGAACGACCTCGTTATAGCCCGAATATGTAATCTGCGGACCCGCGGTTTTCATTGCCGCATAGTCGTCTCCCGCCGTATACTTCGAAGCGGATACGAGGTTTCCCTTCCACTTGACTGCCTTGAAAGCGTCGGAATCGAAGTATCCTTCCGCATCAGCAGTTTCGTAATAGCGATAGCCAACGTAAATTCCCTCGTTGTACTCGTAGTATTTTCTGCCCGCATTGTTGCTTGCGACGTTTGCATATGTCTGGTCGTTTGCCGACCAGAAAGTCGGATTGGTGGACATATCGTAAGCATAGGTATCCACAAGGCGTCCCGAAGGATTCACCGCGCCCGCGAGAATTTCGCCGACGGCGAGCAGTCCCGCTTCGCCGGGATGTCCTATCCAAAGCGCCGCGGTTATGTTATACTCGGGGTTGTCTATGAAGCCCGTTTCCATGGGAACAGCCGAATTCAAAAGCACTATGGTTTTGTCGAAGTTGTCCTTACAGAATTTAAGCAGATCTTTTTCATCTTCGTTGAGCTCGAGATAGTGTCTGCCCGTCGTCGTATCGCCGTTACCGTCATAGTCGAGCGACGGCGACGCACCTTCCGCACCCGTACGACCGAAAGTTACGACAGCCGTCTTGTAATCGCCGATGAGGCTTTTGACATTACTCTCGTATGTCTCTTTACCGAATTCCGCTATGGTTCTATAGGACGTCCAATCGACATTTGCGAGCCGCGCTCTGTCCGAAACCGAGACGCCCGTTTCCGTGACGGCGCTCGTATGCGAGCCGCCGAGAGCCGTGTCGAGCCACGTCCATGCTGCCTTGTTGTAATCGACGCCGGCATTGTCCAGCGCCGTGTTCATCATGATCGTGCTTGCGTCGTCTCTTCCGCCCGCACTGCCCGTACCGCCCAACACGTAGTGATGCGAACGCGTACCGAGCAATGTGATCTTCGTCTTGCCCGAGCTTGTATTGAGCGGAAGCGTATTGTTCTCGTTCTTCAGAAGAACGGCGCCCTCCGCCTCGATTTCCTTCGCCTTCTGCGTACCTTGAGCACTCGCCTGTGTTTTCGTAACCGCCGCGATCGGGGTTGCGAAAGCGTTTGCGACAGCAGTAAAGTTGGCGCCGAATACGGCGCTGAACACTATCGCGGCAACGAGTATGACCGAGCATACGACTATGCCGATCAAGCCTTTTTTGCTTTTCACCATTTTTTTGTTTTCTCCTTTTCATTTTTTGCCGTGCGGCATTTTCGCCGCCTATGATACCGCCGAAATATTCGGCTCTCTTCTCCGTTATCCGTCTCCTCTTTATGCTCCTCCTCTTTGAATTTGAACACGAGAACTATAACACATAAAATCCGGGACGGATAAAAACAGTCACAAGTAGAGGCGCAAACGGCACAAATATCGCAAAAAACAAAAAAAAGTCAGTAAAACGGCATAAAAAAATTGCGACCTTTCCGTCGCAATTTTTTCAATTATCCCGTTTGTACTAAAGTATGCTCTTTCGGAGCCTTTCGAAAAGTATGTCCTCTTCCGTCGGCATATCCTGAGCGGATTCGATTCTTCGGCGAAGCGCAAGCATACGCTCGTCCGTTGAGGCTATTATCTCGGCGCAAGCGGAAAGCTCTTCGTTTATCTCCCGCCTGTTTTCCGCTTCGCACTTGTACTTGAGCTGGTGCTCGAGGCTCGCCCAAAAGTCCATGGCAATGGTTCTTATCTGCACCTCGATTTTCATTTCCTCTCTGCGCGCGGCAAAGAACACGGGTATGCTGACTATGAGATGCAGACTTCTGTAACCGTTTCCCTTCGGCTCTTTTATGTAATCTTTCTTTGTTATGAGCGTCACGTCGTCCTGCCGCAAAAGCGAATCGGCAATACGGTAGATGTCGTCTATATACGAGCAAACGACGCGTATACCCGCAAAGTCGTTCACATAGTTTATGATGTTTTCGAGCGAAAGAGCCTTGCCGTAACGCTCGAGCTTATCGACAATGCTTTCCGTGCTTTTGAGGCGCGTGGAGATCGTATTTATCGGATTGCGCTTATAGCGAGCTTCGAATTCGCTGTCGAGCACTTCGAACTTTGTCTTTATCTCCTTGAGCGCGCAATTATACATCATCTGAAGCTCGCGATAGCGCACCATCGACCACATCATCTTTTTCGTACTGCGCAGAAGCATTTCGGGCGTAACGGCTTTCGCGATCGCCTTTGCCATTCCGCTTTCCTGCAAAACGCTCATGAGTTCGCCGCCGAACATATCTCCGCTTTCCTCGAGACCTTCCTCGAGTATCTCCGCGAGCTCGCCGCCCTTGTTGTTTTCTTCGTTGTTCATCGGATCTCTCCTTTTTATTGTTTAAATTATATTTTAGTTTCGCACAACCTGTATTTCGCGATGTCTCTTTTTCGCCGGCTCTTTGAGGCGGCAGACGCGCGAAAGACAAGGCGTCCGCGCATTTTCGAGGGAAGTGTACTCATTTGTACATGACCCGAAGAAAAGCGTAAGGACAACGCAGTATTTCGCGATGTCTCTTTTTCGCCGGCTCTTTGAGGCGGCAGACGCGCGAAAGACAAGGCGTCCGCGCATTTTCGAGGGAAGTGTACTCATTTGTACATGACCCGAAGAAAAGCGTAAGGACAACGCAGTATTTCGCGATGTATTCCGCCTCAAAGCTACATAAGCGGGGCAAAGATCCGTAACACTCCGGCAATTATCCGCTTGATAAATTTGTACTTGCCGCTTCCGTCAAGAAGAGTGCAATCTCCGAAAGTAACGGCAAAATCGTCTGCGACCTGCGCGACCGCTTTCGGGTCGTTCGTAAACACGGCACATTCGAACTGCTGATAGAAGCTTCTAAGATCCATATTTATCGAGCCTACGACGACGTTGTTTTCCGTAAGAAGCAATTTGCTGTGCACGAAACTGTTGTCCATGGTGTAGACCTTTACGCCGTAAGGTATGAGTCTTTCGGCATTGTCTCGCGATACGGCGTAAACATACGGCTTGTCCGCAATAGCAGGCAAAATAAGTCTCACGTCAACGCCGGCTCGAGCCTTTTCGGCAAGCAAATCGGTGATCGTATCGTCGGGCACGAAGTACGGTGTCATTATCCATATCCTTTCGCGTGCGGAAGCTATCATGCTCTCGTAAACGCCCTTGCCGATCGGCTCCTTATAGTCGAGCCCGTCCGCGTAAGGCACGACGGCGCTCGTATTTTCCGTGGGCGTATAAAGTCCGAGGTACTTTTCGTAGTCGGGCTTTTCCTTCGTGACGTACTCCCATTGCCTAAGGAACATAAGCGTGAACACGTCGACCGCCTTTCCGTCGAGTCTGAGCCCCGTGTCCTTCCAATAGCCGTACATCCGTTTTTCGTTTATATACTCGTCCGCGAGATTGCTTCCGCCCGTATATGCGGTTTTTCCGTCGACAACGACTATTTTGCGGTGATCGCGGAAATTCATGGCGACGGTGAAGCGCGGAGTAAGGCGATTGAAACCCGTTAGTTTTATTCCCGACCTTACGATTCGCTTTTTTGTCTTGCGGCGAAGCGTGCGGTTGCTCCCGAGGTCGTCGTACATCATTCTTACGTCAACGCCCTCCGCCGCCTTTCTTTCGAGCACGTCGAGAAATCTGTTTAAAAGCACTCCGTCGGCAATAATGAAATATTCGATAAACACGAATTTTTCCGCCCTTTCTATCCTTTCGAGCACATCGTCGTAAAAGCTTGCGCCGGAGGGGAAATATTCGACGTCGGTACCGTCGTATGCCCCGAAGTCTCCCGCCGATTCCAAGAAGTTCATCGAAAGCGCCGTAGACTTATCGCATTCGATATGCGATTTCTCCGCCTTGTATTTTTCCGTCTCGGAAAAGATCCTCGCATACCTCTTCTTTGCTCTGCCGAAAAACACGCGCACATCGGACACATAATAGACGATATAGCCCACGGTAAAGCCGACGAGCAGGAAGAATATCCACACCGCTTTGGACTGTCCGTTGCGATTGCTCGACAGCACGTGCAAGCACGAAATGAGGCTGAGAACGAGCGAAACCACCATATACCACCTGAACGCAAACAGGAAACGGAAATACAGCGTCGCGAGAATACCGAGCTGCAAAGCAATCGCGAGAAAGACTATAAGCGTCTTGAAAATGCCGAGACCGTGGCTTTCCGTCCGTATTCTTACCATGCGTGCGTCGTTGGAAGCATACCGCCCCGAGCGCCGAACCTTTTTGGTTATCTTTTTACGCTCTGTCATCGCTCACCTCGCGCAGGGCGTTCGCCTGTCTGCAAATGTCGTCGATACCGTTTAAGATCGACGTCATTCTTTCCGAATAATCCCGTGCCTCCGTCTCGATGACGCGCCTCATAAACACGCCGACTACCGTGAGCACTGCGACGCCTGCGATAAGCAGAATTATGCCGGCGATCGTCGCCGTAAGCTGTCCGATCTCGGTCACGAGAAGCGCAATGCCCGCGGCGATGGCTATGCAGCCGAAAATCCCGCCGAAAAGACCGAAAGTCGTAGACTTAGCCTTTCTCTTGTGACGAAGCGCGCCGTAAGTGTTGAGAAGGGTCTCGAGCTTCACCTGAAGAAGCTGGAGTCTATCCTTGTTTTCCACCTTATGAGGGCGACGGAACTCCACGACGTCGAGGTCGAAAAACCGCTTGTCCTCCGTGACTTTGACCTTCTCCCAGCCGAGCGTTGCGTAGGAAGCGATTATTTCCTCCTCGCGCTCGACCTTTGCCGTTATCGTCAAGTAGTCGTAATTTTTATGATCGCGTATCTGCCGTTGTTTTTTATTCTTCATATTCGTCCGCCGTGTACGTTTCATATGAGGGCAGTTCAAGCCCTTTACGCGCTTTCTTAATCTTGAGATGAGCATTGACTATCATATACACGCCGAGTATCGCCGCGACCGCGCACACTCCCATACCCACCATACCGTTCGCGAAAGAATAGTCGACTTCTCCGCCGAACTCGAAGAGCATAGCCGTCTGGAGTGCGAGAATGGAGACAAGCGCGTCCACGAGATTTATCGAGCGTATTGCCCGCACCGTCATATCGTCGTTTTTGTGAGCTTTGACCGTATTGATTATCGCCATAGTCACCTTGTAAACCGTATATACCGCCGTCACATATATGACAAGCCCCGTACGTTCGAATACTCTTTCCGACATTACGACTTGAATTATTGCCGCCGAAAACGCAAATTGCAGAACGAGAAGCAATATGCCGCAGGTGCGATAGCGCTTGAGCTCGCCTATCTTCAGTTCGGTCTGCGTCTCGCGTTTTTTCAGCCTGCGCTTTTTTCCGTGCCAGAAAACGAGCACCGCACGCATGGTCATGAGAATAAAATAGTATGCAGCAAGCGCTCCGTTCCATACAGACCGTTCGGTTATGCCTATTACGGCATTGAAAGCCGCGAACGCAAAGCTTACGACTATAGAGCCCATGGCGAAAATCACCGTGCGATAGCCGTACTGCGTAGCCATGCGGTTCGTAAACGTATACTTTGCCGCCCATGCCTTGAACTTCGTCTTTATGTCGTCCTTTAGTTTTACCGTGGCGATGACCGCATACAGCAGCACGAAGAACGCGATTCCCAAAGCTGCATAGGCGATCTCGCCGCAGTACTCGGGAAGCCCCTGCAACAGGCACAAAAGACTGCCGACGACCACGCCCGCGACAGCGACAAAATACAGCGGAAAAAGCACCCATACGGGCGGTCTGAATACGCGGCTGAATCTCGACTGATTCTTTTCTTTCAATGTTTCTTCTTACCTTTGCATAAGTTGTTGCAAAAATCCGAAAGCCTTTTCGAATTCCACGACATTAGTATAACATAGATTTGTTATAATGTCACTATAGAATTGTTAAAATTGGGTTAAAATTTTTGACGAAAACCGCCTTTCCGCACAGATGGAAAGACGGTTGGCATTTTATTCGGGAGGCAATCCCGTTATACCCGAGTATTTTCGTCTATAATTACAAGCTCCGTATCCGTAAGACGGGCAAAAAGCTTTATGTCCTCGACCTTGAGCGCGGTAGAAACCACGGCATGATGAGCTCCGCCCGCATAGATCCACGCCGCCGCGCCCGTCTTGAAATCGGGCACAAGCGTCCACATGAGCCGCGCGACGGGAAGCTTGGGCATGGGCTTTTCCTGTTTTACGAGGTTTATCTTCGCGCATATGAGCCTGAAGTGCGTGCCCATATCCACCATGGACACGGCAATGCCCTCGCCCTCTATTCCGTCGAACACAAGGCGGGCGGGCGGTTCTTTTCCTCCGATACCCAGAGGGTGAACCTCTATTTTAGGCTTGTCGGCGGCAAAGACGGGAGAGACCTCGAGCATATGAGAGGCAAGCTCCTTTTCGTTTCCCGCAGTCAAGTCGTATGTATAGTCCTCCATAAAAGCCGTCGCGCCCTTTCTCTTTTCCGCCATCTTGCACAGCACCGCCATAAGCGCGCTCGTCTTATAGTCGCCTTCCGCACCGAAGCCGACGCCGCCCGCCATGAGGTTTTGCACGGCAAGCCCCGGAAGCTGTCTGAGTCCGTGAAGGTCCTGGAAGTTGTCGGTAAACGCGCCTATCCTTTCGCGTGCAATGAACTTTTCGAGAGCGATCTCGTATCTTGCCTGTTCGCGCACGGCTTCCGTATCTTTTGTCGCGAGCTCGTACTTATTTGCATACTCGCCCATTTTCGCGTCGATTTCTTTGCCCGTTACGCCCTTTGCTATCTCTACGATGTCGCCTATGCCGTAGTAATTTACGTTCCAGCCGTAGCGGATCTCGCTCTCCACCCTGTCGCCGTCGGTAACGGCAACGTCGCGCATATTGCTCCCGAACATCGCCACGCGAAGATTATTCGAGTAGTTCATCGCAAGTGCGACTTCGGCAAAGCCGCGGATCTTTTCCACCACGTCCGCGTGCTTGTAAAAGCCGACGACCACTTCGCGTTTTATGCCGAGGCGGGTACATATAAAGCCGAACTCCCTGTCCCCGTGCGCCGACTGGTTCAGGTTCATAAAGTCCATATCTATGGTATCGTACGGAAGCTTTTCGTTCGCCTGCGTGTGAAGGTGAAGCATCGGCTTTGTAAGCGCTTTCAGTCCGCGTATCCACATCTTTGCCGGAGAAAAGGTGTGCATCCAGGTTATGACGCCTATGCAGTCCCTGTCCGCCGTCGCCTTGAGACAGATGTTTTCCGCCTCGTCGGAGTTTCGTACCGTCTCCGTCCACACGACTTCGGCAATATCTCCTGTCTTCTTCGTAAGGAACGCCGCCATTTCCTTGCTGTCCTTTGCAACTTCCTTTAAAGTCTCGTCGCCGTAAAGATCCTGGCTTCCCGTAATAAAATATAATTTTTTCATGATAATCCGATTATCTCCCGTTTTATTTAATATTTATATATAGCTTTTCGAAAACACAATCGCGCATCAGACGGGCAACAGGCGGCGAGTTGCCGAAAGAAGTGTACTTCTACGTACTCGACGAGGCAATCTCGAAGCACGCAGCCCATCCGCGGCGATGAGAGTGTTTTCAAACTTTCTGTCCGTAGTAAGCGTCCTTCCCGTGTTTTCTCGTATAGTGCTTGTCGAGCAGAAATTTATCCGCGCGCTTTACGCCGCCGTCGAGGCTCTTTGTGATGCTCGCCATTTGCGCGACGGCTTCGAGCGTCACTGCGCACTCGACGGCTTTCTCGGGACCTGCTCCCCAAGCGAACACGCCGTGATTTTTGACGAGCACGGCAGGAACGGCAAGAGCGTCTCTGCCCTTGAAGGTTTCGGCTATGACCTTGCCCGTATTCAGTTCGTACTCCGACTTAATCTCGCTTTCCGTGAGCGCGCGCGTGCACGGAACGTCTCCGTAAAAGCAGTCTGCGTGAGTCGTACCGTAAGCGGGTATGCTCCTGCCCGCCTGCGCCCATGCCGTCGCGTATACGGAATGAGTGTGAACTACGCCGCCGATACCATCGAAAGCCTTGTACAGATGAATGTGCGTCGGCGTGTCGGACGAAGGACGGTACTTGCCCTCGACGACGTTGCCGTTCAAGTCGACGACGACCATGTCTTCGGCGTTCATTCCTTCGTATGCGACTCCGCTCGGCTTTATCACGACCAGACCTTTTTCGCGGTCTATGCCGCTCACGTTGCCCCAGGTGAGCACTACGAGACCGCTTTTTACAAGCGCGAGATTTTGCTCGCAAACGCGTTTTTTAAGTTCTTCCAACATAATTTGATCTCCTATTTTTCCATTGCCGTTTTGTTTGACTGCTGATATTGGCGGCATAATCGCTCGCAAGGTGAGCGGCTGCGGCGCGCCGTATAAGGCGACGAATGTGCCGTCAATTATACTTGGCTGCGGCTCGGGCAACCCCGAGAGCCGCCTTATATCTTTCGAGGTATGCTGCAAAGCGGCACTTTTCGCGCTCGTTTGCTCGAGCGACCGTCTTTTCCGCCCCTGCGAAAACTCCGTCCGTAAACTCCTCGAGAGAGCCGCCGCCGCGTCGAGCGAACAGAGCAAGAAGCGCCATTCCGAACGCTCCGCCCTCGCCCGCGTTTTTCATGACCGAAACGGGAGCTCCGAGCGCCGCAGACATTGCCTTGTCTCCCACACCCGCCGTCTTAAAAAAGCCGCCGTGAGCGCAGACCTCGTCTATTTTCACGCCCTCTTTTGCGAGTATCTCCGCCCCGAGTGCGAGCGCGCCGAGCGCGCCGTAGATCTGCATACCCATAAAGTCCGACAGCAGAAGTTCTTTTCCCGGCTCGCGAATGACTATAGGTCTGCCGCTTTCGAGTCCGAGAGTGGGCTCTCCCGAAAGAAAGTTATATCCCACAAGTCCGCCCACGTCGTCGCTCATCTTCGCGCCGGCATTGAAAAGTGCGGAAAGAAGCTCGCCGTGGGTGACGTTCTTCACTCCGAAGGTTTCCAAAAGCTGCATGAAAAGTCCCGCCCACGCGTTTATCTCGTTCGTGCAATTGTTGACGTGCACCATTGCGACGGGCAAGCCGTGCGGCGTAGCCACGACGTCGATTTCGCGATGCACGGCGTCTAAAGGCTTTTCGAGCACCGTCATGAGAAAGGCGGACGTGCCAGCGGACACATTCGCCGTGCGACGGCGGATGCTGTTGGTCGCGACCATGCCCGTACCCGCGTCGCCCTCGGGCGGACAGACGCACGCGCCCGGCTCGAGCTCGCCCGTCGGGTCGAGGAGCAGTGCGCCGCGCTTTGTGAGAACGCCCGCGCTTTCGCCCGCGGTAAGCGGTTTCGGAAGGAGCGAGACGAGCGGCGTCTTCATTCCGTACCCGCCGAGCAGCCTGTCGGCTTTATCGAGCATAGTTTTGTCGTAGCCGTTTCCGCTTACGGGGAACATCCCGGACGCGTCGCCTATGCCGAGCGCCTTTTCTCCCGTGAGTCTATAGTGGACGTAGCCGGCAAGCGTCGTAAGAAAGCTTACGTTCCCGACGTGCTTTTCGCGCCCCATCACGGCTTCCGCAAAGTGCGAAACCGACCAGCGCATAGGAATATTGAAGCCGAGCTTTTCGGTCAAAACCTCCGACGCTCGCGCCGTATTCGTGTTGCGCCAGGTGCGAAAAGGCACCAAAAAATTATCCTTTTCGTCAAGCGCGATGTAGCCGTGCATCATAGCCGAAACGCCCAGCGCATCGAGCCGCGTGAGACTCTCGCCCGTCTGTGCCCTGTAGTCGGATTGGAGCGAAGCAAAGCTCGAGGCTATGCCTTTTTCCATGTCGGCAACCGAATACGTCCACAGCCCGTTTTCGAGCCTGTTCTCCCAGCTGTGACTGCCCTTTGCAAGCACGCGTGCGTTTTCGTCTATGAGTACGGATTTTATCCGAGTAGAGCCGAGCTCTATTCCGAGTATTTTCTTTCCCGTCGTTTCCATAAGTCTCCTTCCTGTTTAAGCCTCCGTTTTTATCGTAGCCTGCGCGTCTCCGAAGGCGCTCGTCGCATGAATTTTCACATCGCCTTCCGCCCGCACGACGGCGAACGCCTCGCCGTAATAGGTGTCGGATACGTTTTCGAGGTAGCCGCGTTCGTTGTACGGACAGCCGTTTCCGAAGCCGAGCACTTTACCGCCTTCGACCGCAAGTTCGATCTCTCCCCTTGCAAGCGGTTTCGTTGTGCCGCTTTCGTCCGTGTAGCGAAGCCGCACGAACAGCAGTCCGCCTTTTTTCGGGTTCTCGTTTTCGGGCTCTATGCGAAGAACGGTTTCGTCGCCCGCCGTCGAAAGAGCGGTCCTGCAAATCTCTTGTCCGTCCTTACTCATGCCGACGGCTTCTATCGTGCCGCCGTAATACTTCGTCTTGAAAATTGCCTTACAATCGTTTTTTATTTTCCTTTCGCCGACCTTTTTGCCGTTTACGAGTAGGCGCACTTTGTACGCGCGGGCGTAGACCTCTACGCTTGTCGTATTGCCGTCGCAGCCGTTCCACGACCAGCTCTCGCGCGCGTTCGTCATGCCCCACGCCGACGGCGAATGAGGCTTTCCCGCATTGTCCGCGGGAACGACCGCAATAGCTATCGGCAGAAGTTCGTATGCGACCTTCGTATACAGCGCCTCGCCGAGCTCTCTGCCCGTAATGTCGAGTCTGCCGCTTCCCGCCGTGAGCCAGCCGAGCCCTCCGACGAAATCTTTTGCGTAATTTTTATATTCCATTGCCCCGAGACCCACTTCGCCGAGATAGTCTATCCCCGCCCAAACGAAGTCGCCTATAAGGGCGTTATGCTTTTTCGCAAACTCGTAAAAAGTATACGCGTCGCGCACAAAGGTCTCGCTTCCGAGGATGACGCGTTCGGGGTATTTCTTCACGTCCTTTTTATATCTGAGTATGCCGTAGTTATATCCCGCCACGTCCATTTTCGCAAAGTGGTGCTTGCTCTTTCTGTCGCTTCCGCGAAGAGTCGCGCCGAGCTTCATCACCTTGTCGCCCAAAAGACCAGCGAGCTTGTTGAAAAACTCGCTTCCTACAGCCTTGTGCTTTTTCTTCTTTTTGGGATCTTTCGCCGTCTTGTTCGCCTTATCGTCGCTGTACACTCCGAAACCTATGCTGCTTAAGAAATTGAAAAAGATGTTCACTCCGCAGGACACGGGACGACTTCCGTCGAGATCATTGAGATATTTCGTCATATCTTCCGAAAGCCGGATGCCGCGCTTCTGCGCCGTCTCCGACACCTCGTTGCCGATCGAATACATTACGACCGACGGGTGATTGAAATCCTTTTCGACGATGTCTTTGAGATCGCGCTCCCACCACTCGTCGAAATAGGTCGCGTAGTCGTACTTCGTCTTGTGTATATACCACATATCGACATACTCGTCCATGACAAACATTCCGAGCCTGTCGCACGCATTCAAAATTGCCTTACTGCACGGATTGTGCGCCGAGCGTATGGCATTGTAGCCAGCGTTTTTGAGAAGCTTCACTTTCCTCTCTTCCGCCTCGTCATACGCGCACGCGCCAAGCACGCCGTTGTCGTGGTGCACGCAGGCGCCCTTCAAAAGCACCTTTTCGCCGTTTACGAGAAAGCCGCGTCTGCTGTCGCACTCGATCTGCCTTATGCCGAACTTCTCCTCGCGCACTTCGCCCTCATACGTCACCCTGCACGTGTAGAGATAGGGCGAGCTTTCGCTCCAAAGCTTTGCCTCGTGCACGTGAAGAACTATTTCCTCTTCGCCCTTTCCGCTTGCAACAATCGTCTCCCCGTCCGAGACTTCCGCCTTGACCGCACCGCCGTGCGATGTCGCGACCGATACGCTTATCTTACCCGTAGTATAGTCGAGCGTACGCACCCTTATGCCGTTTATTTCTATGTGCTTTTCGGGCAGCTCATAAAGCCACACGGGACGATAAATTCCCGCGCCCGAGTACCACCGACTGTTCGGCTGATCGGCATTGAAGGCTTTGACCTCAAGCTTGTTTTCGCCGCTTAAAACCTTATCCGTTATGTCAACGTAAAAGCCTATGTATCCGTACGGGCGGAAAGCAATTTCCTCGCCGTTCAAATATACGCGCGCGTTGCGATAGACGCCCTCGAACTCGAGCACGTACCTGCTGCCCTCTTTTTTGTCGAGCTTTAAGACTCGCTCGTAAATATAGTCTCTGCCCTCGAAATATCCCGTGTTCTTACCTCCGGGACTGCCTTCCGTGCGCTTTTCCGAAAGCATCGCGTCATGCGGAAGGGTCACATCCTTATAGTCGTCTTCTCCGATATGGGCGTATTTCCAATTCTCGTTCAAGCTTATTTTTTTCATCGTTTTCTACTCTCTTACTTAAATTTTTATATGATATTTATAATTATTTACCTGATATAATTATATAAGATTTACGGCTCGAATTTAAAGACACTTATTCCCGACTAACGGACATTTATTCCTATATTAAAATCCCTTCGTCCGTTTTCGGACGAAGGAACTGTTTTATTGCAACTCGATTTAATCTACGGTCAAAACGACTTGCGTAAATACGCAGGGTTGAGGCGCACCGCCCGGAAGAGCGGGAATGACGATTCCGACTTCGAACTCATAGAGTCCGTCCGCATTCTTTTCCGCCGTATAAACGCTTCCGTCCTCAGCAGTAAAAATGTATTTGCCGTCCACAAACTCGTACGTTCCCGAAATAGGCTGTATCGCCGCCGGTCCGTCGCTCAAAAAAATATTAAACGTACCGTCGGGCGCGCAACTGCAACCGCAGACAAAACGCAAGCTTCCGAATACGGTTGCCGTACCGGAGAACGAAAGAATGTCCTGCCACGGTTCGCCGACAACTCGGAAATTCTCGTCCTTTAATGTAAGCTTGAGATTGCCGGCTCCGCGAGCGCCCAAATCGAGATGATATATAAATCCGAACGATTTACTTACAGTATCGTACTGCGTTCTCACTATTGTGCCGTTCGCGTCGTTAAACGTGAACGTATATCCCTGACCTTCGGTGAACTCGTATGTGCCGTTTACCACCGAAGAAAGCTTATTCGCACTTACCGAAAATTTGTCGTCCTTGCCGTTTAAAGATACGTCGTATTCGACTTCGTTTAAGGTTATTTTTCCGTCGAACGTAAAGTCGTATTCTCCCGCAGTAACTATATCTTTTGGCGGCGCCATGCCGACAGCAACTGCGACTATCGTCCAAATAAGAAAAGCAAGAATGACGAGAGCAAGCGCGGAAGCTATGCCGAGAAGTATTTTGTTTTTAAGAGATAAATTTTTCATTGTTTATTCTCTCCTTTCTCCCACGGGAAGAACGCCGAAACGACGTTGCATACGAGCATACCGACAAAGGCAATCGTAGTCGCAATCATCGCGCCCGACATCGGATCGGAAGCTATTCCGTAGAACTGATGCGAATAGTACATGAAACGCGAGAACAGGAACAGTCCGATAGCCGAACCCAAAAACGCCATGACGACTATGGGACCGGCGCGGAAGAAATCTTTGTACGAGAATACGACCCCGGCAGCTATGCCGAACACAAGCAGTACGTCCACGCCCGCCACGAAGCCGTAGCTGTCCGTTCCTGCCACCGAGTAAGATACGAGTCCGACTATCGCAAGCAAAATCGTCGCCGCCTGCAAATAGAAACCCACGCTTTTAGTCCCGAGAAACTCCTTGATTTTATTCATGAGCCGCCTCCTTATTTTTATCGTTTTTCACGTCGTAAGTCGCGATACAACCGACTATTCCCACAGCGACGAGACAACCGAGAATTACGTCTATGTTTATGATAGCCGTCTTCCACCAAGGCGTTATCTTCTTTATGAGGGTGTTTGCCGAAATGCCGTTCATAGCTTTGCTGTTCACGTACACATAAAGTATTCTGTGGCAGGACGTACGCACCGCTTCGAAGAGATTCGAGTCCGCAAGAAGAGCCTCCTTATTGAGCTCGGAATTTCTTTCGTTACCGGGAAGCAGCATGAGCTTATCCGTACCGTGAGCGATCGCTCTGCCGCACATATAAGGCTCGAGCGCGTTGTCCGTGATCGTGTAGCCGTCGAAGCCCCATTCCTCGCGGAGAATTCCGTCCTGCAAAGCTCTGCTTACGCCCACCCACTCGCAGCCTATTCGGTTGAGAGAAGTCATCACGTTTTTTGCCTTTGCGACGGCGACCGAGCCTTCGAAACCGCGCAGACTGTGCTCGCGCGCCGCCTGCTCGTTTACGAACACGCCGTAACCGTAACGATCGGTCTCTTGGTCGTTGAAAGCAAAGTGCTTGGGTCCGGCTATTACGCCGTTCGCCTGAAGCCCTGCCGTAACTTCCGCGCCGAGTATGTAAGTAAGCGCGGAGTCTTCGGAGAAATACTCGAAGTTTCGTCCCGCATAAGGATGGCGGTGCATATTGAGCCCCGGTCCCCAAAGAGTCGTCATGCCCGTATAGAAGCAGTCTTCGCTCATGATCTCGCCGAGCTCGTATATGAGCTTTCTGTTAAACGTCGCCGCTTCGACGGTCTCCGACGGATACATACGAGGCTCGATCGCGCTGTACTTCGCCTCGCCCTCTATTACGGTACTGCCCGTATCGAGCGTAGTAGGATAACCTACGCACGGACCGGAGCCCACGCCGTCGTTGTCGTTCGTGCCGACGAAATTAAGTCCGAGTATGGGAGAAATAGCGCCGAAGTTCTTTCCGACTGTCGCGATCATTTCTTCGACCATAAGCTGGTTCAAGATCAAATCCCAGAACTCGTCGTCGTAGTCGAGTCCCTTCGCCATCAAGAGATTGTACGCGGTGTCCGCGCCGTATCTTCCCTTGTCGCTTACGGGCTCGCCTTTGACGTAATTGGGCTCGAACGTAATGTCGTCTATCATTCCCTTGTTTGCCGAAACTGCGGTTATGCCCGTCGGGAACGTGCCGTTCCAGTCGCTTCTGGAGAGCTGTTTCGCCGTGCCCTCGCCGAGCAAACTGTTAAGGTTAGCTTTGTCGAGACGATTGGTCTTTTCTGCCTCCGTGTTGTTGTGGAAAAGTCCGTTCTGCGTCGTGAAGCCGTCTCCCGTAAACTCGTAATCGTCGAAAGTACGGAAAGCGGAATTGTGCCAGAGCTTTGCAAGGTCGGCGTTTCCCTCTTTGTCCGTTCCGCTCTTGCCCTTAGCCGCAAGCACGTTGTTGAGCGCCTCATGCGCTCCGTTTCCCACGGCGAAATAGTAATCGCCGTCGTCCAAGATCCAACCCTTTTGCTTTTTGTAATCGTAGCTTGCGAAATTGTAGAGCTCGGTCTTAAACGTGACTATTTCCGAGCCCGTTCCCGCAGCGAGCGTTCCCGTCTTAGCTACGTCCAAAAGCTGAATGGCGCTCTTTTCCACGCCGTTAGCCTTGTCGTAGTCGGTGTACGGACTCTGCACATAGAGCTGAACCGCGTGTTTGCCCGCCTGCGTCCCCTTGTTGGTCACTTGAACGCTTGCCGTAACGACATTGTTTTTCACTTCGAGCGAAAGAAGCTTCTCCTCGAAATTCGTGTACGAAAGCCCGAAGCCGAAAGGATAGTCTACCTCTTTCGCATATTCCCATGCGCTCTCGCCCATGAATGTGCCGACCGATGAGGAAGCGCAGCCCGCTCCGAGCACGCAATCCTCGTATCTCGTCTCGTAATACTTATAACCGACGTAAATACCTTCGTTAAAGGTCGTATACTTTGTGCCGCCCGCTCCGACGCCTATGCTTCCCGCCGCCGCCGTGATTTCGGAAGCGTTTTCGTAAGCCGTCGTTCCCGCCGCTTGATATGCCGCGGACGAGCGCGACGAAGCCGCATATGTGTCTATGAGTTTGCCCGACGGGTTGATTTCGCCGTCGAGAATCTTTCCTATAGACTTTGCGCCGAGCGCGCCGAGACCGCCTATCTGAAGTATCGCGCCCACTTTCGCGTCTTCTTTAAGCGAATGTATCGCAACGGGAGACGCCGAATTTATGACTACTATCACTTTGTCGCACGCCTCTTTGACCGCGTCTATGAGCGCCGTTTCGCCGCTCGAAAGCTCGTAGTAGCCGTCCACCGCGTCGCCGCCCTCGCCCGTAACGCGAGAAAGAACAACGATTCCGGCGTCCTTATATGATGCTACGCTCGACATAGGAAGTTCGCCTGCCGCTATTTCCGCTGTGGGCGGAGCGTCGTATTTGACGTTCTTGCCGGCGTAGAAGTTCCACATGGTTTCGTTCACTTTGAAGCCTGCTTCTTCGAGACCTCGTTTGAACGTGTAGTTTATGTTGTCGTTGTCCTTGTTGCCTATTGCGGCGTTGCCCGAACTTCCGCCGTAAACGGCTTTATAGCTCGCCTTGCCGAAAAGCGTGACGGAAGCGCCCTCGTTTAACGGAAGCGTGTTGCTCTCGTTTTTCAAAAGCACCGTCCCTTCATCGGTTATGCGCTCGATTATTTCGAGTTTCTGCCGCATGAACGCGTCCATGGAAGCCGTCTTTTTCTTGTAGTATTCGGTGTCGGCTTCCTCTTCGTTTTCCGATTTGACGATTTCGTACGACGATGTGCCGAGCATTTGATTTATGTCGGCTTCCGCCTGGCTCGCAAGAGCCGTCAGACCTATCATCACCGCGAAAACCGCCGTAAATACCGTCGTGAGACCACGACTCAGTCTTTTCAATAACATCTGTTTTCTCCTGATTTTATTATTCATATTTGCCTTGCTTCTTCGAAATTTTTTTCTCTCTATCCCTCCTCTGCCATTGTCCTTTCAAAGCATAATATTATTTTCGCTTACATTATAACCTATCCCCCCCCCCGAGAAAAGACGTTTATACTCGCGTTATGGACATTTATTCCCATTTGCGCTTTCGTAATGCGAAATTTCCCAATATAAAACAGCATACGCCTGCGGACAGTTCCGCAGGCGTATGCCTAAGGGGGGGGGATATTTGCAAACCGTTATTCGGTCCGCGTCATATTATGCAGTTTGATTCTTGTCTCTTTCGCAAAACGAAGCAAACGTACAAGCGGCTATGCCGATGAAGTTGAGCACCAACAAAAGCACCACAACTCCGAGTATCGCTCCGCGCTCGTTCATGCCGTAGATATGGTTCAACATTTCCTGAAACATCGTTATGCGGTCGAGGATATGCAGTCCGAAGGCAAGCGAGAAGAACAATACCGCGACGAGCGGAAGAAACTTCCATTCGAAAAACAGCGAGAGCACGCAAACCGCAGTACCGAGCAGCAACATGACGAACACTTGAGGCGCAAACAATCCCACCGTCAAAGTGTATATAAGATATATCACTGCCGTAACAAACCCGACGGCTCCGCCGCCCAAGCCAACATAAAAGCCAATAGTTTTATTCTTAAACATTATCAGTTCTCCTTTTTGACGTACGCGTACACCGCAAACATCGCCGCAAGTCCGAGCGCAACGGCTCCGAGCACAACATTTATCACGATTATCGTAGGTTGCCACCAAGGCGTAACGGATACGACGTCGTATGCCGACGACAGACCGTTCATGAGATTGGTATGCGCATAGGTGAAGTAAATGCGGTGAGCTATTTCTTTGAGCTGAAGAACGATATTTCCGTCATCGGTTTCGCGTATTACTCTGTTGATTTCCTTCGTGCGTTTTTCGCCCGCCGCGCCGCTCGTATAGCAGAACAATTCGGTTCCGTTCATGAGCGTTTCCACGGAGTGCATATAAGAGTTGATTCCCGCGGCATCGGTTATTACCATGCCGACAAAGCCCCATTCGTCACGGAGTATGCCGTTCTGAACTTCGCCGTAATGTCCCACCCAAATAGGTCCGACGCGGTTGAACGCCGTCATGACGCTGGTTGCGCCGCCCTTTGTGAAGGCGCCTTCGAAAGCGCGGAGCTGTATCTCGCGGAAGCCCTGTTCGTTGCCGTAAGTAGCTACGCCCGTACGCCAGGTCTCCTGATCGTTTGCAAAGAAATGCTTGGGACCTGCCGACACGCCCATCTTTTCCAGCTCGGCGCATTGAGCCGCCGCCAACAGGTATGCAAGGTTTGCGTCTTCGGAATAGTACTCGAAGTTACGTCCGCCGAACGGAGTGCGGTGCGTATCTACGCCCGGGCACCAGACCTGCTGTGCGCGGTGAGCGAGAACTGCGTCTTCGCCCATATAGTAGCCGCGCTTTGCGAGCATATCGGTGCTCCACGACGAAGCCGCCACGCTTTCGTTTACATACGCATGACCTGCGATACCGTCGGGACCGTCGCCGTTGGACGTCTGCGGAGCGTTTATGCTCAAAATTTCCGCAACGCCGCCGTTATCGAACGTAGCCGCTATAAGGTCGGAAAGCGTCATCTGGTCGATGAAGTCCGTCCACAGCATATCGTCGTAGGGCACGCCGTACATATCCGCAAGCTTTATGCCCTTATTTATTCCCGTCTTAACATTCAGTGCGGAAGGAGCATTGGCGGGCTTTGTGTAATTGCCGTCGCACAGTTTTGCGATGAGTTCTTTGGTCGCCGTTATCTTTGTGGGTTCGGTGGGATAGGTTCCCTGCCAATCCTTTCTCGACACATACGTAGCCGCGTCCTTGACCCAGTGATTTATATCGGCTTCGTCGAGACGGTTGGTGACGCGCGCCGTATCGGTCTTGGAATATGTCTCGGTATCGAGTTTGTTCTCTTTCCACGAATACGTCTTTGTCTTGTCGCCCGTTACGGATTTGCCCGTAAAGTCGTACATACCCGTCGCATTCTTTGCCGCGAGAATATTGTTGAGCGCGTCGTGGCAATCGTCGCCGATCGCGAGATAGTAGTCGCCCTCGCTCATGACGTAGGTCTTTGCGTTTGTATAGTCATAGCTTGCGAGGAAGTACTTTTCGAAAGTTATCTCGAAATCCACGGTGGCGCTCGGCTCGATCATATCCGTCTTTGCAAAGCCCACGAGCTGAACTGCCGCTTTTTCTACGTTGTTCTTCTTTTCGTACTCGCCGTACGGCGTCTGAGCGTAAAGCTCGACGACGCTCTTACCTGCAACGGCGCCCGTATTCTTGACCGTGCCTTTCACCGTCATCGTGCCGTCTTTGTTGTCCGTAACGCCCGAAAGCTTTTGCTCGAACGTCGTGTAGGAAAGTCCGTAACCGAACGGATAGGACATTTCGTCCGCATAGTTCCAGGTCGAATTTGCCGAGTCCCACACGCCTGCGCTGCCTGCCGCATTGCCCTGTCCGAGTATAACGTCTTCATAACGTGTTTCGTAGTACTTATATCCGACGTAAATGCCCTCGGTCTGAACGACATAATAGATACATTCGGCGGCATTGTCCGTAACGCCCTTGGCAACCTCGACTCTGTTCTCGTAAGCGAATTCGCCGAAGTTTACCGTCGCGGGCGCGGAAAGCGAATTGGACGCATATGTATCGACAAGTTTGCCGGACGGATTCGCTTCGCCCTTGAGAAGATTCGCAACGCCTCTGAAGCCCGTGCTGTTTCCGGGACCGCCTATCCACATCGCGGCGTCCACGCCGTACTCGTCAAACCACTTCACTTCCATGGGATTGCTCGTATTGAGCAGGACGATGACCTTCGTGAAAGTGCCGTTGTCCTTGTACTGCTTTACAAGCGCCATAAGGTCGCGTTCGTCCTTATGAAGCGCGAGCTGGCTTATGCCTTCGCTGTCGTTTCTGTAAAGGTCGTTCGACTCGCCGCCGTCGCGCGAAAGCATGACTATGGCGGGACCGTTCGTAAACGACGCCTTGACTTCGTCGGTGTATACGCTTATCGGCGATTCGCCAATCGTGCGCTTGGAGCCGTCGCGCTTCGGCGAGCGGTCGTCATTGTATGCTTTTATGAGCGTCTGATTGGCTGTAAAGCCGCCCTCTTGCATAGCTTTGAGATAGTCTACGCTCTCGCCGCCGCTTCCGCCGCCGGAATTTGCTTTTCTGTACGGGATTACGGTGGAACGTCCCAAAAGGTTTACCGTCATTTCGTTTGCTTTTATCGGAAGCGCATTGTTGTTATTGCGCAGAAGCACCGCGCCCTCTTCTTCCTCAAGCACGACGAATTCGCCAACCGCTTTATTCTTTGCGGCGAGTTCTTCCTCCGTCACGTTGTTGACGTCCTTTGCGAACTTACTCTTGTAATACTGAGGCTTTTCCACTTCGTCCTCGCTCGTAATGCCGTCTTTCAATACAAGCTTGCTCGTAGGCGTATTAAGCGCATTGTTGACTACGGGCGCATATTGGAACGCCGCTATCGAAAAGCCCAAGACGAGACACTCCAAAAATATAACAATCGACGCGAGTCCTCTGAATAAAGTTTTTTTCTTCATTATTATCTCCTTTTATCGGTTTGCGGCAACGGGATACCGTGCGTCGGCGGTCAGCACCTGCGACCACTCGTTGTATGAGATGAAATAGTTCATATGCCATCTTCCTCTGAGCTCGTACTGGAACGAAATATTGTTGAGCTCGTCATATTCTATCTCCATTTCGGTCATATGATCTTCCTTGGCGCCTTCGACCCAATTGGTGAGCCAAATTCTGAGCGTCTCTCCGTCCCATGTCCACTTTGTTTCATGCGGGTCGTTGCTTCCGCCGCCTCCGCCGCCTTGTAGGCTGATGTGTCCGTCGGCGTGCAGACAGCATCTGTCGACGCCGTTTGCCAAAGTCAACACGACCTTTTCGCCAAGCTCGATGACCTTTATCGGCTGTTTAAACGTCTTGTCTTGATAAGTTATGGTCACTTCCGTATCGCTTAGGGTGAGCGGACCCGTCTTATCTATCGTGTAATCGGTAATCTCTTTGCGAGTGCCGTCCGAATAAATTGCCGTAAGCACGATACCCGTCTTATCGAACGTCTCGCCGACAACGTATTCCTCTTTCTCTGCGCCCATCATTAACTGAATATCGGTAATCGTGGGTTCGCCGCAAGCCGCAAAAGCCAATACCGCCGCCAAAGCGGTGACCGCAATTACGACTGCCAATAAATTACTTGCAATTTTTTTCATTATATCCTCCTTTATTGCAGTTTCTTTCCTTAATCAAACCGTTTTTTTGCTTTTCGTTTAACTGTTTCTCATCCTCCTTTCCCTTTAGGTGATTAAATACGCGTACTCTTCAGACGCTTACATTATAACCTATCCCCCCCCCGAGAAAAGACGTTTGTACTCACGTTATGGACATTTATTCCCATTTGCACTTTCGTAATGCGAAATTTCCGCCAAAAGAAAAAAAGCCCGAGCGGGCTAAGCCTGCTCGGGAAGAGATTTTTCAGAGAATAACAATCCCCTCGGTCGCCTGTCGGCGACAGCTCCCCTTGACTCAAGAGGAGCCTTGTATTAAAGAGACTTTTAAGAATTGGGGAGAATGAGTTTGGAGCCGACAAGCGTCGGATCGAGCGCCTCTTTCATGTCGCGTACCGACTGCATACTCATGCGATAGCCGACGGGAAGCTCGGACGGAGAAAAGCCCGTGACCTCCTTAAAGACCCTGTTAAAATGGCGAATGGTGTTGAAGCCGCACTTTATGGAAATCTCGGTTATGGAATCCGCGTCGCTGTCCGACGACAGGAGCTCGACCGCCTTACGCACCTTTACGGCGTTTAGGTACTTCGAAAAGGTCATACCGCTCAAACGGTGGAAGAGTCCCGAAAAATAGTGCTCGCTTATGTTCATGAATGCGGCGGCTTCGGCAAACGTATAGTAGCCGTACTTTGCGTCTATCTCGACGAGCAGCGCCTTATAACGCGCGTTGTACGGATTTGCCTCCGCCCTTTTCGCCGTCGTCTTTTCTCCGCGAAAGATATCTATCATAAGCGATACGACTATGCTTTCCGCCATTGCGCCGTTGTACGCAAGTCCGGAGGAAAGCTCCCGTTCCGTTCTTTCGTAAGCGCCCCTTACGTCGTAAGAGCGGGACAGGCGCGGGCTTTCGAGCTTATCTTTCGCAAGAGCGTTTTTGATCACGCCGTAATCGAAAAGAAATATTATGATAAGACTGCCTTCGTCCGCCTCTATGCTGTGGATCTCGCCGGAATCGACATAGACGCTTGCGCCTGCTTCGAGGGCAAACGCGGAATTGCCGACGTGCACGCTTCCCGTGCCCTTTTCCACGTAAATTAGCTCGCAATCGTTGTGCCAATGCGGAAGGTTGCGCAAACTCTCGTATTTGCCCACCCACACGCGGGCTCCCTCGTCGTACTTTCTCAGTTCGTAAAGTGCCATTTTTTATCTCCCGTCACTCTATGGCTTTAAGCGAATTGTTCATATCTATCTTCACTATCTTCCTGCGAAGTATAAGCGTCACGAGGAAGGTAAACAGCAGGGTCACGAACGGCGCGATCAGCCACACATACCACCCGACCGTCGCAAGCGAACCGAAGTCTATTATCTTAAACACAGCCCATATAAACAACAGACCGAACGGATAGCCGACCGCTATGCCGACCGCCGTATTTATATAGATCTCGCGGTAGATATACCCCGCCACTTCTTTGTCGTGATAGCCGAGCACCATGAGAGTGGCTATTTCCCTCTCGCGCTCGCTTATGTTTATGTTGGTAAGCGTATAGATGACGACTGCCGTGAGAAGTCCCGCGAACACGACTATGACGGCGGCAAGAAACATTATCGACGTCGAGCCGAAGTTGCCGAACAGACACATATCGAGAAGCGCAAGTCCCGCAAGCACGAGTCCCATTGCTCCCGCCACCGCAACGAGCGTCATGATAAAGCGACTGCGATAGCGAAGCACGTTTCGGAGCGACGATTTATATTTGAACGAAAAGCGATTCCACAGAAGCGGGATACGCTCGAGAATGACCTTTCTGCCCGACTTCGGCGCCTTCGGACGCAACAAATTCGCGGGCTTTTCGTGCATCATTCGCGCACCCGAAAGGAAGGTCGAAAGAAGCGCCGTCACCACTATTACGGCAAACGCCACGAGATAGAACCAAATTCGCATACTCGCAGCCATGGGCGGCATGACGAAGCTGTAGCCGAACACTCCGTATATGAGCGCCGACAGCCCCAGCCCCACAAAGTACGCCCCCACTCCGCCTATGCCGGTCGCGAGCATGACGAACAGAACGTACTTGAACACTATCTTGAAGGCGTTGTAGCCGAGAGTGCGCAGGCAGGCGATTTGCGAGCGCTCCTCTTCCATGAGCCTTGAAATGTTCGACTGCACGACGAGTCCCGTAATGAACAGGAACACGACGAGAAGAAACGCCGTAAGCCCCATGACCTTTTCGCCGTAGGACTTGAGCGAATAGAAGCTGTAATTTTTGCTCAGCGTGATCGCTTCGAATTCGGCTTCGAGCTCGCTTTTTAAGACGCTTTCCTGCTCCTCGATATAGTTTGCATAGCCTTTGGAGAAAGCATTGAACCTTTCGCGGTCGGGAAGAGCTATATACATATCTCCCGCTTTGGGCAGAAGGCTGTTGCCGAACACTACGGGAATTACGTCGACAGACATATAAATGATTCCGTCGAGCGTAATGAGACTGTTTGCCTCGTTTATCGTCTCGGGCGTGGGAGTATCTGCGGGATTGAGATAGCTCGGCTCTCCGTCGAGACCGAAAGTAAGCGGCGAAAGCACGGTTTCCGTAACCGTGACCCTACGCTTGAACATCCCCGCCATAGCCGGCGGGATCATCGAAAAATCGGGGGCGTCCTCTCCTTCCTGCTCGGCGAGCCGGGAAAGTATGTCGCGAAAATCGAGCTCTATTTCCGTTCCGAGCGGCAAGCTTACAAGCTTGTTGTCGCCCTCTTCGGCGCTTGCCGCATATTCGGCGTCGCTGTCCGTCGCGTCCTTTTTTTCGCGCAGGTTGACCGTCCGTTTTTCGTCCTCGAAACAGAGCCTGAAAAGCCGCTTTTCTCCGTCTATCTCGAGATCCACGTCTACGGACATTCCCGTATTTACGGCGTCCTCGCCGTAAAGAGAGCGCGCTTTTTCGACGTCGGAAGCGGTAAAGCCGTCTTGTGCCGTGCTCTTCAAAATAAAGTCGCTGACGTTTTGCGCCTTGTAGTAGTCGGTCATAGAAGAGTCTATCTTGTTGACCGCGCCGCCGATGCCCGAAATGAAACCGACGGATATGAGCACCATAAAGATGACCGACAAAAAGCGGGCATAGTGCTTTTTGAACACGCGTACGAGCGTTTTGAGATAGGTTTTCACCACTCGATCTCCTCTATGGGCGTCGGATTTTCGTTGAGTTCGATTTTTTCTATTTCACCGCTCTTTATGTGGAGCACCTTATCCGCCATGGCGGCAAGCGCGGCGTTGTGCGTCACGACTATGACGGGCTTTTTCCGAAGTTTCGTAACGTCGTACAAAAGCTTGAGTATTCTCTTGCCCGTATTGTAGTCGAGCGCGCCCGTCGGCTCGTCGCAGAGCAGCAGCTTCGGATTTTTCGCCATGGCGCGAGCGATCGACACGCGCTGTTGCTCGCCGCCCGAAAGCTGTGCGGGAAAGTTGGAAAGTCTTTCCCCGAGACCGACCTCTTCGAGTATCTCCTTGGGACTGAGCGCGTCCTTACATATCTCCACGGCAATTTCGACGTTTTCGAGAGCGGTCAGATTTGGCATAAGATTGTAGAACTGAAAGACGAAGCCCACGTCGCTGCGGCGATATTCGGTGAGCCCGTATCTGTTCAGCTTCGTAACGTCCTTTCCGTCGAGTATTATACTTCCCGAGCTTGCCGTATCCATGCCGCCGAGAAGGTTGAGTAGCGTCGTCTTGCCCGCGCCCGAAGAGCCGAGAACGACTGCGAACTCGTCCGCGTTGAGATCGAAAGAAACGTCCTTCAATGCGTCCACCGAAATATCGCCCGTCGTATAGCGCTTTCCTACGCCACTGAGCTCGAGATAGTGCTCACATTCCACCCTCTGCACTTTCTGATTTTTCTTGACTCTCTTTTCTTTCATACGACTGCCCTCCCGCTCTGTATCGCGAAAGCCGAAAACGGCATGATTTTCTTTCATCTCTATTATACCACATTTTCATATATACTGTCAACATACGTTTTGTGAAGATAAGATGAAATAAGCCGCCGTTCACTAAGGAAAGGCGGCTTATTCGGCAATGATTTTTTTATCGATAAATGTTGTCGTACTTGGGTTTCCAGGTAAGAACCGCGTCGCCCGTATTTTCAAGCATTATGCAGTCGACGGCGGGCGCCGTAGCCTCGGCAGTTCCTAAGAACGCATTGTCGTTGTCCACGACAATCTCGATGACATTCTCGCCTGCCCGAAGTGATACGTTTCCTATAGTCACTTCTTCGAATTCGATTATATCCCTATCTCCGCTCCACTTCAAAGCAATCGTACCATAATCGACGGACTCTCCGTTTACCTTAAATTTAAGAGCGTTTTCTCCGTCGGGTGTAAAATTCATATCCATAAATGCGCTTCCCAGCCTTGCCTTGAGCGTCGCACCCTCTACGGCAACCGAGCTGTCTATGACGAATCTCAACGTCGCACCCTTTTTATAAAGGTAGTCGACATAGTAACCGTTTACGTCAGTCGAGCCGAACCTGTGCTGAGTCGTAGCGTTCGGACCCGATTGAACAATGCTTTTTCCCGTCGCCGTCCCGCCGAGCCCGGGAAATTGCTCGTTCGGATCGATAAATGTAAATTCCGCGTCGAATATGCCGTTCGTCACGACGACGGGCGCAATGAGATCCCACACCGCATAATAGGTCACGTCACAAGAAACGATATCGGTCCTGAAATTAACAAAGATATTGCCCGTTTCGGTCTTCGCCCAGCCTATGAAATTATAACCTTCGCGAGTGGGTTTCCTCGACGGCTCCTCGGGTCTGCTTCCTCCGCTGTTTCTGACCGAAGTAAAGAACTCACCGGGCGCTCCTTCATAATTATATGCGTAATTTACGGTAAACACGCCGCCCATGCCGCAATCCGAGCATATGCCGTTCACCAACGTATGTCCCTTTGGCTCTATCTCCTTATAAGTCGAATGCGCACAGTTTATACACGCCTTGTATTCTTCCCAGCCTGCATCGAGACAGGTCGGAGCTTTCGCCGAATGCGTAACCAGGACGTGCTGCGTTTTATCTATAACTTGGCTTTTCGTATGTCCGCAACCCGTACAGGTATAAATCTTAAGTCCCGTATACTCGCACGACGCTTCGACTATGACCGCTCCGCCGTCGTAAGTATGCTCCGTGGCGGCGATTTCTTTGTACGTCGTATAAGAGCAGTTTCCGCACGTCTCGTACTCTTCATAGCCGACCGAAGTGCAAGTCGGGGCTTTCGCCTCGTGCTTGACTTTTTCATGCTCTTCTTTCGCAAGTATTTCGTTCTTCGTGTCAGAGCAATTCGCACACTTGTACACTTTAAGCCCCGTATTCGTGCATGACGGCTCGATAACCGTTTCGCCGTCGTCGTAGGCGTGACCCGAAGCGGGAGTAAATTCGTAATCTACGTTGCCGCACTTTTCGCACTCGCGCTTATTGTATCCGAGCGCCGTACACGTTCTTTCGAGCGCGGTTTCCCACTCGCCGTAGACGTGATTACAGCGCGGGGCTATTACGCCGAGATTTATTGTTATGCCGTTCACATCTATTATTATGAGCTCGAACTCGGCGTTCAGCGTTATGTTTTTTATACCGAAGCCGCTAATGCCGTTCTTCTCACTCTTGTCGCTTACGGAAGCCTTGAATTCGTCAAGCGAACCTTCATATCCGAGATCGTAGGCTTTCTCATATGCCGCTTCCATTGTGTAAACCGTTTCGGTGTTGTCTCCGCCGCAAGCAGCCAAACAAAGCGCGCAAGCCATGATTGCCGCAACAATAGCCAAAACAGACATAATCCTCTTATTCATAACCTCGCCTCTCCTTTTTCCGTAAGCGTTTACGCTCTTTACCGTCGATACGATTTACTTTTTATAAACAATATTTTTCGCAAGTATTATTTTATATTGTACCATATGTTTATTATATTGTCAAGATTCGGTTTATGACTTTTCAACATCTATTCGGGAAGATTATCCCTTCGTCGACCGCTAAAAAGAAAGCGCGCCTTCTCGGCACGCTGTCTTAATGCGGTTTATATTTAATGGGTTGAGATTTCAAGGGCTTCGATACTCCGCTTCGCTCCGCGGCGAGTATTCCAAACACCGCACGTAGCCCGTATCACGCGATGAATATTCTCTCGGAAATTATGCTTTGGGTCCTGCGTTTACTATTTCGGCAGGCATTCCGTCGTACTTCTTGAAGTTCTCCACAAAGTCGTGAGCGAGCTTCTTTGCGAGACGGTCGTATTCCGCCTTATCGCTCCAGACATTGCGGGGATTGAGAATGCTTGCGTCTACGTTTTCGCAGCTCTTGGGCACGGCAAGACCGAAGTAAGGCTCGGTTTCGTACTCGACGTCTGCAAGCGATCCGTTGAGAGCCGCCGTAACTATGGCGCGAGTAGCGGGAAGGCTCATGCGCTTGCCTACGCCGTATGCGCCGCCCGTCCAGCCCGTATTGATGAGGTAGACGTCCGCGCCGTGCTTTTCTATCTTCTCTCCGAGAAGCTCTGCGTAGACAGACGACTTAAGCGGAAGGAAAGGCGAGCCGAAGCAGGTCGAGAATGTGCAGACGGGATCGGTTATGCCGCGCTCCGTGCCCGCAACCTTCGAGGTATAACCGGAAACGAAGTAGTACATTGCCTGCTCCTTAGTGAGCTTGCTGACGGGAGGAAGCACGCCGAATGCGTCCGCCGTAAGGAAAATTATCGTCTTGGGATGTCCGCCGACGCCGGGAATGACCGCGTTGTCGATGTAGTGAACGGGGTACGACACGCGAGTATTTTCCGTAAGGCTGTTGTCGCTGTAATCGGGTTTACGCGTCGCGTCGTCGATGACTACGTTCTCGACCACGGAGCCGTGCTTGATTGCGCGGTAGATGTCGGGCTCCTTCTCGGGCGAAAGATCTATACACTTAGCATAGCAGCCGCCTTCGATGTTGAATATGCCCTTTTCCGACCAGCCGTGCTCGTCGTCGCCGATAAGTCCTCTTGCGGGGTCTGCCGAAAGAGTCGTCTTGCCCGTTCCGGAAAGACCGAAAAAGAGAGCCGTGTCGCCGCTTTCGTCCTGAGCCATGTTTGCCGAACAGTGCATACCGAGCACTCCCTTGTGCGGAAGCATATAGTTCATTACGCTGAACACGCCCTTCTTCATTTCGCCGCAGTACTTGCTGCCCGCGACGACCAAAAGTTTGCGCTTGAAGCTTATCATTATTGCGGCTTCGCTGTTTATGCCCTCTTCCTTCGGATTGAGCTTGAGTCCGGGTGCGCATATGAGCGTGAACTCCGGCTTATAGCTCTTGAGCTCGTCCTCGGTCGGACGAATGAGCATATTGTGCATGAACAGATTCTGCGATGCGTACTCGTTTATGCAACGCACGCTTAAACGGAACTCGGGATCTGCGCCGGCATAGCCGTCGAATATGTAGATGTTGCGGTTGTTGAGGTAGCTCGTAACCTTGCCGAGAATGGACTTGAACTGCGCCTCGGAGATCTTCTTGTTCTCCGCGCCCCAATTTATTTCCTTGTTTATCGGAGCTTCGTCGACAATGAAACGGTCCTTGGGGCTTCTGCCCGTATATTTGCCCGTCTCGATGAGAAGCGCGCCCGTGTCGGTAAGGCGGCAAGGCTCGGTCTTAAGAGCCATTTCCGTGAGAACGGCGGGCTCGAGATTGCGGTAAACTTCAAGCGGATTCAAGATGTTCAGCTTTTCGATACCATATGTCTTCATGGGTTTGTTATACCTCCAAAAAAGTTATTTGCTCGTTTATCTCGGCGGAAACGATTGTGCTCAATCTCCACCGATATAATTATACAGTAAAAAAATAAAGTCCGCAACTAAAAAAGGGCGTTTGCTCGAAAAGTTTTGAAATTTTCTCGCAAGTTTTATCTTACAAAGCCCCGCAGACTTGTCGCAAGCGCAATAAATTCTTCGCGGGAAAGAGCTTCGCCCCGAACCGTTATGGAAAGACCGCACTCCGCCAAAACCTTCTCGCACGTCTCGCGCGGCAACGCAAACGACGCCATGAGGTTGTTGACGAGCGTCTTTCTGCGCATGGCGAATGCAGAGCGCACGACTCGCGAAAACAGTACGGGATCTTCGGGCACTCCGTCCTCTCTGCGCGTCATAAGCACAACCGCGCTGTCGACGTTCGGGACGGGACAGAACATCGTGCGGTTTACGTCTATTATCTTTTTAGCCGAGTAAAACGCGCCGACCGCCACGGTGAGCGCGCCGTAGTCCTTGCTTCCCGCGCCGGCGCAAAGTCTGTCGGCAACCTCTTTCTGAACCATAACGGAAATAGACTGCGGCTTCACCTCGGCTTCTTCTATGAGCTTAAACAGTACGGGCGTCGTTATGTAATACGGCAGATTGGCTACGACCTTATATTCGCCATCTATGCGCCCGCTCACGTCGCCCGATTTCATAAAGTCGCCGAAAACGAGCTCGACGTTGTCGTACTCCTCGAGCGTCTCTTCGAGCACGGGCTTTAAATACGAGTCTATTTCGAAAGCTATCACTTTCTTTGCCTTAAAGGCAAGCGCGGCGGTAAGCGTCCCCGCGCCCGCGCCGATCTCCACAACGGTGTCGCCGGACGAAACACCGCTCTTTTCCACGACGGAAGCAAGAAAGTTTTTATCGGTTATGAAGTTCTGACCGTATCTCTTTTGAAACTTGAAACCGTTTTTAACAAGTGCGCTTTTTACGTCCATACTCACCCCGATACCTTTTCGAGAAAAGCCGTACACCCGTCGAGAATGTCGGCATACGCCCTATCGAAGTCCCGCGTATACCAAGGATCCGCGACGTCGCGAGGACGGCTCGTGAACGAACAGAGCTTGTATATTTTTTTCTGCTCGCTTTCGCTTGCGACGCGCTTTAAGTCGCGCATATTGTCGTCGTCCATCACGAGGATATAATCGCTGTCCTCCAGGTCCTTTCGGGTTATTTTGCGCGCCGTATGGCTTCCTGCGACGCCGTGCCTTTTAAGCGTCGCCGCCGCTGGCGGATAAATGCTCGAGCCCGCCTCGCAGCCCGACGTGCCGCAGGACGTGACAGAGAACATATCTTCCACCCCTCTTTCCCGTATGAGTTTTTTAAAAACAAGCTCGGCAACGGGACTGCGGCAGATGTTTCCGAGACAGACAAACGTGACTTTTATCATACGACCTCCTTTGTCATAAAGTATACCCCATCGGACGGCATTTGTCAACAGTCCCCGCCTGCCGCTTGACAAATGACGATTATTCGAGATATACTTAACAATGAAAATCATACAAAAAAAAGGAATGTGGAAATGATTGCCCGAAACGAACTTATATGCAAGAACTGCGGCGCGCCTATCGACACGAGCACAGCCCAAGGCGGAGTGGTGCGCTGCAATTATTGCCGAAGCGCTTTTACTCTCCCCAAAGAGGGCGGCGCGGCTCGAGAATTCCTATATCAAGGCGAGCACGAGCTCGATACCTGTGAATTCGACAGAGCTTATTCCGCATACCGCAAAGCCGCCGAAACCGATCCGAACGAGCCCGAAGCCTATTTCGGCATGGCGCTTGCATCGTTTAAAGTCCAATACATAAAGGACGGCGTGAACAACTGTCTGCAACCGATATGCCACGAGGTAACCGATAAGCCGTTCAAGCGCGACCCGAACTTTTGCAAAGCGGTATCGCTTGCCACTCCCGAACAGCGCTTGCAATACGACCGCAAGGCAAAGGACATCGACTATATAGCAAACGAATTCCTGTCCTTACGCGATTCGGGCATCAAATACGATTGCTTCCTCTGCACAAAGGTTACGGACGGGAACGGCGGAAACACTCGGGAAAGCTATGATACGCTGAAAATTTATAACTACTTAAAGTCCAAAGGCTACTCTCCGTTCTACTCCGAACAGGAGATAAGCGAGCGGACGGGCGTGGACTATGAAGCGCTCATACTGTACGCACTGCAAAGCGCAAAATGTATGCTTATAGTATGCCGCAACGAAAGCTATCTTCGCACGCCATGGGTGGAAAACGAGTATAAGCGCTTTCTCTCGCTTATAAACGACGAACAAAAAGCAAGCGACGCCATTACTTTCGTTTTCGGCGGAACTCCCATAGAACGGCTTCCGGGGAGAAACGGAAAGATTCAAGGCATAGATCTCGACCGCCCCGACGCATACTCACGTATTCTCGACTATGTCGAAAAGCATACCGAAAAAGGCAAAAACAAGCGCGACGAGGAGGATGCCGAACGCAAAAAGCGCGAGGACGAACAGGCTTCCCTTCTCGACGCCTACCGCAAACAGCTCGAGGAAATGAAGAGTATGCTCGCAAGCGGCAACTTCGCACAGCCCGCGCCCTCTCCCGCTCCCGCGCAGCCGGCGGACGAAAATACCCTGTATGACGTGAAGCTCATGAGCAAAGGGCAAAACGTCGTCGAAGTCATAAAAACGCTGCGCTCGCTTACCGGCTTGGGAATCATCGAAGCCAAACAAACGGTGGATTCCGCTCCCGTAAGGATCGCGGAAAACCTAAACCATTACGACGCGACGAAAGTGACGGAAATGTTTGCGCAAGTCGGCGCCACCGCAATTGTCATAAAACATCAAGTCGTCGTTCGTCCGCCCGTCGACCTTTCCAAGAGATATACGCTCATACTCGAAGGCTGCGGCGTTCGCAAAATAGACGTCATCAAAGTCGTGAGAGCAATCACCGGTTGCGGGCTTATAGAGGGAAAACACGCGGTGGAACATACGCCTACCGTCTTAAAAAGAAATCTCGACTTGCAAGAAGCCGAACGTCTTATAAAGGATCTGAACGAGGCAGGTGCGACCGCACGCATGGAATAAGGCGCTCATATACATCTACGCATTTCACATATTTCTTTACGCATTGCCTAAGCGCCTATCGACAGGCGCAAAAGCGATTCGATCAGACAAAACGATACACACAAAAACGCGAGTCACTTTTTAAAAGCACTCGCGTTTTAAATGCGGAAAAACCGTTCAATCGTAATTGTACTCCAAATGTCTGAGATGTTTGCCGTTTATGTCTGCTATGTCCTCATCGGTCAACCACTCGTTAGCAACATACCACCCCTTTTCCGCAGGCGCGCACTTATACTTCATTTCGCCGTCCTTATAAGCAACGAATGTGCTCTCACCTATCCCGAAAAACCAATAGCCGGATATGTCGTATTGAGGATATATTGTCGCATGAAGCCCATAGTGGCTGTCTATGACGGCAACATGAACTCCGTGATATGCTCCGAAATAATCCAATATCTCCATTCTGCCCAAATCCACCTTGTCTTCCAAGCCGAGAAACTTTCTGTACGTCTCCAAAAGCGGTAAGCCGTCGCCTATCGCAAAATCTTCCATGTCGCATTTATGCTTTACGCTTCTCACGACGTTCTCGGCAAGCAGACCTTTTTCGCAAGCCTCGGATAAGTCGTACAGCGTCTTGCTCTTTGCCTCGTAAACGCTCATTCTGTAATCACCCGTATAGCGAAAAGTGACTCCCGAAATCGTCTCTTCCGTGATTTTATCCGATTCGCCTCCGACTTTCGCGAAAAACACATAAGTCTCCTGCCGTATTCCCTCGTCTGTCGAAAAGTTATAAGAACCGTACACGTTCGCCACCGAAAAATCGTTCATGGTATTGCTTATGTCGTACTTATCGAAATATGCTTTCCTTACCTCTGCCGCAAAATCTTCGTCGAACTTCGTGAGCATATCCTTATTTTCTCTGCTCGGCTTTGGAAATGCCGTCGCTTTTACCGCATTGTCGGGCGTCCCGCTTTCGATATTATCTTGTTTTCCTCCTTCGGGTTGTTCCTGTTTTGTTCCCGTATTCGACGGGTCGACTTTCGAAGGCGTTTTGCCGCATCCGCAAAAGATACTCGCAATAGCGGCAAGCGCTATTATTACCGATAAAACTTTCTTTTTCATAATACCTCCTTTCAAAATAAATTTAAAATCTATTATCACCAATCCTCAATAATAGGTATATAATCCTCATCAAGATTCACTTCCTCCTTGCACGACATACAGATTGCATATGTGCAACCGTCCTTCTCTGTCACTGTAGAAGCATATGCCGAATGTTCTTCATAGCAAAATCCTCCACATATACAATACGAAATATGTTTTTCATTTGAATACCATTCATATCCGACACCAAAATCATGTGCAATATGAATTCTCCTCAGCGCTTCATATGCATTCAATCTTCCTCCTGTCCCGCATAATCCCGAAAGAGAATCGATTTTATCAACACCGTAAATTATAGCATTTTTGATTTGCCATGCTGTTGCTTTCGGATTTTCCGACAACATCAATGCAGCCACTCCCGTAACATATGGCGCAGCAAATGATGTTCCCCAATATAAAATTAAATCGGTATAATCGTTTCCTTTTAATGTAGTATAAATATTATTCTCGGGCGCAAATAAATCCACAGAACTTTTACCGTAATTTGAAGAACCGTTCGTCCGAACACACTGATTGTCATTTTCATCAGAAGCTCCGACTGAAATCACATTATCCAAATAATTATACTCTGACGGATATGACGGCATAATATCGTTGTCTGTTCCGTCATTGCCCGCCGCGCAAATCATTAAACCATCATAATTTTTGATAGCTACTTCTAAGTCCAATGACGTTTCATAGTCTCCAAAGCTCATATTTAAAATAGGAATATTTTTTTCTCCTGCGTAATTTATAGCTCGAGCTGCGTCATCATAATCACCTCTGTTACCGTAATCAAGAATTCGTAATGAAGCCAATTTAATATTCCAGCAAACACCGGCCATGCCGACATTATTGTCAGTCTCTGCTCCTATAATTCCCGCAACCATAGTTCCATGATGGTTCAAATCCCGTAATGCGGGCATAGAAGACGTACTATGAACAAAGTCATAGCTTAAAGAAGTATCTACCTTACCTGCAAGTTCCGGATGAGTATGATCTATTCCGCTGTCAATAACACCGACTACTACCTGATTTGAACCTGTGGTATAATTCCATGCCAATGGTAGCTTTATCTTGTCTATTGCCCATTGTTTAGATAATTTCGGGTCATTCGGCAGTATTGGAGACATTAATGCCATTGACCTCGTTTGTGATAAACGTGACAAATAACTATTATTCGTCTTCTCTTCATCATAAATCAGCTCATTCTGATTCTCTTCATCCAAATTTATTTTATAATCGGGACCCACATAATACACATCATCACGTTCTTCAATCACACCTATTGCTGCAAGAACATTTTCTTTGCTATTTTTATCAAGCTCAAGACAAAGCAACTGGTGATATCTCTCGCCCATTTTTTGATCCACAGTTCCGTTCTTCATTTACGTGCTGTTGCTGTTGACAAATCCTCCACTGATGAACATCCCACATCTGCAAAATCATCAGCACTGTAGCTTTTGAATTTCAAACTATACGAGTTTTTGATCACAACCATTACTTTGTTATCTACAAAATCATCGTCTATAGTTGCTCTACATACAACAGTATTTTCTTCATGAGGTTCTTCGCTATAGAAAGCCGATATGTCTGCTAATTCATTAGACATATATACCATAGCCAAAACCAAAACACATAATGACATTCCACGCATCAGTTTTCCCATAATATCATCTCCTATATTCCTTCTATACTTATATTATATCATCATAAAACAGACATTGCAATACCTATCGGGTGCAATTTACGTTGCAAACCGACAGAATACGATTAAACTAAAAAGAACTACTGATAATATGAAAGACCGAACTACGATGTAGCTCGGTCTTTTTTCTTGGATGCGGCGATTACCTATTCTCCCGGACCCGTTAGGGACAAGTACGTTCGGC
>CAJULE010000016.1 GCA_910587445.1 uncultured Christensenellaceae bacterium
CCTTTTCGAAAAAAGGTGCATACATATTGCGAATTGCCACATTCGCGAAAATCTCTTTTTGGAGCACCTTTTCGAAAAAAGGTGCAGAAACGTTTTCCGCGGTTTTCTGAAAAGCGCAAATCTCTCTTTTTCGCGCACCTTTTCGAAAAAGGGGCGGAAGTTTTTTCGTACGCTTTTTCTGAAAAAAAAACAATCCTTTCCATTTGCGAATTTCGTCGGCGGCATTTTTCCTTTTTTGTTGAGTCGCTTTGTCGTATTCGGTTGACTGGACGGATAAAAAAGTTTATACTTGAAATACGGGTAATGATGCCGGCATACGAGTATAAGAGAAATTCCGTAGACGCATAAGAGAAGGACATTAAAATACCGTGACGGAAGAAACGACACAATCCAAAATATCAAAAGTAAACCGTCGCGACTTGACGCAAGGCAAGCCGTTTGTTGCTCTGCTCATGTTTACCCTTCCGATGCTGCTTTCCATGGCGTTTCAGCAGCTGTACAACATCGTGGACAGCGTGGTGGCGGGGCAGTTCATAGGCAGAGACGCGTTGGCGGCAGTTGGGGCGTCTTCTCCCGTCACGCTCTTGTTTCTCGCGATAGCGACCGGCGGTTCCATAGGAAGCGGCGTGATTGTATCGCAGCTTTGCGGCAGGGGCGAGAACGCACGTCTTAAGACGACGGTTTTCACGTCGCTCATTTCACTTACCGCGCTTGCCGCCGTACTTACGATTGTCGGGCTCGTCATATGCGATCCGCTTTTAAGGCTTTTAAACACGCCCGAAAGCATTTTTTCGGACTCGTCCGCATACCTGTCGATATACATATGGGGACTTGTGTTCATTTTCGCCTACAACATAGTTACCTGCGTATTCAACGGGCTCGGAGATTCCCGAACCCCTCTGTTTCTTCTCATATTTTCCTCGCTTTTGAATATCGGTCTCGACGTTCTGTTCGTGACGGTTTTCGATTTCGGAGTGCCGGGTCTTGCCTGGGCTACGTTTGCGGCTCAAGCCGTAGCCGCTGTGATTTCCCTTGTCTGTCTTGCGTTTCGTATTCGAAAGATAAAGGCGGAGGACGGAAGACGGGTGAAAGCGTTCGACCTCGGACTTTTCAAGACCATAGCCATAGTCGCCGTTCCGAGCATATTCCAGCAATCTTTCGTGTCCGTGGGGCAGCTTTGCGTGCAGTCGGTCATAAACGGTTTCGGCGAGGACACTATAGGCGGATATACGGCGGCGATGAAAATAAGCTTCATGGCGGTTTCGTGCTTCACCACGCTTTCGAGCGCGCTGTCGTCGTTTACGGGTCAGAACCTCGGCGCGGGCAAGCCCGAACGTATAAAGTCGGGACTTTGGTGCAGTATAGCGATAGGCGGCATATTCGTAGCCGTTTTCATAGCGCTGTTTCTGACGCTGGGAGGACCGATAGTGGGGCTGTTCGTCTCGGGTGAGGAATCGAAAGAGGTCATAAACGTCGGCGGAATGTTTCTTGCCGTAGTCGGCTTCGGTTATCCGTTCGTCATGTTCAAAGTTTGCCTCGACGGCGTGCTTCGCGGGTCGGGCGATATGCTCGCTTTCATGATAAGCACGTTTTCCGACCTCGTCATAAGAGTGGCGCTCTCTTACATTCTCGCGCCTTTCATCGGCTTTCTCGGCGTATGCCTTTCCTATCCGATAGGTTGGGTTTGTGGCGTGGCGTTTTCTTTGGGATTCTTTTTGCGCGGTAAATGGAAAACCAAGGTCAAGGTATAAATAAAGTTTTGTTCCGACGGCTTTTATGCTTCGTAATGCGCGCTGAGCACTCCTCGGTAAGCAGGCGCAGTGCGAATAAGTACGGCAAACCCGCTTGCCTCGTTGCCTGCCACCCGTCTTACTCGTATCCAAGCCGTCGTATGAAACGCGCTCGAACTGCTCGTTTCTCCGCTGTCTCGGTCGGTGGGTTTTGCAGCCCCGCTCGTTTCTAAGCCCTCGGAGCGCATCTTCGTTTGTCATTCCGAGCGCAGTCGAGGAATCCGTTCCTTCCACAAAAAAACACTTTCCCTTTTGTTCTAAAATACCTTTCCCTTTAATATTATAGGACATAAGAGACTACCGAACGCTTAGGCGCGGCAAAGAGTGAGGATTTTGCTTCGGCAAACTTCGACACACTCTTGCAAAGTGAGACAAAAAACGGAGCGCCCCGTTCGGTATAATGGGAGAGTAGTTGAATGAAGTTCGTTCTTCTTCGCAAAACGTCGCTTGTAAAAATAGCGGCGACGGCAGCAGCGCTTGCGCTTCTTATAACGGGCGTGGGGCTAAGCGGCAGCGCGGCGGTGTTCGCGGGCACGACGGTGCGGAAACTGCCTATCTACTGTGTCGAGACGGAGGAAAAGTCCGTCGCGCTCACGTTCGACGCGGCGTGGGGCGCGGATAAGACGGCAAGCCTTCTCGATACCCTCGAAAAATACGACGCGAAAGCAAACTTTTTCATAGTCGGTTTTTGGGCGGAGAAATATAAGGACGAGCTTAAGATGCTTGCGGAATCCGGCAGAGTGGAGATAGGCACTCATTCGAACACTCATCCGCATATGCCTAAGCTGTCCAAATCTCAGATGTCGCTCGAGCTTACGACCTCTTGCAACATCATAGAGAGCATAACGGGAAAGCGTCCCGAGCTGTTCCGTCCGCCTTACGGCGACTACAGCGACGCGATGCTCTCGGTGTGCGAGCAGGAAAAGCTGTACGCGATACAATGGGACGTGGACTCGCTCGATTGGAAGGGGCTCGGCGCGGAGGAAATGGCTACGCGCGTCCTGTCTCGGGTAAAGAACGGCAGTATCATACTCATGCACAACGACGGCGAGCATACCGCCGAAGCGTTGCCCCTCATAATAGAGGGCTTGAAAAACAAAGGCTATACGTTTAAGACCGTAGGCGAGATGATCTACCGCGACGGCTATACGATAGACCATACGGGCAAGCAGGTTAAGACCGCTTAAACACCAAACAAGAAAATTATTATATACGGAGGCATAACAAAATGACCGAAGAAATCAATTACGCACTTAACAACAAGGTGAGGCTTTCGGGATTTATCGAAAGCGAACCGCAGTTTTCACACGAGCTTTACGGAGAAGGATTTTACGAATTTCTCGTGCGCGTGCCGCGCCTGTCCCAGCAATCGGACATAATACCCGTCACCGTTTCCGAGAGACTCATGAACGGTATCGATTTCGATATCGGCAAACAGATAGCCGTGAACGGTCAGTTCCGCAGCTATAACAAGATAGTCGACGGTAAGTCGAAACTCATGCTTACCGTATTCGTGCGCGATTTTTACGAATGTGTGGAGGGCGAAAACCCCAACGAAGTCGAACTTTGGGGATATATCTGCAAACCGCCCGTATATCGCACTACGCCTTTCAACAGAGAGATATGCGATCTGTTGATAGCCGTAAACCGCGCTTACAACAAGTCGGATTACATTCCCTGCATAGCCTGGGGGCGCAATGCCCGCTTTGTACGAGACATCGAGGTCGGCAGAAGACTTCGCATATCCGGTCGTATCCAGAGCAGACAGTACACGAAAAAGATCACCGAGGAGATCTCGGAGACCCGCACGGCTTACGAACTTTCCATAAGCAAAATAGTCGCGGACGAGAGGGCGGAGCCGGTGACGAGATCGGAGGACGAAGAGGCGGCTACGGACACGGCTGCGGCGTTTGATTCTTCTTCCAAAGCAGGCAACGCTTAATCGGTCTCGATATATTTAAGGTCGAATAAAACAACGCGGTCGTCGGTGTCGGCGATCGCGTTGTTTTTTCATTTGAAACTACGTCAAGCTTTCGTGAGCTTCTTTTTGTTCGCGACGTTGCGCCACACGACGGCGATGATTATGCCGCATACGGTCAGAAGAAGTAGTATGACGGCGATAAGCGGCAGTATGCCCACGCCGTCGTACTTTAGATACATTGTCTGTACATAGCCGGTAAGCGTGCCGCGCGTTTCGTCGTAATATTTTATCAGCGTGTACGGCTCGGACGCGTCGAACGTGCCTACGACCTCTACGCGCGTTCCCGTTAGAAGGGGCTGGACTACTGCAAGGGCATACTTTCCGTCCTCGAGGTTGTAAAGAGGCGCGCCCGTCGAACCGTCCACCGAAAGTATTACGGCGTTCGTCTGCGGACGTATGAACACGGGGTCGAAATTGTTGACGGAGACGTCTGTCGCCGCGATATAGCCCTCTTTAGCTCCTATCTTTACTCGGTACCAATACCGTGCGTTTTCGTAATCGTCGCAGTAATCCGATACGAATTCGACAAGCTCGAGTTTGGAACCCTTGCTTACGCTCGAATAGCCTTCGAGTATGGGGGCGTTGCGCGACGGGAGCTTATATAGCGGAGTGTTGTCGTTGTATACCGTCACCGACGCGGCTACGGGGGAGGAGTACTCGAACGGAGCGGACATCTGCGCCTTATAGACGTATCCGACAACGCCGCGCGAACTGATAGTGTCGTCGGCGAAAACTCTCGCAAACGCGCCGACTTCGGTGTCATAGCTTATCACAAGGACCTTTCGTCCTGCGGCGATCGTGTGAATAGGGGTCATCTCCATAGGCTTTTCGTATACTTCCATGTCGACGAGGGCCGTGCGGACGATACGTTCGTCGGATATTTCGCTCGGCTGATTGCCGAACTCGGGCGGTACAAAGCTCGAGTCTATGACCTTGACGCCGAAGCTCTCGGCGGAAATTTTCTTGATACAGTGTCTGATCGTATCGCTTACGATTATGTCGCCATAGCTCAAAAACGAGTTCTCTATGCCGGAGAGCGCTATTCGGTTTGCCCCCGCGCCCACTTCGAAACCGCTTTCGTAATCGGGAGAGAATACGTCGCTTTCCGAATAGCCGCCCTCGGCGAAATATTTGACGATTTTGCCGTCGTCGCAAAGGAGATAGAAATTGCTTTCTATGTCTACGGTAAATGCCACGGCGTTTACGCCGTAGGAAAACAGCTTCTTTGAGCCGTCGCTTTTAAGCGTGCGTATCTCTTTTGCGGCATGGTTCATGCCGTACAGCGTGGAGCCGTTCGGCGCGACGGCAATGCCTGTATAGCCGCTTTCTCCGCCCGCAACGGGTTCGAATTTTTCTCCGCCGTCCGAAAGCGCGTATACCGTGCCGCTCAAGGTCGACGCATACAGATTGTTCAGAGGGTCGAATTTGAGGTCGTCTATTATTGCGCCTTGCAGTACGACGGTACGCTTGATTGCAAGGTCGTGATCGAACACCGCAATGTTGTCCATGTTGTGTGCGACATAGACGTTTCCGAGATTGTCCGTGACGGCGGACATGGGCTGAATAAAGTCGTAATCTACGGTTTCGAAACCTTTGTCCGAAATTTTCACCACGCGGTCGTTTCCGAAGTCGCTGACCATAAGCGCGCTTTTACGGGTCGAGATGTTGCTCTGCGCACGGAAAAATCCGTCCGAGGAGCTTGCCGACGCGACTATCTCGTTGCCGCCTTCGAACCCGGTAGAGTAGACGGAGATAGCCCCGTCGCCGCCGAGGGTATATATCTTGTCCGAGCCCGCGGCGATGTCGCGTATGCCTCTCACGTCGTGCGAAGCGGTGCGTATAAGCCGTCCGTTTTTAAGCTCGTAGCGGCACAGCTCTCCGCTTTGCAGAGTCAAGAGAACGCCGCTTTCGGGCGACGTCATGCGCTCGATAAACGGAGCTCGCTCGAATACGCAGGTAAATGTGCCGTCCGAGGACATGAAATATACGTCGCTCAGAAAGTTGCCGCGGCTGTCGGATACCGCGACGAAAACGCCGCCTTCAGTCGCCGCGATCGACTTTGCGACCTTGTTTTCGGGCAGCGTGTATTCCGCGCTTTTTATATTATCGGCATTTGTTTCGCCGCCGTCGCCGACCGGTAAGAAGAGCACTGCGCTCTCGTTTAAAGCATACATCGTGCCGCCGTAAGCCGAGCAGTCGATAAGTGCGCGATCCGAGCCGAAAACGTCGCCCGCTCCCGCGTCGAACACGGTGCCGCTTCGGAGAGTAAACACGCTTGTCCCGCATACCGCTACTTTGTCGGCGGCGGAAGGAAAGGTGAGCGTGTCCGTATACACACCTGCCGAAGTAAATACGACGGCGGTGTTTTCCAGCGTCGTCACGTATATGTTTGTTTCGCTTGCCGCGATCGAACTCGGAGAGGGGAGATAGTAATATTCCGCGTCGGTTCGCGTCTTGATAAGCTCGGCTTTCACTGCCTGTGTTTCGTCCGCAAAAGCATAAAAAACGCCGCCCGATAAGCACATCGAAAGACAGAGGACGGCACACAAAACCGCCGCAAAATACGAACTTCGTCTCTTTATCATAGCTTTATCCTTGCCTATAAAGATAGTATTATGTATAATTATATCACATTATGTCGAGTATGTAAATAGTTTTTTGTACAACTTTTCGACGACGAAAGTGCTTTTTCGACCCCAAAACCAAAAAAAATTTTAAAAAAAATCAAAAAATTTTCGCAAACCCCCTGTACAAGTTGAAAAATGTGTGTTATACTGTGTATAAGGATATATAGGTGGGATAATATGTACGTTCGACGGCGTTGTTTTTCTTTGCGTCGGAAAAGACGACGGCAAGGGTGGGACAAGCTTTTGCCGAGGTCTCGGATATACGTATTTTTCCAAGCGTCGTTTCCCTCGACGCCTATGCCGCATAAAGACAAGGAGTTCACATGGAAAGAATAGCAGTTATCGATTTGGGCAGTAATTCCGCACGTCTCGTGATAGCCGACGTAATGCCGAGCGGACATTTCGTGGTTGTCGACGAGCTGAAAGAGACGGTGCGTCTCGGACAGGATATGGAGCGAGACGGTTTTCTCAAGCCGGCGCGCGTGGCACAGGCAGTCAAGACTCTTAAGATGTTTCGCAAGATGTGCGACAGCAACAAAGTCGATAAGGAATACCCGATAGCGACCAACGCCGTGAGACGCGCGAAGAACCAAAAGAGCTTTCTCGAGGAAATAAATTCGGTTTGCGGCTTCAGATTCAAGGTGCTCACCGAAGAAGAAGAGGCGATGTACATCTACCGCGGAGTAATAAATTCGCTCGACGTACCCAAGGTCGTGATAGTCGATATTTCCGGCTCGTCTACGCAGCTCATTCACTACAACCGCAGAAACGTGTTGAACCGTGAAAACCTGCCGTTCGGAACTATCACTTTAAGCGATCTCTTCAATGATCCCAACAGTACGGCGGCGGAGCAGGCGCGCAGTGTCGAGGCTTTCGTCACCGAACAGTTCGGAAGAATAAGCTGGCTTAAGGAACTCGAGCCCGACGTGCAGTTCGTAGGCGTCGGCGGCACGTTCCGCAACCTCGCGAAGATCAGCCGCATAATCCGTCGCTATCCTCTCGACATGATACACAATTGCAATGTCTCCATGAGCGATTTCGATACCGTGTACGAAAAAGTGACCTCGCGCGAAGCGGACAAGCGCACGAAGATAAGGGGGCTCAGCGTCGAGCGCGCCGACATATTCGTCTCGGCTCTCGCCTGCATAAAGGGCTTTATCTCCTGTACGGAGTTCGACAACATCGTCATTTCCTGCTCGGGCATACGCGAGGGCATAATGTTCAGCCATGCCGTACCCACCACTCTCGAAAAGCCCATAACCGACGTGCTCGGACATTCTCTGATGACGCAAATGCTTCACTATAATGTGAATATTCCTCATGCCGAACACGTATGCAATCTTTCGATACAGCTCTATAAACAGCTCCGCGTGCTTCACAAGCTTCCCCGTCAGTACGTAAAAGTTCTGCGCATAGCTTCGCTTATGCACGACGCCGGACTCAGGGTTAAGTTCTACGACAAGAATCGTCACTCGTATTATTTCATTCTGAACGCCAATCTTTACGGCGTGTCGCACCGCGACATCGTACTTGCGGCGTTCGTCGCGCGACATCAGTCGTATGAGGACTTCAAATTCGATTGGGCGAGATACGCAAGCATTTTGCGTGAAGAGGATCTTATGGCAGTCATGAAGCTGTCGGTCATTCTCCGCATTGCCGAAAGCCTCGACAGGGCGCAGTCGGGAGCGGTCAAAACGCTCAACTGCGACGTGCTCGGAGATTCCGTCATAATGAAGACGCAGGTCGAAGGCGATTGCTCGCTCGAAATCAAGGACGCGCTCACGGTGGGCGCGGACTTTGCCAAGGCATACAGAAAGAACCTCGAAATACTTTGAGACTCATACTCGCAAGCTCGTCGCCCCGTCGCAGCGAGCTTTTGAAAAGAGCGGGCTTGAAGTTCGAAGTGTATGTGCCGAGCGTCGACGAAAGCTCGGTTTCCCGCGATGACGCAGGGGAGCTCGCGCTCTTGCGGGCGCGGCTCAAAGCGGGCTGCGCGGCGTCCGAACTTTCAAGGTTCGGCAGGGGCGATTTCATCGTTCTCGGCGCGGATACGGTCGTCGAACGCGCGGGCGAAATTTTCCCGAAGCCTAAAGACGAAGCCGACGCGCTCGGTATGCTCATGCGCCTGTCGGCAGGTGCGCACAACGTCTATACGGGCGTGTGCTTTGTCTCGTCGAATAACACGGCGTGCGAGCGGATTGTGAGGAGCGTCGTTACTTTCGGCGAATTCGAAAGAGAACCGCTCGAGCGGTATGTAAAAAGCGGTAAGGCGTTCGGAAAAGCGGGCGCATACGGAATACAGGACGAAGAACTCGGATTCCTGATCAAGAAAACGGACGGAGCGCGGGACAACGTGATAGGTTTGCCCGTTGCGACCGTGACGGAAATGCTAAAGGAGAAATCTAAATGGCGGCAATGGAAATAGCTCTCGAAATAGGTACGTCCTACACCACGATATTTTTATCGGGGCAGGGCATAGTGCTTCGCGAGCCGACTATAGTGGCTTTTCAGGGCGACGCGCGTTCGCGCAGGGTGCGGGCGGTAGGCAACGCCGCGCTCGAAATGCTCGGAAAGACCCCCGATAAGACGACGGTCGTAACTCCCGTTATAGACGGAGTAATTGCCGATCCCGATTCGTGTATCGTAATGCTCAGGGAGTTCGTGCGCAAACTGCTTCCCGAAAGTTATATCTTCTTTCCGAAAATCAAAGCCATTCTCGGGGTGCCCACGGGGCTTACGTTCGAGGAACGCCGCGCCTATGAAGACGTGTGCGCGGCGGCTCGCATAACCGACATTACGGTCATAGACAACATAATTCTTTCGGGCGTCGGCATAGATCTCCCCGTAGCGTCTCCGAACGGCGGACTTATAGTCAATATCGGCGGCGGTGTGACCGAAATAGCGGCGCTCAGTCTCGGCGGCGTCATTACGGGTTGCGGCGTGACCATAGGCGGCAACATGATGGATAAGGCGCTTATCGACTATCTTGCGGGAAAATTCAACTTGAAAGTCGGTCTCAATGCCGTTCGCAAGATGAAGCACGACATCGGCAGCCTGAATGAGGCGGACAACGCAAAGTATGACGTCGAGGGCGTGGACATCCGCACAAAGACGCCTGCGTCTGTCACGGTGTTTGCGACGGATATTCGCGAGGCTCTGCTTCCGTACTACGGCAAGATAAGCGACGCGATAGAGAGCATTATAAACACCTGTAAGCCTGAAATAGCGGCGGATATATATAAGACGGGTATCTACATTGTCGGCGGAGGAAGCATGATTTTCGGGCTCGAGGACTTCATGCAGGAGCGTCTCGGACTGCACGTCTGCGTTCCGCCCGATCCGCAGTATGCTTCGATAGTGGGCGGGGGCAAGCTTCTTAGCGATACGGCGCTGTTGTCCGACATTCTTCAGCAGCTTCTCTGATATTTTCGGCAAAGTATATACGTGGCATTTCTGCGTTAAAAGAACCGCATACCGAAGGGATTGCCCTCGGTGTGAAAGTTTATTTCTTACAAAAAGGCTCCCCTTAGCAAGGGGAGCTGTTTGCGAAACAGACTGAAGGGATTGCCCTCGGTGTGAAAGTTTATTCCTTACAGAATGGCTCCCCTTAGCAAGGGAGCTGTCTGCTAAGCGGACTGAGGGGGTTGTTTCCTATAAAAAGCCTTTCCCTGGACAGAGAAGGTGTCGCGGCACAAAGCGTAGCGACTGCCGAGACGGGTGAGTAGACTTGCCGTGTGATTTCTTTAAAGCTCCCATTCTATATCATTCTGCGGCCTTTTCTCACGGCATTTTGCCCAAAACGTCCTTTCATTCATTTCGCTTTAGCCGAGAGCGGAGCGCGACCGCCACGAAGCGAAGCGCAGTACCGAAGCTTCTCTTCCTCTGTCATTCCGACCGAAGTCGCTCATTGCATTGTCATTTCGAGCGAAGTCGCTCATTGCATTGTCATTTCGAGCGAAGTCGAGAAATCCAAACCTATAAAAAAGGCTCCCCTTAGCAAGGGCGCGAACGCGGCGGCGTAAGCCGCAACAACAGTCCTGTGGACTGTTGTTAGCGCAGAGCGGCGAGAAGCTGTGCTTCGAGCTGGGGCGAACGCGGCGGCGTAAGTCGCAACAACAGTCCTGTGGACTGCCCTTTGCGCAGAGCGGCGAGAAGCTGTGCTTCGAGCTGGAAGCTGTCGCCGATAGGCGACTGAGGGGATTGTTCTCCTGACGGCAAAAAAAGTACGACATCTGCAAAGGGTGTTCGTACTTTTATCGTAGGGCATATTGTGAAATCTTTGGATTCGTTTTCGCGCGTCTAATCCCGATTCATTTTTGCAATTGCCAAAACAATACCGTTGGCAAACACTCCTATGCCACCCACGGCGGCAAGTATTATTCCTACAATTCGCGGAATATCCGTAAGTGTGACTGCCAAAATAATGCCTATGACGGCGATTACGACGCAACCGATTATTTTGAAAATCGATGATTTTATTGTCTTTTCCGGGTTTTTCATTTTTTTACCTCCTTTATTAAGTTTTTATTTTATCGTTAAAGACATATCATGTCTTTAATGGCTGTTTCGTCAGTCTCCTGCGCCGAAGAATTCGTGTTTATTGCCTATATAGGCTTGTATTTCCGCAAACGTAACCTCGTTTTTAACAGAGTCGAAAAGTGACTTCATGGTTTCAAAGTAAGCGTTTGTCGCTGCGATTTCGGGAGAGGGAAGCTCTGCAATCGTCATATAAGGGTTCTTTTCTTTTACATCGGAAAAGAAATTGCCTGTTTGTTCGGTTTGTACAAAAAGCATGGGAATCAGCGTTTTCACCTTTTTGTATTGGGTTTTTCCGTCGACCGATTCGGCGACAACGTACCAAACTTCTTTCATTTCCACGTCGAAACGTCTCGAGCTCGTGGGGATAATGGGATTGACTTTTTTTGTTCCGAAAACCGTGTTTTGCCCGTTGACGTATACGCTGTCGAGATTAAGCCCGTTCTCTTCGTCGGCTACGCGCACGGTCTCGAAGCCGCGAACATCGTTCAGATGCAGCCACAGCGTGTCGTAATTCACTACTTTAACGGTCTCTTGCACTCTTCCGCCGAGATATTCGCCGCTTGCGGAAGAATAAACTTCGGCATAGCCTTTTATGAGCAGGTCCTCGGTTTCCCGCTTGTCGGACATGATGATCGTGTGATTTTCGTTGCTCGCAATTACGCCCGTCGTCTTCAGATTTTTCGTTTCCGTTCCGGTGAATTCCCTCAGGTATCCGGCGACCGAATTGCCTTCGCGGGCAAATTCGATTTGCTTTAGATTGCCTATATCGTTCACGGTCGTTTTTACGGCGAGCTTCAAGGATTTATCGTCTGCGGTATATTTTAGAGCAATGCCGTCCGTAAGCTGTACTCTGCCCGTTCTCGCTTTGCTCGACGCGTCATAGTGAAGTTCTATGTTGACGGACGAGTTTCCCGCAAGCAGGGTGCTTTTCTCTCCGTCCAAAACGATCCTCAACTTAAATCCGCCGATTTCTCCGCCGAATGAGGCATAGTCGTTCGGATTGTTGTTTATAAAAGTTTGATATGCTTCCGCTATGGCGGAGCCGACGGCAAAGACTCCGTCTATTGCGCCGATTGCGGTTGTCGCGTCCGATAATCCGTCATAAAGGACGTTGAATTGTTTGCCTATGCTTCTCTTCGCAATCCCGCTCGTCTGTACGAAGGACGAAAAATCGGTCATGCCGCCCAACGGCATCCGAGAGTACGCCATGCTTTGAGGAGAAAAAGCGGGCGGTAAAAAATCCCACGGATTCGGCTTTTCGAGCAGTGCGTTCACTATGGAAAGAGCAATGTCGGTTTTTGCGCTTATAGTCAGTGTCGCCGTAAGCACTTTTGTTATGTAATTCGGATTGGTAAGCGTTGCCGTGACCGTGTATTCGCCGACGTCCTTTTTATCGTTTCCCGTATACGTGATTTGAGTGTTTTCGGGTATGTCGCCGTCGACCGAAAGGGAACAGGTGCCGCCGAGGTAAACAAACTTTTTGCTTTCAAACGTAATTCCCTCAAATTCGGCTTTGTTTACGGTAAGGGTTGCCGAAAGAGTTTTGCTCTCGTATCCGTCCTTTTCGAGCGTTGCCGAAACGGTGTAACTGCCGGCGTCGGTCCGCGCGTTGTTTTTGTATTCGATGTTTGTGCCTTGCGGTATGTCTCCCGTGACGGAAAGAGAGTGGGGCTGTCCGTCGTACGTGAATTCCGCGCTTTCGAACTTGACGTCGCCGAATTGCAGTAATTTGTTTTCGCTTCCCTGTGTGTTTCCGCCGTCGCAAGCGCACATTACCGTCGCAATGACGGTAAGTATCGCCGCAAGCAACAAGCTCAGGTGTGTTTTCCTCATATTTATACCTCCGTAATACAATAAAGTTGTCCGATGTATTTGCCCTTGCCGCTTTCTTCGCTATCGTCCGAGCGGAATGGCTTCAATAAAAAAAGTGCGCCAACCGAAGCCGGCGCACGAAAAACGCAAACTCCGATTGTCGCCAAACAAACTTTACATAGTACGGAATATCATGCACACGTAAATGGAATTTGCATTTTTACCAAATTCAAAAGTGTGCGTGAAAAAAGTATGATTTGATTTTCGGTAATAAAAAGCCCGTACTCCTTTTTAGGGCGTAAAGTTTGTTTGGCATACTCAGTATAGCACAAAGCGAAAATAAAATCAATGATTTTATGCTTGCATTTTTATTTTGCATTTGTCTGTATGCAGGCGCATTGTTTGTCTATGCGTCGGCAGCTGTGAATTTCGAAGCTGCGCTCGCCTTGCGGCGACAACGAGCGGATTTTATCGGAATGACCCGCAGTTTGCTTTTCCGAATGTGTGTAAAATCAGAGCGGAGGCAGCGTCCCGTAGTGCCTTGACAATGCTCGGATAATGTTGTATAATACGGGGGAAATACTCACCCAAGTATTTTTCCGTATAAGCAAACAAACCAAAAGGCATAAGCAGACAAACCAAAAGGCGGAGGCATAGGATGCAGTGGAAAAGAAAAAGCATACGATTGCGCTTATTGCGCACGACAACAAGAAGGCGGAAATAGTGGAATGGGCAAAGGTCAATTACGGTATTTTAAAGGAACATGATCTTTGCGGAACGGGCACGACTTCGAGGCTTATAAGCGAGGCTACGGGGCTTGATGTGCACGGCTTTTTGAGCGGTCCGCTCGGCGGAGATCAGCAGATAGGGGCGCATATCGCGGAAGGGAAAATAGACGTCGTTATCTTCTTTTGGGATCCGCTTCAGGCTCAGCCGCACGATCCCGATGTAAAGGCGCTTTTGCGCATAGCCGTCGTCTACGATGTGCCCATAGCGACAAACAAAGCTACTGCCGACTACGTACTGAAGTCTGCTCTTTTTTGAAATATCGGCTTTTATGACAGACATAGTAATGGAATTTATGCCAAATATGTCCTAAAATTCACAAAAATAATACAATACTCGTAAAAAGACGTGATGCAAAGTCGCGTCTTTTTTTATTGCGCGGTAAAATTCTTTTCGTCTTAATAGGTCATTATTCGTATTATCCGCGCAAAAATCGCCTTGTCAAAAGGCGCTTTCGGTGCTACAATGAAAAAGCTCGAAATGAACAACGTGTAGGGCGGGCGTCGAAGAAGGGACGCTCCGAAACAAAACGGAGGCAATGCAAATGGCAAGATCTATCGTGGTGACTTCCGGTAAGGGCGGCGTCGGCAAGAGTACGATCACCGTCGCGCTCGGGCGTGAGCTGTGTCGTCGCAATCAGCGCGTCGTGCTCATCGATACGGACATAGGACTCAACAATCTCGACGTGCTTCTCGACATGGAAAGCCGAATAGTTTACGATATTCTCGATGTCGTCAACAACAGGTGCCGCGTGAGGCAGGCACTTATAGAGGACAACATGACGGGCGGATTGTTTCTGCTCCCTTCGGCGCACGCGTACGAGGCGGGGGAAATAACCGCGCAGAATATTCGCATAATAGTCAATTCTCTTGCTCCGTCGTTCGATTACATACTCATAGATTGTCCCGCAGGCATAGAACTCGGTTTTCATCGTGCGGTGGCTGCGGCTCGCGAGGCGCTTGTCGTGACCACGCCGCACATATCCGCAATTCGCGACGCGTCGCGCGCCATTGCGATCCTTTCGAATTACGGGCTCGAACATCGTATCGTCATAAACCGTTCTCGCGGAGACCTCGTTCTCGAAAGCGAAATGGCCGACAGCGAGAGCATTTCGGGCGCGCTCGGCAGCGGCATTGCCGGCGTTATACCCGAAGACGACGCGATAAACTTGCAGTCCAACGCCTTGGGAGACTCGCGCAATTCGGACGGTAAGAGGGCTATGGAGATCCTTGCCGAAAATATTATGTACGGTACGGACGTCGTGTATGACGTCACAAAGCGCTATCGCGGTCTGTTCGGTGCGGTCAAGCGCGGTCTGCGCCGATTGGTCTGAGCGGGCGTAACACCTGCGGGAGGGAAGAAATGTCTATAAAAGATAAGATAAAGACGGCGGTCATGGGCAATGTCGATATGAATGCCGAAAATGCTTTGAAAGTCCTCAGAGCCGACGAGATACGTCTGCTTTCCGATTACTTTGTGTTCGACGAACGCGCCGTGAAAATGGAGGCCGATTTGTTGCCGAACGGCAAAGTGTCGGTTTCGATAAAACTCGACGCGGACGGTTTCAAAGAGGCGGGGAGAATATTGGACTGAATACTGTCATAAATTTCGCGGCGATTGCATATCGTATGGCATGGACAAGTATGACGGAACAAATAAACCGAATGTGACCTTGAGCTTAAACGACGTGATAGTGTGCTCGAAACCCTCGTGCGCGCCGACGTTCGATTGCGATACGGCGACGACCGAAAGCGCTGCGCCGCCCCGTGAGGATGAACTGTATTCGGAAGTCGGTGCGGTCGAAAAGAAGAAGGGCGGATCGAGAATTGCGAGCTTTTTCATTCGCGGCACAGTCGCCGCGCTGTTGTTGGGCTTTCTGTTTTTGCCGAGACTTTTGCCGTACAGCGGCTCGGAAAAGGTGACCGAGGCGGCAAAAACGATAATTATGTCTGACATAACTCCGAACAAAACGGTCGGGGAAGGCAAAATAGTGGAAATTATACGCAAAATAATACAAAAATCAAGCTCCGAAGAGAGCGATGATGAAAAGGAAGAATAACCGTCTCGGCGGAGACAAAAGGCGGAAAAAGGATACGGAGCGACGGAAAAAGGGGTTTGCGGGAGCGCGCATAAGGGTGTCTTTTTCCGTTGTCGTAATGGCTGCGATAGCAATAGCTACGGGGCATATGCGCGAAACGCTGTCGTATGCCGCGGCGGTAATCTTTCATGAATTTTCGCACGCGAGTATCGCCTCGCGCCTCGGCTATACGCTTACGTCGCTCAAAATAATGCCCTACGGCGCGGCGCTTACGGGTGAATTCGAAACGGCGAAATGCCGCGACGAGTTTCTCATAGCGATTGCGGGACCGCTGTCCAACATAATATTCGCCGTCGTGTTTATTGCCCTTTGGTGGCTGGTGCCGTCGCTGTTTTATTACACCGAGATCTACGTGTCGGCGAATTTGTTCACGGCGCTCGTAAATATGCTGCCTGTCTTTCCGCTCGACGGCGGCAGGGCGGCGCTTGCGCTTCTGTCTGTCAAGGTGCCCCGCGCAAAGGCGTACAAAGTCATGCGAATCGCGGGCGGAATTATCGGCGTCGTGGGTATCGTCTTTGCGATCGTAATGTTCAAAGCGCTCAATTTTTCGTATTTTACTTTTCTTGTTTTCGTGCTCTTTTCGTCTCTTTTTCCCGATAAGAGCGCGAAGTATCAGAGGCTTTTCGGTATGGCTCACAGAATGGAAAAGATACGTGCGGGACTGCCCGTGCGCGAAATAATCATACATAAGGATGCAAGTCTCATGGCTTGCTCGAAACTTATGGGGGCGAACTATTACGCTCGGTTTACTCTTACGAACGATAGGCTCGAGTCTGTCGCGACGCTTGGCGAGTCCGAGCTCGAGGAGCTGCTTGCGCGCCGCCCTCCGGACGAGTCTGTCGGGGTTGCCATCGAAAAGCGCGGTAAAATATAAAATTTTTTGTCAATTTGCCGAAATTGTGTTGAAAATTGCGCCGCGATGTGTTATTATTATCACATGGACATCGAAACATTGACAAAACAAGCGCTTGAAGGAAATATGCTGGCAGAGGTCGGACGCGAATTTTTTTCGAGCGAGCGTACCGATGAGCAAACACGTTCGTTTTTGACGGCGCTTTTGGAGCGTTGCGAATACGAAAATCTTGCCGTGGTCATGAGCTCGGGCTGCATAGATAAAAACATTGCGGCAAGCTACCTTCACGGAACGGGCGGTAACAGGCGTGTGTCCGACCGCTATTTTGCCGTATTTATCGAACTTGTCGAAAGGAGCGGCGTTGAGATGGAGCTTGTGTGGCCGATGTTTTTCGCCGCGTTCGACGCGCCTAAGGACGGCTATCTGTATAGCTTTGCCGGCGGAATAGACGCGTATTTCAAACGCTATGCTTATGCCGATTACGATGCCGCCGTCGACGTCGTGCGGCGCTGGGACCATAAGTATAAATGTCTTTCTACGCTCATGGAGGTCGACAGGGCGCGCACGCTCGATATAGTGCTCGACGTGCTCATCTACGGAAAGAACGCCAATAAGACGGCTCTGCGCAAATATCTCATGGAAAAGCGTATCGACATCGTCCCCGCTCTTTGCAACGAATACATACGTTCGAGCGTCAAAGCGAAAGAGGGGATAGTCCGCCTGCTGTTGCTTTATAAGGGGGATCCCCGGGCGGATCGCTTTCTCGGCGAGATAGATAAAAGCGAAAAATCGCTCGTCATAAAAAAGCTTATAGATAAGGACAGAGGCAAGGGTAAGGATAGGACAAAGTTCGCCGGAGAGTCCGGTAAGGACGGCGGTATATCGTCGGTCGTGACGGTGGGCGGCTCCGATTATACGGTGGCCTTGACAAAGGAACTTACCGTGGAAGTCAAGCCGCTTCCGTATCCGAAGGCTGTGCGAATAGAGGAAGAAAAGCTTCGAAAGCGTCTTAAAAAGGTGTGCCGCGAGTGCGAGATCGCCATGAGTGAAAACGCGCGGTGGGACTCCGCGCTCTTTTTGAAGCGCCTTGCCGATGATAAAATGTTTGCGGCTGTGGCGTCGACTTTGCTGTTTTCGACCTATAACGACGGTTCTATGTCTGACATAATTATTGTCGAAAACGGGGAAATACGCGATTTGGACAACAATAAGCGCGTATTGACCGAATCGGAAGTCTCGGTCAGTCATCCGTGCGAGTGGGATAGGTTCGAGTTTTTGCACGCTCTCGATGTGACGCAGCCTTTTGCGCAGGTCGGACGCGAGGTGTTTTTCCCGACCGACGCCGAAAAGTCATACAACTCCTGCGGCAGGCTCAAGGGAAGAGTGATGCCTGCGGGCGACTTTAAGGAATCTCTTTCGCGGCACGGATACAAGCTTCTCAATAAAAACCGCTACAACGAAAGCAACTGTGCGGGGAGGCTTCGCGGCGACGTCATGTGCGTGCTCGAGTTCGACGCGACAAACTTCGCCGAACCCGACAGGCTCATCGCTATGGGCAATGTCCGTTTCTATCGCTATGCGGACTTGATAAAGCTCGGCGGACAAGTTTATACCGACGGGGTGAAACCTTGTCCCGTACGGTCGCTTTCGGGCATATTGTTCAGCGAATTCTTGCGCGACGTGTTCGACGTAATAAAACCTGTCTCTTGAAATGCGGCTTTTGTATTGAGGGATAAGTTCATTTAAAGGCGATAAAAAAACATATTTTATATACTATGCGTGTCATATTATGCGATTTTTTGGCGAAATATGCACGAAAAAGCAGGTACTATGACAGACACAAAACTTCGAAAAATACTTTCGCGCGTCGATAAGCCGTCGCGCTATTGCGGCGGAGAGCTCAATACGCCGAAGATGAAGGATGACGCGGAGCTCGACTTTTTGCTTTGTTTTCCCGACATATATGAGGTCGCAATGTCCAACCTCGGAATAAAGATACTGTACGGCATACTCAACAACCGTCCCGATACGAATTGCGAATCGGCATATGCGCCGTGGTCGGATATGGCTGCCGTGCTTCGGGAGGAGAACGAACCTCTGTTTTCGTCGGAGACGCGCCGCCCGATGAACGAGTTTGACATTATCGGATTTTCCATGCAGTACGAGCTGTCGTATACGGGTATGCTGTATATGCTCGAGCTCGGCAGGGTGAAACTTCTTTCTCGTGAACGCGGCGAGGGGGATCCGATAGTTATGGCTGGCGGTCCGTGCGTCGTGAATCCGCTTCCGCTCGCGGATTTTGTCGATCTTTTCAGTATCGGCGACGGCGAAAATACTCTCGATGAGCTTGCCTCGCTCTATGTCGAAAACAAGCGCTTGGGCGGAAGCCGAAGCGACTTTTTGAAAAAAGCGTCGCTCATAGACGGCGTGTATGTGCCGAGCGTGGGTAAAAATGGTGTGCGCCGCGCCGTCATACCCGATCTCGACTCCGCATATTTTCCGACGGCGGCGCAGGTGCCGAACATCGAGGCGGTGCATAACCGCGCCGTGCTCGAGATATTCCGCGGCTGTACTCGCGGCTGTCGCTTCTGTCAGGCGGGATTTATCTATAGACCGGTTCGCGAGCGCAGCGTCGACACGATAGTGAAATATTCGAAGGAGCTTATCGACAATTGCGGCTTTGACGAAATATCTCTTTCCAGCCTGTCCACTTGCGACTATCCCGACCTTCGCGGTCTTTTGAAGGAGCTTAAGCCTCTTACCGACAGCCGCCGCGTGACGATCGCTCTTCCGTCGACGCGAGTCGATTCGTTTGAGGCGGAATTCGTGGAGCAGTCGCGCAAGGGCTCGCTCACGTTTGCGCCCGAGGCGGGCACGCAACGCCTTCGCGACGTCATCAATAAAAACGTGACGGAAGAAAATATATTTACGAGTATGCGCAATGCGTTCGGAAAAGGTTATGCGTCCGTAAAATTGTATTTTATGATAGGCTTGCCGACCGAAACCGACGAGGATCTTTTGGCTATAGCCGACCTTGCGGGGCGTATAAAGCAGATTTACCGCGAATGCGGAAGCAATAAAAAGCGTCTTACGATAACCGTTTCCGCGTCGACTTTCGTTCCCAAACCTTTCACGCCTTTTCAGTGGGAGCGGCAGATCTCTCGGGAAGAGATACGTCACAAGCAGGAACTTTTGAAGAGCGCGCTCGGTAAGATACGGGTGAATTTCAACTATCACAACAGCGATATGTCGATTCTCGAGGCGGCGTTTGCTCGCGGCGACGAGCGCCTCGGCGCCGTGCTTTTAAGCGCCTATAAAAAAGGTTGCGTGTTCGACAGCTGGGGCGAGTTTTTCGATGCGGACAAGTGGAAGAGCGCATTCGACGAGTGCGGCGTTTCGCCCGAGGAGTTTACGCGCGAGTACTCGGAAGATGAAACGCTTGCCTGGAGCTTTGTCGACGTCGGCGTGGACGAAGAGTATTTCAAGAAGGAACGGGCAAAATCGAGGGCGGGAGAGACCACTCCCGACTGCCGCGGAAACTGTCGGCTTTGCGGCTTGCAAAAGTCGAGAAAGGATGCGTTTAAAAACAGCTGTGCTCTTCACTCGAAACGCTCGCTGCCCGGCAAGTGTTGATATGTCGAAAGCGTATTGGCTATGCGCGCGGAATTGAGGGTAAACTTTCGCAACGGATAAAAATCGCTTGTATTTTCGCTGTGTATGTGTTATACTGTAAAAAGCGGGGACTTTTATAAGTCCCTTATTATATTTGTTCGTGTCGCTTAAAGGCGGAGACGGGCTTAGTATGAGCGAGGAGGCAGGCGCCGATGATACTATGTAAATTTACCAAGACAGACAGCGCCGTCTATACTCCGCATCTCGATCTTTTGCGTGAAATGGGGCGGGCGGTGCGCCGCGCGAATCTGAACGTGAGATTTTCCGAAGGGTTCAATCCGCATATGCTGTTGTTCTTTTCTCAGCCTTTGCCGTTGGGGCTTGCGAGTACGGCGGAATATTTTTGCGCCGACAGCGACGAGGAACCGACGGCGTTCATGGACGGTCTGAACGTCAAGTTGCCCCGCGGAGTTCGCATACTTTCCGCCGTTCGGTGTGAAAAAGCGTCGGTGCACGCCGAGATCACTCATGCGAAATACCGCTATAAAACCGAAAAAACGCTGTCGAATGAGGTGATTCAAGATATTATGTCACGCATAGTTCTCGAAATCCCCGTGAAAACAAAGAAAGGAATGGCAAATTCGGATATTCGGTCGAGGATCTATTCTCTCGAAAAGGACGGCGACGATATTGTCGCCGTGCTCGGTTGCGGTAAAGAAAATCTGCGCGCCGATTCGTTTGGCAATTATTTGAGCTTTGAATACGCTCTCGGAGATTACGAGGTTGTAAAAGAAGATTCGTTTATTGCGAAAGACGGAATACTTAAAACCGTAGACGAAGTGTACGGACTATAATGAAAACAGTCGATATCCTCACTACCTGCGAGTAAGACCTGCTATAGAGGCGAATATATAAAACAAGGCATAGGACATAATAGACGAGTGAAGAGTCAAATTCTGATAGACGTAGACAGCTATATGTCGTCCGTTTCGCTTCTCGAAGACGGGCGGCTTAAAGAATATTACGTCGAATATAAAGATTCAAACCGTTTGACAGGTAATATTTATAAGGGCAGAGTGGTAAACGTCCTTCAGGGGCTTGAGACCGCGTTTGTCGATTTCGGCATGGAAAGAAACGGTTTCCTTGCCGTAAACGAGGCGCTTGTGCATCGCTCCGTGCTGTCCGATTCGGGCAAGATGCCGAGCAAGCTCGATGTGAAGGCGGGCGACTTTGTAATGGTGCAGGTCACTAAAGAGGAGACGGGGCTTAAAGGCGCGCGCCTTACGGCAAACATATCGATTCCGGGGCGCTACGTTGTATATCTTCCGAGGCTCGATTTTGTCGGGGTCTCCAATAAGATAACGGACGAATCCGAAAGGAAGCGTCTCATGGCGCTTCTCGAAAAGCTCAAGCCCACGGGCGGAGGATTTATCGCCCGTACGGCTTCGAGGGAAGCAAAAAAACAGGATATTGCGGATGAGACGCGGCGGCTGCAAAAGGAATTCGACGGAGTGTGTTCCGCGTACGCCTCTGCGGAAGGCGTCGGGCTCATGCGGAGCGAGGGCGGGCTCATTGTGCGCGCCGTCCGCGATATGATTTCCTCGTCGGTGGAGTCGGTAGTGTGCAACGATCGCAGGGTGTTTCTCGAGGTTCGCGAAGCTCTCGGCAAAGTCAATCCGCGCTTTAACGAAAAGGTAAAATATTTCGAAAGCGACTACGATATGAGCGAGGTTTTCGGCGTGCTCGGCGAGGTCGATAAACTGCTCGAGCATAAGGTGTCGCTTCCGGGCGGTGGGACGCTCGTCATAGACCATGCGGAGGCTCTCACTGCGATAGACGTGAATACGGGGCGCTTTCTCGGCGACGACAACAGCCGCGAAAATACGGTGTTCCGAACAAACCTCGAAGCCGCCGTCGAGATAGCGCGGCAATTGCGTCTCAGAAATATCGGCGGCATAATAATAATCGATTTCATTGATATGGGCGAGGAAAAGCATCGCGATGCGGTGGTCGAGGCTCTTCGAAAAGAAATGTCGTTCGACCGAACCAAGACGCGCGTTCTCGAAATGTCCGAGCTCGGGCTTGTGGAGGTCACGCGTAAAAAAACGGGGCACGAGATAGGCGACATACTTCTTACGTCCTGTCCGTATTGCGGCGGCAGCGCGCACACTCATTCGGGCGATTATATCGCCAAGAAGATCAAGGCTCGCCTCATGCGTATGTTTGCCGACGGGGACTATAGCGGAGCTTCCGTAACGCTCAGTCCCACCGTGCTCGAACATATCGGCTCAAGCGGCTTTTTCAGCCGTATTCTTTCCGAACAGTGGAGCGATAAGCGCGTGTATCTTGTTCCCGACGAAAAACTTTCGCCGTCGGAATTTAGGATCATGGCGCATAAGAGCGACGTCATATCCGTGCCTATTACGGCAAAATTGCTCTATTGATTGAGTGTTTTTATGTACTATGCGTGTCATGGATTGTGTATTGTGACAAACATAGCATAAAAAATCGAGGCGGCGCCGAGAATTTCAAGCAAATTCGCGCCGGCGCATAGTCGGCTATGTGCGCGGCGTAGATCCGATATGTCGCTCGCCGCGAATCGATCGCAATGCGCCGAGACTCGATTGCGTTCGGTGCGTCGGCTTAAGGCGAGCTTTACGGCAGGAGGTGGTCATAAATATGAGATATATAAATAAGGAATACGGCTTTACGTTTCGTCCGCCTTTCTTCGATAAGTTCTACGAGGAAAAGCCCGAAGGACCGCCCATTACGGACGAGAATTTTCCGAACAGATATTTGCAGGGGGTCGGATACGATTATACTGCGATAAACGGAGCTATGCTCGTCGGTAAGCACGGCTCGCTTTGGGGTATAAAGGTCAGTTATTTTCTCGGCAATAAGTGGTATGACAACGATGATTTTATTTTGAATATGGCGTCGTCGTGCGCTGGTACCGCGGACGGAAGCTATGCGCGTTTTTCGAGCGGACCTCTGTCCGTAAATTGGGTAAAGCACAACGAGCAGTCTCTTCTCGTGCGCGTGTCGTCCAAACGTAAGCTTCGCGTGCGCGTCGTATTCTATCCTTGTTACGACTTTCTCGGCGAACTGTCGATAGAAGGCTCTTTCGTAAAGGGCAGAAGCCCGTATGTGGGGATTATCGGCGGCGACGTGTCGCTTACCGACGGTTGCGCCGTATATCGCGATCGCTATCAGGTGATTCTCGACGACAAGCCGGAACGCGAATTTTTCATGGCGCAGGCGTTGTCCAAACCGTCGGACTCGGCGAACGGGGCGTTTAACGAGGCGATAATGGAGTTTGTGATAAACAAAAATCAGCCCAGCGTCTATCTGTATGCGGCGGTCGGAGACGAAGATATATTCGACATAGAAGTGCCGCGCATAGATAAGATAATCAAGCAGATAGAAACCGCGGAGCTTCGGTACGGCGTAAATAAAACCATGGGCGCGGGCGTGCTCGGCGGACCGGTGGAAAAGATGTTGAACTCCGTGCTTTGGTCGCGCATCTATTATCCGTATCTTATGACAGACATATATTCGCCTTGCCGCGCGACTCTCGACAATAATTTCGATATAGACGGCACCGAAGTCAATTGCGCCGCGCTTTTGGGGGCTGTTGCCGGGGTGGATAAGGCTCTTGCTCAGCTCGAATATACGTCCGAGGATAAAATAATGTCCGTGCTTTCCATGTGGCATATATTCTCGCGAATAAGCGATAAGTCGAGTGTGCTCGGTCTGTATAAAAAGTTCAAGTCTCTGTATCCGCCCGTATCGTCGCTTGTGATTGCCGATCCAGATAAGAACGAAGTCGCGTACAAGTGGGAAGATTCGCCGCTTAAGGAAAAGTACGTTCCGTCGGCGATGTACAGTCTCGATCTGTCCTGCCTAAAGCTTTTGGCGTTCGATATACTCAGGCGGGTCGCGTTATACTTCGATTTTCCCGAGCATAAAAAATACGACAAAGCTTGCGGAGAAATGATCCAGCTCATAAACGACACGTTCTGGAACGACGTAGCCGGGCTCTACATGAACCGTTATGTAATGGGTCAATGGGGGCGAAGCTACGGCGCAACAAGCTTCTATCCGCTCATAGCGGGAGCTGTGGATACGCAGCAGAAGCTTTCTAAACTCGTGAATTCGCTCACCGATCCGCATAAGTTTTGGGGCAAATATGTCGTGCCGACGCTGTCCATGGATAATTCCGAGTACGGAAGGCGCGGCAAGCCGAACAACAACGGCTATCGCGAGCCGCCGTATCTCCTTTGGCGCGGCAGTATTGTCCCGTATGTGGATTATATAATCTATCACGGGCTGTGTAGGTACGGGCTTGACGACATAGCGGGGCAAATGGCACTTAAAAGCGCAAAGCTTTGGGCGGACAACGAAAGCGACAACGTCGTTAATTATTCGGTCTATCTCCCTACGGGAAAACGGGTGAAGTCCAAAAAGTACCTGTCGGCAAACGGCAATATGCTCGCTCTCATAGGTATGCAGGAGCTTATAGATCTCGAGTATTTCCGCAATGATTTAAAGACCGAGTCGCTTCGTTTCGGTACGTTTGTGGAAGGGAACAACTCGCTGTCGAATGTGCGCTTTCATTCGCGCTCGTACAGCATAGACGTGAACGATATGTCTACCATTCTAATGGTTGATAATGTAAAACTCTTTAAGGGCGAGGGCGGCAAGTTTGTTGTCAGAAATTTTATCGAGACAAAGACGGGCTGCGAATTTCTCATAGACGCCCGTGCGAACATAACGGTAAATTTGAGCGTGCCCGACAAGACGGATAAAAAGGTGACGAAGTATTTTTTCATCGTGCCTTACGGCAAATCCAAGGTGGTTGCCGAGGGCGGAATGGTGAATATCCAACCTGTTTAGATGTATGCGAATATATAAAAATATCCTCTTCCGACCGAATAAATCGAACGGGAGAGGATTTTTATATGATCAAGGTTAAAGCTACAATGGCTTTAACCTCGATAAAAAAATCATTACATTCATACCAATCGTCTTAAAACTTGAAGTCAAAACCGTTATTAACTTTTTCCTTGTACTCATAGCTTGTACGGATTTAGCTTCTCATATACGTGAAAAAGTAAAATATTTTAAGCTATGCCACACATATTGCATATAAAAGCTATATTTATGCCACGCATAGTATATGTTTTTGTGTAAAAACATAGTTTTTTCGCTCCTTAGCTTCATCGAAATGCACAGTCTCTCTCATTGTACCATTCCTCGCGTAGTCGTTCATTCCATTGTCATTTTAAACGAAGTGCAGTGACCAAGTCTCTCTCATTGTGCCATTCCTCGCGTAGTCGTTCATTCCATTGTCATTTCGACCGTAGCGAAGCGGTGCGGAGAAATCTATTCCTGATAAAAAGCTTTCACTTGAGAGGAAATGCGCCGCGGCGCAGAGCGAAGGGAATGCCGTGACTGATGAGCGGATTGTTGTACCATTCCGCAATTCTCCTGTACCGTTCCTCGCGTAGTCGTTCATTCCATTGTCATTTCGACCGTAGCGAAGCGGAGCGGAGAAATCTATTCCGAGCAATCTTCACTACTGCTATTTTAACATCTATAAGACCTTACCAAAGAAATCTCTATCGGTAAGAGGTCTCTTAACTGAATTCCGTTAAAAAAAAGGTCTCGCAAGAGACCTTTGTGTGGTTTTATCGGTTTTTAATTTCGGCTTAGTACATTCCGCCCATGCCGCCGCCCATACCGCCGCCTGCGCCTGCGGGCTCGGGTTCGGGAATGTCGGCAACCACGCTTTCCGTCGTGAGCAGGGTGGAAGCGACCGACGCCGCGTTCTGGAGTGCGGAGCGCGTGACCTTCGTCGGGTCGATTATGCCTTTTGCAACCATGTCGACATACTCGTTGTTGAGCGCGTCATAGCCGTAGCTCTGCTTGTTCTTCGTGAGGATCTTGTCGATGACCACGCCGCCGTCGACGCCTGCGTTTACGGCAATCTGCTTAATGGGTTCTTCGAGAGCCTTAAGCACTATGCGCGCGCCCGTCTGCTCGTCGCCGTCAAGCGTATCTATAAGCTCCTTGACTGCGGGAATAGCGGAAAGGAGAGCTACGCCGCCGCCGGGAACGATGCCTTCTTCGACTGCCGCGCGGGTAGCTGCAAGAGCGTCCTCTATGCGGAGCTTCTTTTCCTTCATCTCGACTTCGGTTGCCGCGCCGACGTTTACGACGGCAACGCCGCCTGCAAGCTTTGCAAGGCGCTCGGCAAGTTTTTCCTTGTCGTAGTCGGAGGTCGTGACTTCCATCTGCGAACGTATGGACTTGATCCTCGCCTTGATGTCGGAACCGTTTCCGCCGCCCTCGACGATAGTCGTGTTTTCCTTGTCTACTTTTACCTGCTTGGCTTTGCCGAGCATATCTATAGTCGCGTCCTTAAGCTCTATGCCGGTTTCCTCGCTGATGACGGTGCCGCCCGTAAGTACTGCGATGTCTTTGAGCATTTCCTTGCGTCTGTCGCCGAAGCCGGGCGCCTTGACCGCCACGCAGTTGAACGTGCCGCGGAGCTTGTTGACGACGAGCGTAGCAAGAGCCTCGCTTTCGATGTCGTCTGCGATTATGAGGAGCTTAGCCGCGCGCTGAACCACCTGTTCGAGAACGGGGAGTATCTCCTGTATGTTGCTTATCTTCTTGTCCGTGATGAGGATAAGCGGATTGTCGAGCACGGCTTCCATCTTGTCGTTGTCGGTGACCATGTATGCCGAAGCATAGCCGCGGTCGAACTGCATACCCTCGACTACGGAAAGGTTCGTGTCCATAGTCTTGGATTCCTCGATGGTTATTACGCCGTCTTTTCCGACCTTATCCATAGCGTCGGCGATGAGTTTGCCGACTTTTTCGTCGCCTGCCGATATGGAAGCTACCTGGCATATAGCTTTCGAATCGGAAACGGGCTTGCTTATGCTCTTGAGATGAGCGACCGCCTTTTCGGTTGCCGAGCTTATGCCTTTCTTGACGATTATGGGGTTTGCGCCGGCTGCGACGTTCTTGAGTCCTTCGCGTATAATAGCCTGAGCAAGCACGCAAGCCGTCGTCGTGCCGTCGCCGGCAACGTCGTTCGTCTTGGTGGAAACTTCTTTTACGAGCTGTGCGCCCATGTTCTCGAACGCGTCCTCGAGCTCGATTTCCTTTGCGATAGTCACGCCGTCGTTCGTGATGAGGGGAGCGCCGTACTTTTTGCCGAGTACTACGTTTCTTCCTTTCGGTCCGAGCGTGATTTTAACGGTGTCCGCAAGCGTATTTACGCCCGCTTCGAGAGCCTTTCTCGCTTCTTCACCGGTCTTGATCTGTTTAGCCATAGTTTAAAATTGCCTCCTTTTGCTTATTCTATTACGGCGAGTACGTCGGACTGTCTCATTATGGTGACGTCCTTGCCGTCCACCTTGAACTCGCTGCCTGCGTACTTCGAGCAGAGCACCTTGTCTCCGACTTTCACCTGCATGACAACGTCCTTGCCGTCCACGTTTCCGCCGGGACCCACTGCGATGACGCGGGCCATCTGGGGCTTTTCCTGGTCTTTCGCAAGAAGAACGATACCGCTCTTGGTCTTTTCTTCCGCTTCGACGGGTTCGACAACTATTCTGTCAAATAAGGGTTTGATTTTCATAAAGCAACCTCCTGAAAATATTTTTTACAAAATCGAGGTGTCCTTTGACACCGCTCTTATGATAGCGTAAAAATTTATAATTTGCAAGCGTTTTTATAAAACATGGTCTTTTTGAGTTGCAAATTTTCCGTTTTTTTGTTATAATCGATAATTATATAAGGTAACGCGCGTACAAATACCTATGACTTAGTAGGAATTGCACGGACGGCGCAAAAGAGGTACGTTTATGGATAAATGGGATAAAAGGTTTATGGAAGCGGCTCGTCTCGTTTCGACATGGTCGAGTTGCTATCAGGAGAACAGGCAGGTCGGCGCGGTCATCGCAAAAAACAAGCGCATACTCACGACGGGATACAACGGCGCGAGCAGCGGTATAAAGAACTGCAAGGAAAGAGGAGAGTGCCTTCGCCGCAAGCTCGGCATAGCTTCGGGAACGCAGCACGAGATATGCTATGCGACGCACGCCGAGCAGAACGCCATAATACAGGCTGCACGTCTCGGTGTGAGTATCGAGGGCGCGACGCTCTACTGCACTCATCAGCCCTGCGTCATATGCGCGAAAATGATAATAAACAGCGGAATCAGCCGCGTCGTTTACGCTCAGGGTTATCCCGATAAGTTTGCCATGGAGTTATTCTCCGAAGCCGGCGTAGAGTGCACGCTTTTTGAAGAATAAACTTGCGACAGCTTAATGTCATCCGGGTAATTGTCATGTTAGCGCTTTCTTTAATGTCATTTCGAGCGTAGTCGCTCATTATATGTCATTCCGAGCGTAGTCGAGGAATCTATTTCAATAAATAAGGCTCCCCTTAGCAAGGGGGAGATGTTCTCCCAAATAAAGCCTTCCCTTGAGAGGGAAGGTGTCGCGGCGCAAAGCGTAGCGACTGCCGTGACGGATGATTGGACTCGCCGTGTCATTTTACGCGAAGTCGTTCATTTCATTTTCATTGTCGTTCATTCCATTGTCATTTCGAGCGAAGTTGAGAAATCTAAACCTATTCAGTGAATATCAACCTCTAAAAAGGGTTTTTAGGGCGGCGCCCTAAATCGTTTAAAGGAGAGGGAATTGAAAGGGAGAGGAACAGCCGAAAGTTCCTCTCCCTTCATCTTTTTGGTTGCACCTTTTCGAAAAAAGGTGCAGAAACAATTTCCGTGATTTTCTTAAAAGCCCAAACCCTCTTTTTGGTTGCACCTTTTCGAAAAAAGGTGCAGAAGCATTTACCGCAGTTTTGTTAAAAGTGCAAACTCTTTTTCGCGCACCTTTTCTTAAAAGGCGCAAAAATATTTCACAAAAATCTTCGAAAAAACGCTTGACATTTTTTTTGACGGGGATTATAATCGAATTAAAGTTTGACTTTCTTTGACCTTTGACCTTTAAGGTCTAATCTCGGCGAAAGCGAATAATTCTCGGAAGGAGGCGACGTTTAATGGCAAATATAAGCGATTTGATAGAAAGATTTTTGCTCGATACGCTCGGAGACGACAACAGTATGAACATAAGCAGAAACGAGCTTGCAAGCTACTTTGCGTGCGCACCGAGTCAGATAAACTACGTGCTGTCCACAAGGTTTACGCCCGAGCGCGGCTATGTCATAGAATCGCGGCGGGGCGGCGGAGGCTATATCACGGTCGTGCGCATAAACAGGAGCAGCGACGAGACGATAGACGAAATTCTTAACCGCTCTATTTCCGACGGCATAAGCTATAACCACTCGCTTCAGGTGCTCGAGCGGCTGGCTACGGGCGGTATAATAACCGAGCGCGAGGCAAAACTAATTGCGTCGGCAATATCCGACAAAGCGCTCATAGCGCCCACCGTTGCAAAGGACGGATTGCGTGCGGGCATACTCAAGAGCGTCATAATGAGGCTCTTGCAGGAAAGCGCGGACGTTTGAAAAAATCGAAAATGTAAAGCTCGAAAAAGGAGGCAGTTTCCATGTTATGCGACGAATGTAAAAAGAGAGAAGCCGTGTTTCACTCGAAGATAATCCACAACGGACAGGTGCGGGAGCGTCATCTTTGCGCCGTTTGCAGTAAAAAGTACAGGGAAGAGGAATCTCTGTTCAAGCCGTTCGGCGACCTGTTTTCATCGCTTCCGGAGCTCATGCTCGGAGCGAGCGCCCCTAAGTGCACGGTATGCTCGAAGTGCGGAACTACAAGCGATGAATTTCTTCGCACGGGCTATGTCGGCTGTCCCGAGTGCTATAAGGCATTCGGACCGATAATGCTCGACGTCGTGCGCAGGACTCAACACGATACTCAACATATCGGCAAAGCCCCGGGCGTAAAGATAAAAAGCACGGTTGCCGCCGCGCAGAACAAAATAGACGAGCTTCGTCGCAGACAGCGGCAGGCGATAGAGACCGACGACTTCGAAGAGGCGTCGAGGCTCAGGGACGAAATAAACGAACTCAAGCGTTCGATAGACAAGGGAGGCGACAAGAAATGAGCGGCGAAAACAGCGTAGTAATTTCCAGCAGAGTTCGGCTTGCGCGCAATATAGACGGCTTGCCGTTTCCGCACAAGCTCCGTTACGAACAGGGAATGATAATCGCAAAAGAGGTCTATGAGGCGCTTGCTCCGACGGGCACTTACAATCTCCACCGTATGGCAAGTTCCAACGAGCTCGATCTCGATGTCATGAAGGAAAAGCACCTCATATCCGACGATCTTTTGCGCTCGGTGGGCGGCGCCGCGATCATAAACGACAGCGAGACCGTCAGCATAATGATAAACGAGGAAGATCATATCCGAGAGCAGTGTATCTTGCGCGGCATGAAGCTCGATGAGGCTTATCGCGAAATAGACAAGGCGGACGACGCCATTTCGTCGAAAATGAAGCTCGCTTACGACGACAAGCTCGGCTATCTTACCTGCTGTCCGACAAACGTCGGCACGGGTATGCGCGCGTCGGTAATGTTGTTTTTGCCCGCGCTTGCGCTCACCGACAGTATAAAAAACTGTGTGGACGCGGTGTCGCGGCTCAATATGACGGTGCGCGGCGTATACGGCGAGGGAAGCAAGGCGGACGGCTTCATATATCAGGTGTCCAACAGCAAGACGCTCGGAATAAGCGAAAGGGAGATAATATCGTCGGTCTCCAACTGTATCGGCAGGGTAATAGAGTCGGAGCTTATCGCGCGCGACAGACTGCTTCAGCAGAGCGGCGTGGAGATAAAGGACAGAATTTGCAGGGCGTGGGGACTCCTTACCAATGCGTATTCGATGTCGACCGACGAATTTATGTCCCAGCTCGCCTACGTAAAGCTCGGGGCTTCCGAGGGGTACGATCTCATAAAGATAAACGACGCCGAGCGCTTCGAAAAGCTGTTTACGGACGCTCAGCCCGCAAACGTCGTAAATATCAGCGGCAAGGCGCTCGACGGCGATTTGAAGAGCGTGACGCCTGCTCAGCGTGACGTGCTTCGCGCGGCATACGTCGCCAAGACGTTGAAGTCGATCGCGTCGAGAGTTTAGTCCTGCGGTTAAGCGCATATATTATAATAGAAAAGGATTATCGGAAAAATATATCGAAACGGAAGCACGGCGGCTCGTCCGACGCGCGCCCGCACTTTCGGAAAAGTTTTGACGGGAGGTAAAAATACTATGCAATTTTTGATTTCGGAAAATATGAAAAAAGCGCTCGACATAGCCACGGAGACTGCCGCAAAATACAGCAGCGACGTCGTGGGAACCGAGCACATTTTATACGGAATGCTCAAATCGGGCGGCAAGGCAGGCAAGCTTCTTACGGCGGGCGGCGCTACGCCCGAGATATTCGTCGAGCAGTTCGAGCGCAGTCCGCACTATGCGGGCGTCACGCCGAGCATATCGCCTCGTTTCGGGCTCATAATGCAATACGCTCAACAGGTATGCCAACAGACGCACAATAAAGAGATACACACGGAGCACGTTCTGTACGCGATTTTAAGCGACAATGCTGGCGTGGCTTGCGCGATACTTTCGGACGCAGGCGTCGACCTTCGCGAGCTATACCGCGCGACGGCTCGGGAACTTTCGCAAAAGACGGCGGACAACGCGCCGGCGGGAAAGACTCTTCCCGCGGAACTCAACGATCTCGGCGTAGATGTGACTAAGAAGGCGCGCGATCACAAGATCGATCCCATAATCGGCAGAAAGGGAGAGATAGAGCGCATAATTCAGATTCTTTGCCGCAAGACGAAAAACAATCCCGTACTCATAGGCGAGCCCGGCGTCGGAAAGTCCGCGGTGGTCGAAGGACTCGCAAAGGCGATAGTCGAGGGAAACGTGCCCGAGCTTTTGCGCGATAAAATAGTGTTCAGTCTCGACATAGGCTCGCTCATGGCGGGGACGAAATACCGCGGCGAGCTCGAGCGCAAGCTTAAGGACGCAATATCCGTAATACGCGAGCGCGGCGATATAATAGTGTTCATAGACGAGCTTCATACGCTTGCGAGGGCGGGAGACAAGGACGGCGAGGTTTCGCCGGCAGACATCTTAAAGCCCTATCTCGCGCGCGGCGAAATGCAGACGATAGGCGCGACGACTACCGACGAATACCGAAAGTTCATAGAGGCGGATAAGGCGCTCGAACGCCGTTTCCAACCTATAATAGTCGAGCCGCCTACGGTTGACGAGACTATAGAAATATTGCGCGGACTCAAGGACAACTACGAAGCGTTCCATAAGGTAAAGATCGACGACGAGGCGCTTCTTGCCGCGGCGCGTCTTTCGGACAGATATATAACCGACAGATTTTTGCCGGATAAGGCGATCGATCTCGTGGACGAGGCAATGAGCCGTGCAAAGGTCAGCGGAAGCACCGTGCCGCCCGACATCAAGAAAATGGAAGCGCAGATAAAGGAACTCGAGCTCAAGAAGAACGACGCCGTTGCCCGCGAGGACTTCGATACGGCGACCGTCATGCGCGACGAGATAAAGGCGCTACACGCAAAGATAGACGAGAGCAAGCTCGATTGGAAAAAGCACGGCGAGCAGGCGGGTATGTCCATAACGGCAGAGGACATAGCCGACATAGTGTCGAAGTGGACGAAGATTCCCGTCACGCGTCTGAGCGAGACCGAGACGCAGCGTCTCGTAAATCTCGAGCAGATACTTCACGGTCGTGTCATAGGTCAGGACGAAGCCGTAAAGAGCGTCGCGAAAGCCATTCGCAGGGCGCGCGCGGGACTCAAGGACCCCAACCGTCCTATAGGCTCGTTTATGTTCCTCGGACCGACGGGCGTCGGCAAGACCGAGCTCACTAAGGCGCTCGGCGAAGCAATGTTCGACGACGAAAATGCCGTAATAAGGATAGATATGTCCGAGTATATGGAGTCGCACAGCGTCTCCAAGCTCATCGGTTCGCCTCCCGGATACGTCGGTTTCGACGACGGCGGACAGCTCACCGAACAGGTGCGCCGCAAGCCCTACAGCGTCGTATTGTTCGACGAGGTCGAAAAGGCTCATCCCGACGTGTTCAATCTGATGCTTCAGATCCTCGACGACGGCAGACTGACCGATTCGCGCGGCAGGACGGTTTCGTTCAAGAACACCATAATAATAATGACGAGCAATGCCGGCGTTGCCGACCTTAACACGACCTCGCGCGGACTCGGCTTTGCGATCGACGACGACACGGAGACGAAGAGGGAAAGACAGCGCACGGAGGAGATTCTCACGTCCGCATTAAAGCGCTATTTCAAGCCCGAGTTCCTCAACAGAATAGACGTGATAACAGTGTTCCACGCGCTCACGAAAGAGGACATAGGCAAAATCGCCGACCTCATGCTGAAGAAGGTGGAAAAGACGCTTGCCGAAAAGAACATACGCCTCAAAGTGACGCCCGCAATGCGCGACTATATTATAAAGAAAGGCTACGACGTCGAGTACGGCGCGCGCCCCCTTCGCCGCGTGATAGAGCAGAGCATAGAGGACAACGTCGCCGAAGCTCTTCTGTCGGGAAAGATAAAGGAGGGCGGCGGCGTGACCGTCGACGCGGACGGCGACGGAAATGTGACGGTTCGCTGAAAATCCGAAAAATAACGCATTATTTTTCAAAACCCTATTTACAAGCGCAAAGAAACGTGCTATAATATAGGTACTAAAAATAATGTACTTTGGAGGTACAACCATGAGAATCGAATACTTGACAAAAAATTATCAGGCGGCGGAAAAACTCAAGGACCTTATCGAAAAGAAGGTCAACCGCTTGGACAAGTTTTTTGAGAACGACACCGCCGTCAAAGTAATGCTCAAGCAGGCAAACGACGTCTATACCATGGAGCTTACCATTTTCGTGGGCAACGGCGTACTTCGTAGCGAAGTATCGGGCGATAATATGTACGACAATGTAGATCTTGCTCTCGGCAAGCTCGAAAAACAGATAATCAAGCACCATAAAAAGATAGCCGACAAGTCCAAGAAGTTCCGCGAGCCGTCCGTAACCGACGCTTCCGCCGTTTCTTCCGAGCCCGAGCGCGAGAACAAGCTCGTCCGCTCCAAGGCTTACAAGCTCACTCCCATGACTGTCGAGGACGCGATCGAGGAGCTCGAGCTTATCGGTCACAGCTTCTACGTATTCGAGAACATGGAGACCGACAGAGTCGCCGTGTTGTATAGGAGGAACGATGGGAATTACGGCTTGATCGACGCCCAACAGTCCTGACGGCGTATAAACGTCGCATTTCCATGTCAGGTTTGCGTTTTGCCCTCGGTTGTGTACGTTATAGTACACGCCCTTCGCCAAATCCGCGCCTTCCTCGAACTGCTCGTTTCTCCGCCGTCAGGTATACGTCTTTAACCTTATAAAAAGGCTCCCCATAGCAAGGGGAGCTGTCGCCGATAGGCGACTGAGGGGATTGTCTCCTATAAAAAGCCTTCCCTTGACAGGGAAGGTGTCGCGGCGCAAAGCGAAGCGATTGCCGCGACGGATGAGTAGATTTACGTTCTCATTCCGCAAAGCGTCGCTTTCATGTCATTCCACTCACTTTCTCGTCATGAAGCGAAACACAATCGCCTTATGTCATTTCGCTTAAGGTGCGCGGAGCGCGAACGCCGCGGAGCGTAGTATCGTTGCCGCTCATTATATTGTCATTTCGAGCGGAGCGTAGCGAAGTCGAGAAATCTAAACCTTAAAAATCACCAACGCAAGACAGAGTTTCGGCTCTGTCTTTTCTTATGGAAATCCTCTTAAAATATCCTATATATTTTTCTTGTCTTTTTCGCATAAATATAGTATAATATGGCTGTATGAAATTTTTTTCGGGAACCCAAAGGAGACCAAAGTAAATGAAACTCAAAGTCGATTACAACAACATGATGAAATCGTCGATAGGCGACAAGGGCATTGACGAAAGCTTTTTTGCCGCTAATGAAAAGGCGATTGCCGCCGCCCGCGAAAAGGTCAACGCCGCTCGCGGCAAGGGCTGGCAAGAGTGGTGCGAGACTCCGTACATATCAAAAGCGGAGCTCGACGATATACTCGCATACGGCGAAAAGGTACGCGCAAAAGCGGACAGCTATGTAGTGCTCGGAATCGGCGGTAGCGCTCTCGGTGCGATTGCCGTGAACACCGCGCTCTTGCACCTTCATCACAACGAGCTTCCCGCCGCAAAGCGCAAGGCGCCGAAGATCTACGTCGAGGACAATGTCGACCCCGAGAGAATGAATGCGCTTTTGGACGTCATCGACATAAAGACAGCATACTTCAATGTCATAACCAAAAGCGGCGAGACGAGCGAAACGCTCAGCCAATTCCTTATAATATACGACGCGCTCAAAAAAGCCGTCGGCGCAAAGGAGGCAAAGGAGCATATCGCCGTTACGACTACGATAGGCAAGGGCACTCTCTACGACGTTGCCGTAAAAGAGGGCTTTAAGATATTCGGAGTAGGTAAGGGAGTGGGCGGCAGATTCTCGGTCCTCAGCCCCGTCGGTCTCGTGCCGTTCGCAGTGCTCGGAATAGACGTAAAGGGTCTTTTGAAGGGTGCGGCTTCGGCAAGCGATTCCGCTCTCGAAAAGGATATAAACAAGAACCCCGCGCTCTTGTCGGCGGCGCTTTTGGTCGAGTCCATGAAAATGGGCTGTAATATAAACGTCATGATGCCTTATGCCGACAGCCTTCGCTATATGTCCGACTTTTATTGCCAGCTTTGGGCGGAATCGCTCGGCAAGGCGGTGGACAACGACGGCAAAACGGTAAACGTAGGTCAAACTCCGGCAAAATCTCTCGGCGTTACCGACCAGCATAGCCAGGTACAGCTCTATACGGAAGGACCGTTCGACAAAGTAGTGACCTTCCTTGCCGTGGAAAAGTACCGCAATAAGTGCGTCATAAGCAATCTCGATGAGATAGACGCGTGCGATTTCCTCAAGGGCAACACGATGAATACGCTCATTTCGGCGGAGTTCGAGGCTACGCGCTATGCTCTCATGAAGGCAAATCGTTTGAACTTCACGGTCATGCTCGAAGAAGTGAGCGCCGAAACGGTGGGCGAGCTTCTCGGCTACTTTATGTATCAGACGGCGTTTGCTGGCGCACTGCTCAATATCGACACGTTTAACCAACCCGGCGTCGAAGAGGGCAAGAAGGCAACTTTCGCAATGCTCGGAAGAAAGGGTTACGAAGCAAAGCTTGCCGAGGTAAAGGCCGCTCCGCACAGCGATAAGTACGTCTGCGGTAAGTAAGCGTAAGTAAAAATCGCTTGTCAAATCGTATAAAGTGTGGTAAAATATACAAAGAGACCCAAGATATAGACGGGTCTTGGAAGGAGGCGCACCCGTGCGCGTAGGAATATCAACAGCGTCGTTTTTCAACCGCGTCGCAACCGAAAACTGTTTCAATATATTAAAGCAAATGCAGGTCGATACCTGCGAAGTTTTGCTCAACACGTTTTCCGAATACGAAAAGCCGTTTGTGGATGCGCTTGTTTCCCGTAAGGGCGATATATACGTTCATTCGGTGCAGGCGCTCGCCGCTCAGTTCGAGCCTCAGCTTTTCAACACGAATCCCAGAGTTCGTGCGGACGCCGAGCTCATTTTCCGTAAGGTGTGCTATGCCGGAGCCATGCTCGGGGCGAAGTTCTATACCTTCCACGGACCGTCGCGCTTAAAGCGCCGCAACTATGCGTTCGACTTCATAAAGGTGGGCGACAGGATAAACGCGCTGTGCGAAATAGCTCAAAGCTACGGCTTGCGTTTGTCGTACGAAAACGTGCATTGGACGTATTTCAACTACCCCGACTACTTCCGCCAACTGAAAAAACAGTGCCCGTCGCTTTGCGGCACGTTGAACGTGACGCAGGCGATAAGAAGCGGTTACGACGTGTATAAATATCTCGACGTAATGGAAGACAGAGTGTCCACGGTGCACCTGTGCGACTACTATAAGGACGATACGCTTCTTCCCGGCAAGGGCAAATTCAACTTCGAAAAACTCTTTAAGGAGCTTGACAAGCGCAACATAAACGCACATCTTTTTATCGAAGTCTATTCCAAAGATTATAAGGATGTGAACGAGATAAAGGACAGCTACGACTATATACGCCGCACGCTCATGTCCATACAGCAGACGTTTTGATCGCCCGAAATAGAGCGATTGCAAACTATAATCATATATTAAGGAGATAATCATGAACAAGAAGACAGTCAGAGACGTGGATGTCAAGGGTAAAAAGGTATTCGTCCGTTGCGATTTCAACGTGCCTCAGGACGCAAATGGCAACATCACCGACGACAACCGTATCAAGGGTGCTCTCCCGACGATACAGTACCTGCTCGAGCACGGTGCAAAGGTAGTGCTTTCTTCGCACCTCGGCAGACCCAAAAACGGCTTCGAAGCCAAATTCAGCTTAAGGCCGGTTTGCGATCGTCTCAACGAACTGCTCGGAAATAAAGTCGTGCTCGCTGCCGATGTGGTAGGCGAGGACGCAAAGGCTAAAGTCGCCGCCCTCAAGGAAGGTCATGCAGTGCTTCTCGAAAACGTGCGCTTCCATAAGGAAGAGGAAAAGAACGATCCCGCGTTTGCCAAGGCTCTTGCCGAGTTCGCAGACGTGTATGTAAACGACGCTTTCGGTACGGCGCACCGCGCTCACGCTTCGACGGCGGGCGTAGCCGACTATTGCAAGGTGAACGTAGCCGGTTTCCTTATCGAAAAGGAAATCGAAATAATGGGCGGCGCGCTCACATCTCCCAAGCGCCCGTTCGTCGCTATCCTCGGCGGTGCGAAGGTATCGGATAAGATAGGCGTAATAACGAATTTGCTCGACAAGGTCGATTGCCTTCTCATCGGCGGCGCTATGGCGTACACGTTCAGTGCGGCTAAGGGCGGCAAGACGGGCGAATCGCGCGTCGAAAAGGATAAGATCGAACTTGCTGCGGAGCTTATGAAGAAAGCCGAAGAAAAGGGCGTAAAGATGTATCTCCCGCTCGACAACGTGATCACGCAGGAGTTTAAGGCCGACGCGGCGTCCAAGGTTTGCGCGGCAGGCGAAATTCCCGACGGTTGGGAAGGGCTCGACATCGGACCCAAAACCGCAGCTCTCTATGCCGACGTAATAAAGGACGCAAAGACAGTCGTTTGGAACGGACCTATGGGCGTATTCGAGTTCGAAAAGTTCGCAGTCGGCACGAAGGAAGTTGCAAAGGCTCTTGCGGCAAACAAGGACGCAGTGACGATCATCGGCGGCGGCGACAGCGCGGCGGCAGTCGAACAGCTCGGCTTTGCGGATAAAGTTACGCATATCTCCACGGGCGGCGGCGCCAGCCTCGAGTATCTCGAGGGTAAGGTGTTGCCGGGAATAGCTTGCCTTAACAACAAATAAAAAGTCCAAACGGCTTATATGCTTCGCATTTCCATGTCAGGCTTGCGTTTTTGCTTGGTCATGTACGAAAAGTACATTTCCTGCGCAAAATCCGCGCCTTCCTCGAACTGCTCGCATCTAAGCCGTTTGGTGCCGAACTTAAACATTGTCAAGAGGGTGCGCCCTCGGGGTCATGTACGGTTTAGTACACTCCCCGTCGTGCGCATCCTCTTTTCTCGTCTTGCTTGTTTCTAATCTCTCGGGTGTTAATTTTTTCTATATAAACTTCGCATTTCTGCGTTAAGCTGCGCGCCGCCTTGGTCATGTACAAAAAAGTACACTCCCGTCGTCGGTGCTCGCTTGCTTTGAACTGCTCGTATCTAAGCCGTTCGGTACTGAACTTAAACATTGTCAAGAGGGTGTGCATTGGAGTATTTCATTGCACGTCCTCTTTTTGTATACTCGTAATATCCCCGTTGTTTCGCGCCTTTTCTCCTGTCATTTCGCGCCTATTCTTTTCTTGTCATTTCGACCGGAGCGAAGCGAAGTCGAGAAATCCAAACCTATAAAAAAGCCTTCCCTTGAGAGGGAAGGTGGCGCGGCACAAAGCGAAGCGACTGCCGTGACGGATGAGTAGATTTTTCTTTGTTGCGCCAAGCTTATTGAGGAATCCAAAAGACCTTTCGACTGCGCTCAAGGTGACAGTGGCATTTCATGTCATTTCGCTTAAGGTGCGCAAAGCGCGACCGTCACGAAGCAAAGCGTAACCGCCTAATGTCATTCCGAGCGAAGTCGCCCGTTACATTGTCATTCCGAGCGGAGCAAAGCGAAGTCGAGGAATCTTTTGCTTCGAATTGCTCGCATCTAAGCCGTTCGGTGTATCTGTTTTCACAAACTAATTCTTTTTCTTTTAAAAAGGGTTTTTAGGGCGAAGCCCTGAATCGTTTAAAGGAGAGGGAATTGAAAGGGAGAGGAACAGTCGAAAGTTCCTCTCCCTTCATCTTTTTGGTTGCACCTTTTCGAAAAAAGGTGCAATATTCTTTTTGGCGCACCTTTTCGAAAAAAGGTGCAAAAGGCACCATGCGTAATGCCTCTTTGCGCGCAAACTCTCTTTTTCGCCCGCCTTTTCCGAAAAAAGGCGCAAAAGTTTTCGGTGTTTTTCCGAAAATGTACACCCATTAAGAAACACACATTTCATTTTTTGTTCATAAAATGTTCATAAATTCACTTTAATTACTTGATTTTTTATATATACTATGGTATATTTATCATATGTGATTATATAATCCATAAGTTTAGGCAGCCGAAAAGCAAGTGCACCTTTTATTACGGAGGCGTGTATGAAGAAAAATAAATTGCTGTGTTTGATATTGACCGTGCTCATGTCTTTGGCGCTCATAGCGGGCGGCGGAGCGATTCTTACGGTTTCGAACGCGCTCGAAAATAAAACGTCTGCGGTCGAGGGCGAGGATATAGACGTCGCTTCTTCCGTAGAGAACATAACGGGAACTTGGACAAAGAGCGGAAGCAATTATTACAAGCTCTACAATTATACGGGCGGAGTGCAGTCCGTAGTTCTTCCTCGCGGTTCTTATAAGCTCGAAGCATGGGGCGCGCAGGGCGGAAACGACGGTAAAAAGGGCGGACACGGCGGTTATGCGTCGGGCACGTATACGATTACGGGCGATACGACCGTTTATATAGTTATAGGCGGAGCCGGGGCGTCGTCTTGCGGCGGCACGGGCGGCGGCTACAACGGAGGCGGAAATTCCGGAACATACGGATCATCCGGCGCAGGTGGCGGAGCCACGCACTTTGCTACGGCTACAGGCACTCTCAATTCGCTTAAAGGCAATAAAGGCGCGGTGCTTCTCGTAGCGGGCGGCGGCGGCGGCGGCGGCAACGGTACGGATTGCGCGGGCTGGGGCGGAGGTTCGTCTCCCGGACCCAACGCCGCAGGTACGGGCGCGCTTACGAACAACGATACTTATTTCGGTCAAGGTCAAGCCAGCATAATGACGGGCAACAACGACGGCGGCGGCGGCGGCGGCGGCTACTACGGCGGCGCGGGCGCGACGACCGACACGCAGGGTGCGGGCGGCTCGGCATTCGCGTCGTCCTCGCTTACGGGATCGTCGTTTATAAACGGAAACGCGTCAATGCCGAATCCTTCGTCGTACGGCGCGAATTATACAAAGGACGCAACGAGCACCGGTCTCAACGGCTATGCTCGCATAGTGCGCATAAATACTCCTCCCACGTCTAAAAGTGCGGCGTTCACTGTTGCCAGAACCGCAACGAAAGCGATCGGCGTGACGGAAGTCGCAAGCGATACCGATTCGGGCGATTCGATTACCTATGTCGCGCAGAAGATATATACGGACGCGGCTTGCTCCGTGGAAGCCACGGCATATTTTACTTACACGGCTACGTCGACTACTTCGATAACCGTTCATCCCAAAAAGCGCTTTACGACGACCACCTTTTATACAAAGGTCAAGGACTCCTATAATGCGCAGACCGTCGTGTCGTTCACCGTAAACGCTTCGGCTTATACGCCGCCTGCGGCTGCTGCGTACGGGCTTAAAAACAACGGGACGGGTATATACGGAAACTCGGCAAAGACGGGAAGCAACTATCCCGCTATTTCCTCGATAACGTCTGCCGCGGCATGGGGCTCCGCAGACATATACAATCCGATGGCGACGGGCAGACGCACGTATATGATAACGCGGCCGCTCGAACTCCAAAGCTCGACTCGGTGGAACGGCTTGACTTCGGCGACGATAAATGTAGCCGACCTTGCTTATTCCACGGACGCGTATTCGGGCGCGCTTCTCGACGACGTTTATATTACGACCTATTCGGCAAGCGGCGCCGGCACGAACTACAATGTGACGGCAAGCGGCTCGAATGCGAAATGGACGTCTTTGACGATAACTCCCTTGCTTGCCTCGAGCACGGGCTGGTTTGTCATACCCATAACGATAGGTATGTACGAAAAGTCCACGGGTACGGAACTCACTACGGCGGCACAGCGTATAAGCCTGGACATAGTTTTCAGAATAGGAAACGAGCGTCCTACTCTCACTCAGTTCAAGACGGTGGAACTGAACACGACGACCGCAACGACGGCGTCGGTCTCCATTGCCGATATTTTGAGCGACAGAAACGGCAATACGCTCGAGTTTTACCGCAATGCGACTACGATAATCGACAGAGTCGTCGTCCCCGAGCACGAGTATATGTACGTCGATAAATTCGGCACGCTTCTTTCGGCGGCAAATTACAATGTCGGCGGCACGGGCGGCGCAGGCGCGATAGACGATCCGTTTACGTCTACGCCCACGGGCTTCCAACCCACAAGCATACACAATGCCTCTCTTCCGGACGAAGTGAACGTTCACAAGGAAGCCTATGTAACATACGCAATAAACGGCTCGACTTTGCAGTTTACGGCAATTCGTGCTACGCGCTCTCAGTATGACGACAATCGCGCGGTCGCAGGTCTCGGACATTTCTATATTGTCGTCCACATAAGCGATTCGGGCGATCCTCGCGATACGGGACTTTGGTATCCGATAGCCATTCGCGTCACCGATAATTCCGCGCCCGTCGTGCGTTCGCTCGACTATACGTTCGACGCTCCCGTGATAACCGAAGGAATGACGACGGCGGAAATGGACGCGGCGAAGGCGAATGCCGAAAACGTAGTCATTTCTCCGTATTTTCTTTCGACTTCCCCGACTAAGGGAATAGGTGCGATAAATCCTCTCGATTACGACGATCCGACAAAGTATGTCGACGAAGCTCTCGGAAGCGATATTTCCGAGTTCGTTCTCGATGTCGGACATAATGGAAAAAAAATTGATTTCGCTTTCAACGATTTCCTTTACGTGAACTCCGATTTCGGCGATCCCACAAGCACGGGCAACTATTTCCAATCCTACAGGAACTACATCGGATATAGGGAATACGTCACTCCCGAGAGAGTCAAACTCTACGCCCCCGCAAGCTATTTTTCGAGGCTCACCGCGGCACAGAAGCTCAAGGCGGGCATAACCGAACTGACCGTCGCAGAAAAGACGGATTTCGGATTTTCCGATACGACGGCGGAAGTCGTATCTTTCTACGGCATACGTTTAAGAGCTCTTCAGTCCACGCTCGAGCGTTGGGTGGAAGTGCCGCTTCGCCTTACCGATATTTTCGACAACGTGACGGAAACGACCGTTGCCGTAAAAGTCAACAACCGCAAAAGCACTGTTCGCGAGGATATGAACAGGCAGGGCATAGCGCTCCAAAAGACCAACTACTATAAGTTGGAAACGGACGGCACATATACTCCTTGCGAGAGCACCGACCCCAATGCGATTGCAAGACCTGCCATTGTCTACAGCATTCACAATACGAATTCGCAGGCAGGCGTAGACGAGTCGTTCTCGATTACGCCGTACGACCTCGTATTCGACGCGGATCTGAGCAGTCTGCCCGTCATAGACAATACCGATCTTACGAAAACCAATTCCAACCCCAAAAACGACGGCGTGTTTAAAACGCTCGAGGCTTCGCTTGCCGCAAATACGGATCACGGAGTCTATGTTCGCGAGAGCGCGACGGGTGCGGGCGCGCTCACGCCGTACGGTCACGACAGACTGTCCTTTGTCGTAGGCAGCTTGCCCTTTTCCATGAGCGGCGTCGACCCCGATACTGCGGCATATACGCAGACCGCCTACAACAACGAGCTCACTTTGAGCTATACGAGAAGGGCGGGCGGCATAGATTATATAAGCGTTTCTCCCAAAATCAGAAACAGAGGCAGTGCGGCTTATACCTTGAACGGCATACGTATCGGCGATACGAGCGGCGTGGAAGTCACTGTCGATATAGAGATAAGAATAATCAATTCGCTCCCGAGACTCGTAAATCCGAGCCAGGTTCTCTACTTAAAGACCGATTTTTCCGATCCTTCGTCGAACAACTCGACCGACGAGGAATACTATACCGAAGGAAATTCGGGCAATCACTTCATGAATGTCGGCTATAATGTGCGCGAGTTCGTCATAAACGAAATGGTGACCGACGACGACAGCACCGATATTGCTTCGCTCGAAATAGTTTCCGCTCCGAAAATCGGCACGATGATAGACGGCAAGTTCGTCGAAATGCCGGACGGGACCGATTATATAACCGTCGAGCATAATGTCATGGGTTCGGGTCATCGTTCCCGCTATGCCGTCACGCGAATCACGGCGAAGAGTTCCACGCAGGCTCTCGAAACGGGACTTTTCATTCAGCTGGAAGTGACCGATAAGTATAACTGCGCTCTTTACGGAAATATGCACGACGGCGATCAGGGCAACGATCCCGAAAACTCGCTTACGAACACGGTCTATTTGGCGTTCCAGGTCGAAGTGTTGAACAGCGCGCCCACGCTTGCCGTCGGCGGTCAGTTCGAGACTGAAGAGGGCAGCCCCGTGAACAATTGGACGGCTCAGCCCGTGAACGTGACAGAAACTCTCGCTTCGCGCTATATCGTGCCCGACGAGGAGACGGCGCGTATGCTTACCGATACCGGATATTATGCGGCGGACGGCGATAGCGCGACCACGCGTATTCTTGCCGACAACGTGCGCTTCTTCCTTAAGGACTACGACTCTCTCCAACGTCTCATGCCTTACGCGGAAAACGCGGCAAAGCTTCCTCAAACGGGCTATGACGACGGCGGAGCCGCAGGTTGGGCTAATGACGTTGCAGTCAAGTTCGACAATCCTTACGGCACGGTCGAGAATGTCGAAGATATAAAGAACACCGTAAAATTCGTTTGGTTTGCGGTCGAAAACGGAAATTATTATCTCGTCGATCTCGACGCAATGCTCAAACAGGCGGCGCAGGATATTTTGGCGGGCACGTTTACGGACGCTTCGGGAAATCCGTCGTCCGATCCTTACGATCTCGTAGTGCCGCATACGGGCATGACCCTTGCCGAATGTCTCGAAAACGACGTCTTGTATTGGGCGGTGCGTATTTCGCCGATAACCGCGTTCGACAAGGACGGCATAAATATAAGTATTCGCTATCGCGACAGCTCTCCCGAGGGCGGATGTACGCAGACTGTCATAGAGCAAGGCGTGACGAGCGCGCGCAATCCCGCATATGTCGGAAACCGCGGGGACGGCGGCGAAAGACCCGTATTGACCACGCACAATGTTGCTTCGTTCAATCTCAAGATAGGCGCGCTCGGTATGACGCGCAACACCGTCGCGTATTCCGCGGCGGAAGACCCCGAAGACGTTAACAGATATTTCGCATATCATATCGAAGGCGAAAGCCCTAATTACACTTACGAGCCCGTCTATCCGACCGAGCAGTTCTACTATAACCCCATTACTCTCGGTAACGACGCGAACTCTCAGGGGACGGAGCCTACGGCATATGTTCCGCTCAGCTATCTTGCCATTCCCGAAACCATTCAGGATAATATGGCTCAGACCGTCGACTTCGACACGAGCTATTATCTCGACTCTCAGGCGTATCGAAAGGACTCCGATCGGACGAGAAATATGCTTATGAGTATGTCGTTGTACGATCCTGCCACGGGCTATAGCTGGACGGGAGCGGAAATACTCGAAAATCCGTATTTCGAAATAGAGTATACTGAAAGCTCCGATCTCGAAAACAGCCCGTATCTAAACAAAAATCTGTACTACAGCGTAGATACTGCGGATAAGATCCAAAAGCGAGACCGCACAAAACCCCTTCGCGAAGACCAATTCGGCTTTGCTATAAGGAAGAAGAGCGTGCGCACGAACGGCTATCTCGAGCTTACCGTCACTCTCGGTGCGTTTACTTATACAAGTCACGACTCGAATACCGACACGACTGTCTCGGGCGCAAGCGCTACGCGTATGGTGACGCAGGGCGAGGGAGATACGAGCACGGTTTCCCGCGAGACCGTCAAGCTTCGCATTGCGGTCACGAACGACAACATCAAGCTCACGAATCACACCGTGGAACTTTCCACCGCCGCGCTTAAAAACGACGCCGCATTTGTCGTGGGAAGACAGGACGCAGTGCTGTCGCTCGTAAACGACGATGATTCCAAGGACGCGGTTTCAAGCTCCGACTATCATCTGTCCGCAGAGTACGATATGTTCGACTATAAAAAGGCGAACGTCAAGCAACCGGGCGCGGACGCTTCCTCTACCGTCCTTCGTACGTTTAAGGAGAACGCATATTTCCTCTACCCGTCGTATGCCGGAAATCTCGACGAGGCACAGCTCGGTCATTTGTTCGAAACCGACGATAGCGGAAAGCTTGTAAACACGTATATAAACGACGCGGACGGCGAGTATACGCAGGAAAAAGTGATAGAGCGTCTCGCAGCATATTTCGGCGTAGATAAGACTCTTATAGAAGCCGCCGTAAACGGAAATGCGGGCGCGCTCGATGCTCTTAACGCCGCAAAGGACGTAAACCATAAGTATACGAATTTCTTTACCGTTTTGCCTCTCGGCAGCGACAGCACCAATCTCACGTTCCATGCCGTCCGCAGGATAAGCGTTGATATCGATACGGCATGGGAAGAGTATGTTAAGAAAGATCCTTCGGCAGTTCGTTCGTTGGACACCGAGCTTATCGCAGTAAACGAGTACATCGCGACTGTTGACGATCTCGAGGGAATCGGCGCGAAGATAGAGGACGGCAAGATAGTGTTCTACTATCCGTTCCGCGTGATAGTTTACGACGATTATGTGGGCACGGGAATGTTGGACGGCTCCTATTCCATACTCGAAGTGGACGTTCTCATCGGCAATTCCGATCCCTATACGAACGAAGCTATGGTCTCGAAAGATAAACCCGCCGGCGCACAGCTTACGGGCGACAGATATTTCGACATAGACATCGCGAAAGGCGAAGTGTATACTCTCCGCATAAGCGATCTGTTCGGGGACAATAACATGAGTATGGACGAAACCGTGCGCGCTTTCCTTCCGAAGGACGAGATAAACGACGTGCTCGAGAAGAATGTTTCCGACTACTTCATGTTTAACACGGGACACGGATATCAATCTATCGCAGACGGAGAGAAGGTCGATACGCTTACTCTCGAGGATGCGACTTCCGCTACCGACGTAGGCATTGATTTTACGGGTTACTATATGAAATCCGTACCCGTAAACAGCGATAACAGCAATAATGCAAGGCAACCCGCAAATACGTCGCGTAATGTATCGACGACGGCAACCGAGCGCGGTCAGATACGTATTACGGCTATAAACCGTACGAGAAACAACGTGCCCGTAGAGTTCAAGCTTGTATTTACGGACGGAGAAAAATCCGTTTCCGTCATAGTCAGGGTCAAGGTGGGCAACCAGGCGCCCGTTCCTCTCATGACTCAGACAGGTACGTCTTATCTTCCCGAATCGATAGCTATGCGTACGGGCGAGGTATTCACTGTGCTCGTCACAAGCTGGGACAGATATATTTCGGGCGTGAAAGAAGTCGATTCGAGTATCGGCGCGGGAGACGAGATAGACACGAGCGGTTTCGGCGACGATTTCTATAACGATACGATAAACGATGAGCTGAGGAAAAAGCTCGCCGACAGGTATTCGATAAACGGCAACGCAGACGATTACAAACAGTTCTCCGAGCGCCGCAATCCCAGCAATGCGATAGGAAATATGTCGAACCGGTTTATGAAGTTCGATTTCTCCGCAATCAGCTCGACAGCTTCCGCAGATAAGAACTATACAAAGTTCATAAATGATTCGGACGTGGGCGGAACATACCCGTACTACGATACAAACGGCGAAGAGCATCAGAGCGGCAGCCTCGGCTACCTCTGTCTTGCCGACGACGATTTGCCTTGGGGACTTAAGTTCCGCAATACCGACCCGCGCGGTATCAAGACCGACGCCGTTGAGTACACGGCGCTCAATCTTGTCGGAAACGATCTCTACGCATTGGCATTCCAGTTCAGGGCGCGCAGCAGCGTCAGCGATCTTCCGATAACTCTCACGGCATACGACGCCGAGGGTAAGAGCGTGCGCTTCACGTTCCGTATAACCGTGCGCAACTCCAATCCCACGGCAAAAGGAAACGATATAGCCAAAGACAATCCTTACGGCGTGACTTACGATGAAGACGAGGACGGCGGTGTATATAAGATGACCATGAGCGTCGGGCAAGTCCTCGACCTTCCCGTCACTCTGTTCTGTGCGGATAAAGACGCCGGCGACGAGTCTGCTCTTCGCACGCAGCGTTCGTTCAACGGCTCGGCGTTCTCGATAGACGGCTTGCTCGGCACGAGCTCGAACGCCTACTTTACGCTCGAAGACAGAAGCCGTTCGGTTCGCATAGCCTGCGACAACGCCTTCCTGTCCGAAAAGACGTATACGGAGATACGGTTCCGCGTCGTCGATCCGCTCGCCGCCGTCTATGTGGAAATTCCGCTTAGGGTCTATACGCGTTACGGCGCGCTCTCTGATCCCACAAGCTCGAGCCCCGCGTCCGTGAGCGTCACGCCTGCCGACAAATTTGCCGACGGCGGGCAAGCCACGATGTTGCAGCTCGTCGACACAAGGGGAGTGAGCGCCGTACTCGATCCCGATTACGGCTCGAACGTCACCTATAGGGTAAACGTGTTTGCACTGTTCGATTATGCGGACGGCAAGCTTACGGTAAAGCCGCGCGACGAAAACTACGTCAACGACGTCGACGGCGAGAATTGTTTGCTTTCGTTCAATCCTTCGACGGGCGTGCTTTCCGAAAACGACAATATGAGGGCGCAGGAAAAGCTCGACTTTATGCGCAAATATTTCGACGTCACGATCTCCGAGGACGGTTCGCGCGCATTCTTCGTTCCGCGCGGAGCAACGCTCGATGTGGACGCGTTCCCGCTTTACTTCGAGGTTACCAAGGTCGTCGAAGGCTCTTCGGTCGATCCCGATACGAACGTCGTCGCGGAAATCCGCGCAAACGTAACCGTCGGCAACAGCGCGCCTACGGCGATACGCGAATCGGTTGCGAACAACAGCTCGTTCGGATCGACTCCGGGTGTCGGCGGAATTGCGCCGTCCGAAAATTTCCTTACGGTACGCGGCACGGCGGGATATTCGCAGACGTATTATCTGTGGAATAGGGACAACGCCGACCTCGGCTTGTTCTACGACCGAGACGCGGACGACGATATTACGTTCGTCGACGCGAAAGTCGTGAGTGACGCAGAAAATCCCGTTTACGACGGCTGGCAGGAAGACTCCGCTTTGGGTCTTTTGCAGGCGTACTCCGTCTCCGTCGGCAAGGACGATCGCGGCAGGTGGACGCTTACGGCAAGTATAGTCCGCAAGGTCCTTAATCCCGAAAACAGAGCCGCACCGTTCACGCTTCCCGTACGCGTTACGGCAAAAGACAGGTCGGGCGTGGAAGTCAGCACGGTAATCACCTTCGAAATACACAATTCCGATCCTTCGTTTACGGCAAGTCCGATGCATGACGAAAGAGATTACGAAATAGTGTTCGACGAGGAGAAGGGCGAGTACCTCCTCGAGTTAAAGCTCGAGGGCGGCACAAGCAAGAATTTCGACCTCAGAGAGTTCCTGAGCGACGTAGACACCATGGTAAACGGCGAAAGCTATACGATAACCGAAGGCTCGGCGACCGAAACTTCGCTCGAGATCCTTAATTACGTGGATTCGTCGAGCTTTGACAGGGTGGTTTATGCGGGCACGGCGTCCGACGATAAGGCGTTTGCCGTGCGGCTTGCCGACAGCAACAACCTCGTATTCAAGGTCGAGGCTCTGTCTTACGAGCGCGGCGCGTCTGCCGAAGTCGTAATGAAGCTTCGCGACTCTTCGCTTGCCGAAACGCCCGTTCCGCTTCGCATACGCTTCATAGTCGCAAACAGCGCTCCCACGCTTATAGAGGACGTTTCCACGACGATAACTCTTCTCGGCGGCAACGGCGCGGACGGCGATTCGCTTAACGAATCCGCGGTTACCGTCGACGTCACCGATTGGGTCACGGACGCCAACCCCGCCGATCTCGGCGTGGAAGGCAGCCGCACTTATATCCGCGTTTATGCGTGGGTGCTCGGGAACATCGTTGCATACGGCGAGACGATCGAGCCGAGCGACGAAACCAATCTCTTCAATGTCTATAGGGTGAACGACGCGGAAAATCCTTATCAGCAAAAACTTGTCATAACCCCGCTTGCGGGCAGATACGGTTCGCAGACCATAACCGTATACGTGCGCGACGACGGCGGCAGGGAAGCCGCGGAAGAGTCGGAAGGTTGGGCGCAGGAGTCGTTCACACTGACGGTCGAAATCGCGCGCGATCCCAATACTATCACGCTCAATAATCTTTCCCTTCCGTATATGCGCGAGATCCCCGTTTCGCTCGACGACCTTGTTCCTTACGAGTATTCGCTCGGCTACGAGCTCAATCGCATATGGCAGTCGATCGAGATAGACGCGAACACCATAGGCGTAGAAATGCGCGACGGCGAGTACTTTATCAAAGCGAAAAAGAGCGAGACCGAAGTTTCGGGTCCCGTAAGAATGTTTGCCGAATTTTCCGTGGGCGGTAAGGTTCAGGCAATACCGTTCTCCGTGACGATACTCAAGAACAATGCGCCCGATTATAAGGTCGCGGCGGACGGAGCGCTCATAAACGCGTTCAATTTCGAGACCGATGTGCTCGATATGTACGGCACGATCCGTCTCACGCCCGATCGGCTCTACACCGATCCCGAGGACGATATGATGAAATTCCTCAGGGTGGGTTCGTCGCATACGTTCATAGTAAAGGCGGAGATAGACGAGGCGACGGGCGAACTTGTGGTTACTTTCGCTTCGCGCGGTACGGCAGAGCTCGATATATATATTACGGACGCTACGGGCAACGAATTCCGCCGTCCGATAACCGTGACGAATACCACGCTTCCCGAACTTAACTTCTTCCTGAGCCTTGCTCAAAGCTTCGTGCTCCGTCCTTGGCTGTATATAGGTATTCTCGTTGCGATCATCGTACTGATAATACTCATAATCTTCATTGCAGACCAGAGACGCCGCAGAAAGCGCGAGCAAGCCGAGGTCGAAGCGCTTCTTGTTTCCGAAATGCAGCTCGAGGAGCAGATGCTTAAGCTCGCTTCGGCTCAGACTCCCGACGGATCTCTTCCGCAGGGACAGCTCGATGTCGGCGTGCCTCCTCCTATGGGATTGCCGACGGGGCAGGATGATGATTCGTTTGACGACTCGATCTAAATAAAAAGTCCCGAGAGATTATAAACGTTGCAATACATTGTCAAGAGGGTGTGCATTGAAGTATTTCATTGCACGTCCTCTTTTTGTATACTCGTAATATCCCCGCTGTTTCGCGCATTTTTTCTTTTAATTCCGAGCCTATTCTCTTATGTCATTTCGCGCCTATTTTTTTCCTGTCATTCCGAGCGCTTTCTCTTATGTCATTTCGCGCCTATTCTCTTCCTGTCATTTCGCGCGCTTCCTTCTTTGTCATTTCGACCGGAGCACTTCTTTCTTTGTCATTTCGAGCGGAGCGAAGCGAAGTGGAGAAATCCAAACCTAAGAAAAGGAAAAAGATGTTTCGACTACGTCCTAAGGGACTCCGCTCAACATGACAATGCAGAGGTGTTCTTTTTCCTGTTATTTCGAGCTTGTTTTTTTTTCTGTCATTTCGACCGGAGCGAAGCGAAGTGGAGAAATCCAAATTAAAAGACCTTTCGACTGCGCTCAAGGTGACAGTGATGTCCCATGT
>CAJULE010000017.1 GCA_910587445.1 uncultured Christensenellaceae bacterium
TGCAAGGTATAGTGCGCTATACTTACATTCTGTTCCTGTGGTAAAATTCCTTATGAAAACTACGGTAATAAGCCGCATTTGTTTTTTACCGAGTTTATTTTCCGAGTAGGGAAAGAAGCAGACGCGCCGCTTCTCCGCCGTCGCCGCTTCCGCCGCCGAACAGGTTTTTAAAGAAATTGACGACGGTGTTCCAAGCGTTGACGATGCCGAACTTATCGAGCATATCGTATGCTATGACGAGGGGACGGAAATCGTCCACCATGAACGAGCATACAAAGAACACTATAAGTACGGTCGCTACTATGAATATCGCAAGCATTATAAGGCAGCTGCCGACCGAAAGCGGACTCTTCAGCTTTCTCAGTCTGCTCGACGGGTCGGTGCTTTCCTTGACCGCCTCTTCGAGTTGCAACTGTGCGAGCTGTTCCGCCGTGAGCTTCGTCTTGTCTATCTGGGCTTGCGCAGGTATTTTTTTGTTCTTTTTGCCCTTCTTGCCTTTTTTGCCTTTAGTCTCGGGCACGGGTGCGGCAGGTTGGGGCGGAGCTCCCACTACGCCCGTCGAATAGATGCCCGTCGTAGTCGTCATATTATAAACACCCTGAGAGTTTACGCCGCCGGGAGGGGGAAACATACCCTGAGAATTTACGCCTCCGGGCGGAGGAAACATACCCTGGGAGTTTACGCCTCCGGGCGGAGGGAACATACCCGTGGAATTAACTCCCGCAGGCGGAACAACACCCATACCCACGGTATTTTGGGTGGCAGTCGTGTTTTTCTTTTTGTTCTTTTTTGCCATATCCGTCCTCGTGTTTTCCGCAAGACCCATATAGTTGAGGCAAGCAGAATATACGCAGAATATACCACGTATCTATATTATATATCATTTTCGATATAATTGCAAGCGCTTTTCCCTTTTAAATATAGAATTTTTCGCAGTCTGCTCTCTTTATGGGCGTTAAATTTTTTTTAAATCCTCGCACAATGCCATTAGGTGTGAGCGCACATTCGGAAATATAAGGGCAATAAAGAAAAAGATTTTAATTTTGTAACGAAAAATAAGGCAAAAGAATTTGCATTTCACAAAGATATTATGTATAATAGAGGTGAGAAAAATTTGCTTGCGGGAATTTTTTACACGAAACGGCAAAAAAATTCGGTTATGCCTATAAAACTTCGGCAATGTTTGCGGGCATACGCATAGATGTAAACGCCGAAAAAATCCGTCAAAGCCGATTTTTCGTGACATTTATATATATTACGGCAGAGGCGAGAGGAGTCGTATTCCAACCATGCAGGAAATCTGGAACAGAATTGTAGACGCGTTTACGACACGTCCCATACAGCTCGCGGCAGACTTTGTATTGACCGCATTTTTGTTGTACGCAATATTTGCTTTTTTGAAGAAGAACAACGCTTCGCGCCTCATATTGTATGTTGCGCTCGCTGCGATTGCCGCCGTTGTGCTCTCGTCCGAAACGCTCGGCTTGCCCGTGATAGGAAAAATAATGGGCAGCGCCCTTATAATAGTCTGTGTTGTCGTTGCGGTCATGTTCCCGCAAGAGCTTCGAAGAGGTCTGTGGAAGATATCGAGCCATAAGGACATGAAAGCGACGTTTACTACGCATTACGATTGCAGCGACGAGGAGCTTCACGCGGCTATCGATTGCATAGTCCGCGCTTCTCAGAACATGGCGAAGAAAAATGTGGGTGCGCTCATTGTCATTGCTCCCACGACCGTGCCCAATCATATAATAGAGAGCGGAACCGCGCTCGACAGTAAATTGTCCAGCCAACTTCTCGAATGTCTGTTCAATACGAAAGCGCCCCTTCATGACGGAGCCGTATTCATTCGCGGCAACCGCATAATGGCGGCGGGCTGTTTCCTGCCGCTCACGCAGTCGACCTCTCTCGACAAGGAACTCGGAACGAGGCACCGCGCGGGTATCGGTATAACCGAAAATCTCGACGTTCTCACAATAATAGTGTCCGAAGAAACGGGCGTAATTTCCGTGGCGCGCGGCGGCGAGCTTCAAAGATATTACGACGCGGCAATGCTTACGGACACGCTCGAGCAGGTCTACGGCTTGAAGGCGGCGGACGACGTCGGAAAGAAAGGCAAAAAGAAGAAATAGCAAGAAAGTGATTTTCGGTCGCTTGGCTACTTTCGAAAACAGTGAAGGAGGCAGTTGGCAAAAGGTATGGAACAGAACCGAGAAAAAAAGAGCGGCGGAGCGGCAAGATTTTTCAAAGCCGTTTTTGTCCATAACATAGGTTACAAATTGCTTGCGATAGGGCTGGGTGCGCTTCTCGTTGTTTTGGCGGTGGCGCTGTGAGATCTCCGCTTCGATTCGGCGGCATACTTTTGCCGTCGGCGGATGTGGATCCGAACAAGTTTGCTTGCATAGCCTGCGATCAGTTTACGTCCGATCCCGAGTATTGGAAAGAGCTTTCCGAGTACGTCGGAGACAGTCCGTCCGCACTCCGCATAACGCTCCCCGAAATATTTTTGAACGACGATCCCGAGTTGCGCCTTAAGCGAATTTCGGAAAACATGAACGCATACGTCCGTAGCGGCGTATTCGAAAAAAGGACCTATGATGCGGTGCTCGTAGAGCGCCGCACTCCGTTTACTCCGAGCCGTCCGGGACTTGTCGCCTGTATAGATCTCGACGCATACGAGCCGAGCGGAGAAGCGCTCATCCGCGCAAGCGAGGCCGTCGTGACTTCGCGCATACCGCCGCGCGTCGAGATACGCGAGCGGTGTCCGCTCGAGCTTCCGCACGTCATGCTTCTTGTGGACGACGAGGACGGAATTTTGGTGGAAGCCGCTCACAAAAAGCGCGGCAAAAAACTCTATGATTTCAAGCTCAACATGGGCGGCGGAAGTATAGTCGGCTACGAGGTCACGGACGCGGAAAGTATCGATCGCGCGGCGCAAACTCTTGCCGAGCTGTCCGCTCGCAAATACGGAAAGCCGTTTCTGTTTGCCGTGGGCGACGGCAATCATTCTCTTGCCGCCGCAAAAGCCGTGCACGAAAAGAACAGGGCGGTGAAGGCGGCTTCGAAGGCGCTCGTCGAGATAGTGAACGTGCGCTCGGGCGGCATAGCTTTTCATCCCATTCATCGCCTCGTAAAAGTAAAAGACCCCGCCGATTTCGTGCGCTATATGCAGGATAAAACGCACGGCTTGCCCAAAGAGAGCGCTCTCTATGCGGGCGGACGGGTATTCCCGTACGGATTGCCGACCGACGCGGTAGACGGCGTAGAACTCGTCCAGCGGCTTATAGACGAATACGATACCGAAAGCATAGACTATGTGCACGGCGAAGACAGGCTTACGCGCGATGAAGACGGGACGGTCGGAGTAAGACTGTTTGCACCCGAAAAGTCAGACTTTTTCGATTGCGTAGCTCGACGCGGAAAGCTTCCGAAAAAGACGTTTTCCATCGGCGAAGGCATAGAAAAGCGCTACTATCTCGAAGCGAGAAAGATAGTCGATTGAAAAGGAAAGACGTTTTTTTGCCCTTAGGCATATAATACGAATAGAAAGAGCAAGCCCCGAAAGCAGTTCGCCGTTTTAATAGCGAGGCGCTTTCGAGTACGTTTTGTAACAGGAGGTCATGGCTATACCTATGAAAGTAATGAAATTCGGCGGCACGTCTATGTCGAGCGCCGACACCATATCGCGCGTTGCGGAAATAGTCGAGAGCAGTCCCGACGCCCGCTTCGTCGTCGTGTCCGCTCCCGGCAAGCGCGACCGTGCCGACGTAAAGGTCACCGATCTGCTGTACAAGTGCTATGCCGAGCGCAGAAACAGCGACAATGTCGACGAGGCTTTCGCGCCCATTGCAAATCGTTTTCTTCGCATATCCGAGGAGCTCGGGCTTCTCGGCAAAAGCGGTTTTTGTCTCGACGGAGAACTCGAAAAGATTCGTCTCGATATAGACGGCGGAGCAAGCGCCGATTACGTCGCGAGCAGGGGAGAGTATCTTTCCGCATACATAACGGCTGCCCTTCTTCGTCGACCGTTTGTCGACGCGGCGGAAATAGTTCGCTTCGACGGCGAAGGGCGCTTCGACGAAAAGGCGACGTTTGCGCTGTGCAGGGAAAAGCTCGACGCTAAGGCTGGTGCGGTCGTGCCGGGCTTTTACGGCGCTATGCCGAGCGGTGCGATAAAGACCTTTTCCCGCGGCGGTTCGGACGTGACGGGCGCAATACTCGCGGGTGCGCTCGGAGCAAAGGTCTACGAAAATTGGACGGACGTGGACGGCTTCATGACGGGCGATCCGCGCATAATCGACGACCCCAAGATAATAGATATAATCACTTATCGCGAGCTTCGCGAGCTCAGTTATATGGGCGCGGCTGTTCTGCACCCCGAATCGATATTTCCCGTGCGTAGCAGAGACATTCCCATACGTATAAAGAACACGTTCAATCCGAGCGCTTCGGGCACGCTCATAGTGCCCACGGATAAGTTTCTCAAGGGCGAGTATAAGAGAAAGGAACTTCCGCTCACGGGTATAGCGGGCAAGCGCGACTTCATTTCCGTTCAGGTCGAGAAATCGATGATGAACAACGAAAAGGGTTATGCGCGCAAACTGCTTTCCATAGTCGAGGAGTGCGATCTCTCGCTCGAGCATATGCCGAGCGGTATAGATACGGTGTCTCTCGTTATCGACGGGAGTGGCATAGAGCAGGCGCGCATAGACGCCATGCTCAAAAAGATAAAGCTCGAGCTTAGACCCGATCGCCTCGACGTAATCGACGGAATTGCACTCATAGCCGTCGTCGGTCACGGCATGAACCGTCGCAAGGGTATGATGTCGCAAATTACGGGCGCACTGTACAAAGCCGATATCAACATTCGTATGATAGATCAGGGCTCGAGCGAGCTCAATATAATAATCGCCGTAGAAAATTGCGATTACGAGAGGGCGCTTAAGGCTCTTCACAGCGAATTTTCGATCTGACAGTCGGCGAATAAACGTCGCGATACTTAGTCAAGAGGACGTGTTTTTCGGGTCATGTATGTAAAGTGCACTCACCGTCATACGCGTTCTCTTTTTTTGTCTTTTTGTTTCCTATCCTTTGTAACCTCTGCTTTAAATACTTCTACTTGTTTTCAGCCCGTCGTATCAGTAAAGTTTGTGTGGCAAATTACTATGTCATTCCGAGCGAAGCACGAAGTGCGCAGTCGAGGAATCTTTTCCTCTTTAGGACCTTTCGACTCAAGTAAGAGGCGATGAGTTATCCGAATAATAGCCTATTGTCGGAAATAAACCGAAAATGATTTAAGGCAATCATGAATTTCAATTTACCTTTCTGATGGTGCGTATGTCAAAAGCTCTCGAACATTTTGTTCGAGAGCTTTCGTCATCGTTTGAAAGTGCAACTTTAAAAAATCGGATTTCTGTTTCCTATGGGAAGCGCGCTTATTGTCGTGTACCGCTCTCGGGCTTTTTCCGTCGCCTTTAGAAAAAAAGCGTGATTGTTATAAGAGTGAAAACGGAAGTATATAGACCTTTCCGAGCAATACCCCTTGCAATACGATCGCAACAATGAGCAGGATCGTAAGTACGCTCGCGGCTATGAGCGCGATTATGGACGAGGTATACGGATTGCGTAAAAGCTCGGCAATGCTGCAAAAGAAAGTAATAATAAGCCCTATCGCCGAAGGATAGAAAATAAGCTGGAAAACATAGAGCCCCAAATCGAGATCGTACGCAAAAAAAGAGGCGCACACCGTGCCCATGATCGCCACTGCGCAAATCGCTATCACGGTGACCAAATTGAACACTCCGTGCGAGTATACGCATTTAGAGTCCATTTCGAATGGGGGGGGGACTTCGGAAAACTTCATGATAGTTATATTTTACCATAATAAAGCCCTTTTGTCGAGCGTTTTGACTTACAAACAAAAAAAACAACCTGCCGCAAACGACAGGTTGCTGTTTTTATCGAAACAAAAAGGGGAAAGGGGCTTATTCGGCGTCCTTCTTCTCCTCGGTCTTAGCGGCTTTTTTCTTAGCAGCCGGCTTTTTCTCCTCGGTCTTTTCGTCCTTCTTTTCCTCGCTCTTTGCCGACTTTTTGGCAGCGGGTTTCTTTTCTTCTGCCTTTTCGGTTTTCGCGGGCTTCTTGTCCTCGGCTTTCTTGGACTTCTTTGCCTTGCTTTCGGCTTCGAGCTTAGCCTGTTCGGCTTCGAGCTTGGCAGCTTTGCGCTCCGCAGCCTTCTTTGCGTTTTCGGCGCGTACGGCTTCTCTCGCCGCCTGTGCCGCGCGAGCCTTTTCGGCAGCTATCGTCTTGTTGTCCTTTTTGATCTTTATTTCGATCTTGCCGCTCTTGACGTCGGAAAGACGCTTGGAAAGAGCCGACTTCTTGTTTGCGGCGTTGTTCTTGTGGATGACACCCTTGGATACGGTCTGATCTATAACCGACATCGTAAGGGGGAGAAGTCTCTCCGCTTCTTCGATGTTGTTCGTATCGATAGCGTTGTTGAAATTCTTGACTGCGGTGTTCATGCGCGAGCGAAGAGCTCTGTTCTCGAGGTTCTTCTTGCGTGCGATAATCACGCGCTTCTTTGCGGATTTAATGTTGGGCATTTCTGACTCCTAAATGTTTATTCGATAATACTAACTAAGTTTAGCACATTCTTATCTTAAAATCAAGCAATTAAAAGCAGTTTTTTTTACATAAACTAAATAAAAATTATTCGATCTGCGACTTAAGCGGTTTTTCTTTCGCCCAAGACCTTCGTACGGAAGGGGCGGATCTCAAAAAAATATCATATCGGGAGACTATTTCGTAATTATGGCAGACAGAACATCGATTAAAACGGCAAAGCGCACGGATATGGCGGTCGAGCTTTTGAAAGAAGAGCCTCGCGCTCGCAGTCGGTCGGGCGTAAAAAAGACGGAAGTGGTAGTCGATTCGCGCCTTTCGAAGAGACTGAACCGACCCAAAGGCAGGTATGTCACGCTCGAATGTGCGGCGCCGCTTTTCGCTCGTCGGGAAAAGTACAAGCCGCTTATAGACGACATGGCTTCGGTCATACGCTCGCTTTCCGAAGGCTGCGAAAGCTTCCTTGCCGTGGGCGTAGGCAATCCTCTGCTTACGGCGGACGCGCTCGGCGCAAGGACGGTATCGCTTTTAAAGACCAACAGGGGACTTTCTCCGCACTGCCGTCATTTCGAGCTTTCGGCTTTCGCTCCCGGAGTTTCGGGCGTGACGGGCATAGAGAGCGTCGACGTCGTGAAGAGCATAACCTCGCTTGTAAAGCCCGATTGCGTGCTGGTAATAGATTCTCTCGCTTCGGCTGCCGTTTCCCGTCTCGGAACGGCGTTTCAGCTCTGCGACAGCGGGCTTGTCCCGGGCAGCGGAGTGGGCGGAGGCGCGGGTGCGCTTTCCGCCTCGAGCCTTAAGGTTAAACGCGTCGTTTCGATAGGCGTGCCGCTCGTCGTCTATGCCGAAACTATCATCCGCGAATCCGTCGGGGCGGAAGTCGCCGTTTCCGAAAACGTGCGCGATCTTCTCGTTACGCCCAAGGATATAGATCTTTTAATGGGGGAATGTGCCCATATAATCGCCGAAGCCGTGAACGCCGCGCTCGGACTTTAAATGACCTTGAATTTAATGAAATGCTTTCCCGCGCCGGCAAGCATATCGTTTTGTTCGAGGACGGCTTTCAGTCTTTTTGCCACGCCGTCGTTTCCGTCGTAAATTTTTATCCTGCCGCCGTAAAAATCGCATATTATGTCTTTCAGAAATACGTAGTGAGTACAGCCGAGCACTACGCCTTCCACATCTCGGTAACGCCTCAAAATGTCGTAGACCTCGCACCTTATCACGTCTATGTCGTCGATGTGAGTCTCTATCCTTTCGGCAAGCCCGCTCTGCGGCGCGACTATTATGCGCCCGTTGTCGAAACGCTCCAAAAGGGAGAGAAACTTTGCCTGCGCCGCTGTTGCCGGCGTCAGCAGAACGAGCACGTTTCCGCGCTTGCATTCGAGTGCGGCGGGCTTTACGGCGGGCTCTACGCCCACAAACGGCATATTGTACTTTTCTCTCAGCGCGGCAATGCCTACGTTCGTTGCGGTGTTGCAGGCGACGACTATGGCTTTTACGCCTTCCGAAAGGAGCGCGCGGACGCATTCGTCCACGCGCTTTTCTATTTCCTCGCCGCGCTTTGTGCCGTAAGGCAGACCGCTGCGGTCGGCGAGGTAGACGAAGCTTTCTCCGTCCAAAAGGTCGAGACAGCTTTTAAGCGTGCCTATTCCGCCCACGCCGCTGTCGAATACGCCTATGGGAGCGTCGTTCATATCCGTCACCTCTCACATAAAATTATATATTGTTCTTAGCCGAAAAAAGTGACTGAAATTATATTGCAAAACGTCCGATTTTGTGGTAAAATGGCGGTATGAACGATTCGCGCGGACAAATTTTGACGGGGCTCGAACCCATAGTCTATGACGACAGCAAAATACTCGTGCTCGGCTCCATGCCGGGCGCTCAATCGCTTAAGATGTCTCAGTACTACGCATACGAGCAAAACCGCTTTTGGCGCATAATGTTCAAGTTCGCAAATGCCGAGTACAGCCGTGATTACGACGCGAAAAAGGAGCTTTTGCGCCGAAATAATATCGCGCTTTGGGACGCGATAGGCGAGTGCGAGCGAGAGGACTCGTCGCTCGACAGCAAGATCCGCGCGGCAAAAGCCAACGACATAGCGTCGTTCGTAAAAGCGCACCCGAGTATTTGCTTTATAATCACGAACGGCAGAACGTCCGAAAAGTATTTCGTAAAGTATAATCCGGGGCTCGATCATACCTATCTGCCCTCGACCTCGCCCGCAAACGCCTCCGTGAAAAACGTGGAGCAGCTGTGGCTTTCCGCCCTTAATCGCATGAGTAGCGCCGCTTCTTTACCCAAAGGCTCCCCTTACTAAGGGAGCGAACGCGGCGGCGTAAGCCGCAACAACAGTCCTGTAGACTGCCCTTTGCGCAGAGCGGCGAGAAGCTGTGCTTTGAGCCGGAAGCTGTCTGCGAAAAACCCACCGCCCAAAGGCTCCCCTTAACAAGGGGAGCTGTCGCCGATAGGCGACTGAGGGGATTGTTCTCCATATAAAAAGCCTTCCCTTGACAGGGAAGGCGGCACCGTGCAGAGGCGTAGCCGAACACGGTGACGGATGAGTAGACTTTTCTTTATTGTGCCAAGCTTATTGAGGAATCAGAAATACCTTTCAACTACGCTCAAGGTGACAGTGGCATTTCATGTCATTTCGCTTAGCCGAGTGTCAAAGCTTCTCTTCCCATGTCATTTCGAGCGGAGCGAAGCGAAGTCGAGAAATCTATTCCTCTAAAAAGGGTTCTTAGGGCGAAGCCTTAAGTCGTTTAAAAGGGTGGTAATACTCGCCAAGGCTCGTGGCGTTCGCTACGCTCGGCTGAGCAAAAAGGAGGGGAATAGTCGAAAATTCCCCTCCTTTTGTCTTTTTGGGGCGCCTTTTCGAAAAAAGGCGCAGTAGGTTTTCGCGCACCTTTTCGAAAAAAGGCGCAGAAGCAAAGTGCGCAATGCTTCTTTTGCGCAAAACATCTTTTTCGCGCACCTTTTCAACAAAAGGCGCAACCTCATTGCTTGACAAAATCGTCGCCTTATAGTATCATAGAGACAGCGTCCGAAAAGGGCGCAATTTATAAAAGAGGTGCGTGAGTTGGAAAACACTGAAACGGGCGAAAATCGCAAGCAAAAGAAAAAAAGGACTCCGTTTAAGGAACTCGAAAAACGTGAGAAAATTTTGCGCGTGATAGCCGTTTGCATGACGGGCGTCGTCTTTGTAAGCGGCGTCGTTTCCGCGATTTACTATCCCGTGTTCGCTCCCGACTATCCCACGCCCAACCGTCTCGGCGTGTCGCTCGGCATGATAGCCTTGGGCGTTGCGCCGTATATATTGGAACTCATAATAAGAAACAGGCTTTCGAGCTTTCTTCTCATATTCGTTTACATCTTCGCATTCTTTTCGGGAGTGCTCGGCTGTTGCGTCGATTTATACAATAAGGTCGGCTGGTACGATCTTTTGATCCACGGCGTGTTCGGTTATGTGGGCGCGGCTGTCGCGCTTTGGCTTTTGGTCGTCACGAAAAACTACCGCGGCTTAAACACTTTCGGCGCGGTCTTTCTCGTATTCGCCGTCTCGCTCATGCTCGGCACGCTTTGGGAGATATTCGAGTTCACGATGGACAGCCTTTTCGGAAACGACGGGCAGGGCTGGCCGATTACGATAATAAGCGGATTTATAGATAAGGGAAGCACGCAGATCCCCGTCGATTCCGGGACGATCGTGCGTGCCATAAACGACACTATGGAAGACATAATAATGAACACCATAGGCGCTTTAGTGTTTTCCGTGCACCTGCTGATCCATAGGCTGACGAAGAAAAATCTTTTGCTCGGCTCTGCGATAGACAATTTCGAAAATTGAAAGTATATTCATCACGTCATGCGCAGGGGTGTGCTTTCGAAGATATTACAGGAGGTTAAATAATCACATGAGCAAGTTTTTTTGCGACAGCAACTGCGAGCTCGACTATAAGACGGTCGACGAGCTCGGCATAAGTTTGATACGTATGCCGTATACGCTCGACGGCAAAGAGGATAAATTCGATCTCGGACGCGAGATAAATAGTCGGGATTTCTTTGCGGCAATGCGCGGCGGCGCGGACGCAAAGACGCAGGCGCTTAACGAATTCGACTATATCGAATATTTCGAGCCCGTTTTTGCGGCGGGCGAAGACATAATATACGTGTCGTTCTCGCACGCAATGAGTGGTACGTTCTCGTCCTTAAAGACGGCGGTGGAAGGGCTTAAGGCAAAGTATCCGGAAAGAAAGTTCACGCTCTGCAACACCTACGGAATATCCATGGGCTGCGGCATAGTCGTCTACTACGCGGCGAAAGAGCACAATGCGGGCAAGTCCGACGAGGAAGTCGCGGAGTTTGTCGAAAGCTTCCGCAGGCGCGTAAAGTGCTTCTTTACGGTCAAAGACCTCGTGTACTTGAAGCGCGGCGGCAGACTGTCGGCATTTAAGGCGATGATGGGTAAACTTCTCGACCTAAAGCCGATAATCGCGGCGAACGAAGAAGGCAAGCTCGTGAACATCGTAAACGTAAAGGGTCGGAAAAAGTCGCTTCATGCGCTTGTAGATTACACCGAAAAGTATCCGATAGACGATTCGTATATGTGTTGCGTCATGAACGGCGACTGCGACGAGGACACCGCGTATACCGTCGAGCTTATCAGGGAAAAATATCCGAATATCGAAATCGTCGAACAGCTTGTAGGTCCCGTCATAGGAAGTCACTGCGGACCCGATACGGTCGGATTTATATTCATAGCCAAGGAGCAATAAAAGAAAAAAGTGAAACGTCTCATAGCCTTGCTTATCGCCATGTTTTTGTGTCTGCCGCTCGCAGCTTGCGACGGCGGGTATTCTCGCGGCGGCGTTGTGCTCGGCGAAGCGATCGTCCTCAAAGTCAATGCCCGCGGAGGAAATTCGAGGGCGGCGGTCGAGGAGATGTTTGCGCTTGCGGACGAGGTGTTTGCGGAAATGGATCTTTCGGATGAAAGTAGCGCGCTTTCGCGGTTCAATGCCTCAAGAAGCCTCGACCGATTCGAGATAGACGTGCACACGTTTAGGGTTTTGGAGCTTGCCGAAAAAGTCTATGAACTTTCGGGCGGGGCTTTCGACGTAACGGCTTTTCCGCTGTCGCGTCTTTGGGGCGTAGATACCGCCGGACTGCACGGCTCGAGACCGGATATGCTCGACCCCGTCGGCACGGCAAAAAAGAGGCTCCCGACTTACGAAAGCGTTGTCTCGACGCTTGCTCATGTCGGTATGGACAAGCTGAGCTTTTTCGAGGACGGCGGCAAATATTACGTTGCCAAGTCCGATCCGCTTACCGAGGTCGATCTCGGCGGCATAGCCAAAGGATATTTTGCCGATCTGTGCGTGGAGATCGCAGGTAAGTACGGCGTAGAAAGCTGTCTTATAGACCTTTCGGGCAACATCTGTCTCGTCGGCGGCGGCATAAAGAGCGGCGGCGATTGGAACGTCGGCATAGCAAATCCCCGTCCGCGCCTTGCGATAGAGGAGTTTCGCGGCTACGTTGCGGCGGTAAAGTGCGGCGGCGATCGCTCGTTTGTTACAAGCGGCGATTACCAGCGCTTTTACTACTATGACGACGGCTACGCAAACGACGAAAGCGATCTCATGGCTGTCTGTCATATAATCGATCCGAGAAGCGGACTTCCCGTAGGCATACGCTACGACGAAGGGGCGGATAGGTTTGTAAAGGACGGGACGGCGGGAATCATGAGCGTCGTGCGCGGCAAAAATTCCGCAATGTGCGACGCGCTGTCGACGGCGGCGACCGTGCTCGGGGCGGAGAAAGGCGCATTGCTTTTGAAAAATGCCGAGGCGGACGGACTTATATTCGCGGGCGGCGAGGGCGAAAAGGGCAGACTTGCCGTCGTGGGCGAGTGGGAGTTTATGGACGGATACGAGACGTATAGGACGGACTACGACGAGGTGAGCGCGTGACGAATGAGGAGCGGCGCGATGCCGCTATAAACTCGAAACCGTTCAACCGTCTCGACATAGTGTTCTTCGCCGTAGCGATCGCCGTAATAGCCGTCGTCGCCGTCATAGTTTTCGGCGGCGGAGCGGGCGCGACGGTCACGGTCACATCGGATTCGGGGACGGCTGTCTATCCGCTTTCCGTAGACGCGGAAATAGATATAGACGGCAAGCTCACGCTCGTCATAGAGGACGGCAAGGCGTTCGTAAAGGGCGCGTGCTGCGAGGATAAGATATGCGAGCATACGGGCAAAATTTCCCGTCCCGGACAAATGATCGCCTGTCTGCCGAGCGGTATCGTCATTACGGTCGACGGCGAAAGCGATTTTGCGGAGGTGCGCTGAAGTGAGTGCGAAACGTATCTGTAGGGACGCGCTGATGACGGCGGCGGCGCTTTTGATGTTCATGATCGAAAATCTGTTTCCGCCCCTTCTCGCCTTTGCACCGGGCGCGAAAATAGGTCTTTCAAACGTCGTCACGCTCATCACGCTTGTCCTCATCGGCGTGCCCGACGCTTTCACAGTGCTTGTCGCGCGTTGCGTCATAGGCTCGCTCGTGACGGGCAATCCCTTTGCCGTAGTCTACAGCCTTCCCGCGGGACTTATAAGTCTCGGACTTCAGACGGTGCTGTATATGACCGTGTTTCCGCGCATTTCGCTTATGGCGATTTCGCTCTTCGGGGCGATCGCACACAACATTGCGCAGCTTGCCGTGGCAACCTTTATTGCGGGAGTAAACATGTTTATGCTATTGCCGCTCATGCTTGCGGCGTCTGTCATAGCAGGACTTGCAGTCGGCTTCATAGCCTGGCTTGCCGTAAGACTTTTGCCGAAAAGCGCCTATTCGGGCTCATAAAAGATTTAAAGGAGACAGCGTATGGAATACGATTTTGCCAAACGAACCGATAAAATGAACGGCACGGCAACGCGTGAAATTTTCAAACTCCTCTCGCGTCCGGAAATAATCTCCTTTGCAGGCGGACTGCCCGCTTCGGAGGCGCTTCCGCAAAAAGAGATCGCCGAAATCGCGGCTTCTCTCTTAAACGGAAAGGACGCAATGCGCATACTCCAGTACGGTACGACCGAGGGCTTTAAGGACTTTCGCGAGACCCTCGCAGATTACGTAAAGGACGTGGGAATAGAGGGGATCGACATTGAAAACATTCTCGTCGTTTCGGGCGGTCAGGACGGCATAGACCTCATGTGCAAGTCGTTTCTCGATCCGCACGACAAAGTGCTTGTCGAAGATCCCACTTATCTCGCCGTCCTTCAGATACTCAATTCTTACGAGGCGGAAGCGATCGGCGTAAAGTCCGAGAAAGACGGGCTCGATTTGGACGACCTCGAGGAAAAAATAAGGAAGCACAGACCCAAAATGCTGTACGTCGTGCCGAACTTTTCCAATCCCACGGGCAAGACGTACAGCGAAAAGAAGCGCAAAGCGATTGCCGAAATTACGGCACGGCACGGCGTCATGGTGCTCGAGGACGACCCGTACGGAAAGCTGCGCTTCGAGGGCGAAAGCGTGAAAAGCCTTAAAAGTTTCGACTGTGCCGGAAACGTAGTCTATCTGACGAGCTTTTCCAAGACGGTCTCTCCCGGACTCAGGACGGGCGTAGCGGTGGGCGAAAAGCAAGTCATACGAAAGATGACGGTCGGAAAGCAGGGGACCGACCTTCATGTGTCCAATCTTTCCCAGCTCATAATAAACGAGTACATAAAAAAGTATCTTGAGACTAACGTCGAAAGATCGCTGTCGCTGTATAAAATGCGGCGCGACGCCATGCTCGGGGCAATAGATAAATTCATGCCGAGCTTCGAGCACACCGTGCCGCAGGGCGGACTCTTTGTGTTCGGCAGGCTTCCCGGCGGACTCGACGCGGAAAAACTTCTTCCCAAGGCGGTCGAGCGAAACGTAGCCTACATTCAGGGCAACGTCTTTTATGCGGACGGAAGCGGCAGAGATACGGTAAGGCTCAATTATTCGAACGCAAGTCCGAATGATATAGAGCGTGGCATAAAGGCGCTCGGGGCGCTCATCGATGAACAACTTCGGCTGTAAAAACAATTCACGTGCAAAACGATCGGAAAAGGAGACAATACAATGAAAAACGCACTCGACATACTCAAAGCGCGCGGCTTCGTCAAACAGACGGTTTACGAGGACGATCTTAAAAAGCTGCTCGACAGCGAAAGCGTGCCCTTTTACGTCGGCTTCGACCCGACTGCGGACTCGCTCCACATCGGGCACTATATACCCATTATGGCAATGGCGCATATGCAGCGTGCGGGACATAAGCCCATAGCTCTCATAGGCGGCGGCACGGCGATGATAGGCGACCCGTCCGGCAGAACCGATATGCGCAAAATGATGACGAAGGAGACCATAAAGCACAACAGCGAGTGTTTCGTAAAGCAAATGGGGCGCTTTATACGCTTCGACGGAGAAAACGCGGCGATCCTCGTCAACAACGCCGATTGGCTGACCTCTTTAAACTATATAGACTTTCTGCGCGACTTCGGCATTTATTTCTCGGTGAACAAAATGCTATCTTGCGACTGCTTCAAGACGCGGTACGAGCGCGGACTCAATTTCCTCGAGTTCAATTATATGCTCATGCAGGCATACGATTTCTATATGCTGTACAAAAAGTACGGCTGTAAGCTCGAACTCGGAGGCAACGACCAGTGGAGCAACATTCTCGCCGGCGCGGACGTCATTAGGCGAAAGGAGAGCGTCGACGCGTATGCTATGACTTTCACTCTTTTAGAGACGAGCGACGGACACAAGATGGGCAAGACGGCAAAGGGCGCGCTTTGGCTCGATCCCGAAAAGACTACGCCGTACGAGTTCTATCAGTATTTCCGCAATGTTGAGGACGTAAAGACCGCCGAGTGCCTGAGACTGCTCACATTCCTCGAGCTCGACGAGATAGACGCTCTCACCGCTCACAAAGACGAGCGCATGAACAGGGCGAAGGAACGTCTCGCTTACGAAGTGACGAAGCTCGTGCACGGCGAGATGGAAGCGGAAAAGGCGCAGGCGCAGGCAAAGGCGGCGTTCGGCGGCAACGAAGCCGAAATGCAAGTAGTCGAGCTGTCTCTTCCCGTATCGGCTACTGTCGTCGACATCATGACGGCGGCGGGCGTAGCTTCGAGCAAGAGCGAGGCGCGTAGACTCATAGACGGCGGCGGCGTAAGGCTGGGCGCGGTCAAGGCAGGCGCTCCTTCCGATACGCCCGAAAGCCTCGGCGCGGGAAAATCGTTCGTGCTTCACAAGGGGAAGAAAGTCCATGTGCGCATAGAGCTCAAATGACGTACTACACGGTAAACGACTTCGAAAGAGAGGAAGTTATACGCCGCTCGCGCTTTCTCACCGTTCTGAAAAAGGTGGACGACGAGGACGAAGCGACCGCATTTCTCACGGCGCTCAAGGCAAAATATCACGACGCTTCGCATGTCTGTTATGCCTATAGGGTGGGCGAGCGGGCGGAGCGTGCGCGCTTTTCCGACGCGGGCGAGCCTCAGGGAACTGCCGGCAAGCCCATACTCGACGCGCTTGTCTCGGCGGAAGCGACCTACTCGCTCATAGCCGTCGTGCGCTGGTTCGGCGGCGTAAAGCTCGGGGCGGGCGGGCTCACTCGCGCATACCGCTTATGCGCGGCAAGCGGCATAGAGGAGGGCGGCAGACGAAAATTCACGCTGTGCTCGCTGTTCGAAATATGCACGGACCTGTCTCTCTACGGCGCTGTCGTAAAGACCGTGGAAAGCCGCGGCGGCGTCGTGACGGCGCGAGACTTTTCGGATAAGGTCAATCTTACGGTCGCCGTAGAAGAAGCCCCCGAGGCGATTTTCAAGGCCGTAAACGATACGACCAAAGGAAACGTCGGCATAACGCCGCTCGAAAGCCGCTTTCTCGAAATATGAAAACAGTAAAATCCACCTTGTTGTATAAGGAGTAAATACAATGGAACTCAAAGTTATCAAAACCGACAATCCGAAGAAAAAGCCGACGGGCGCGCTCGGCTTCGGCAAATACTTTACCGACCATATGTTCGTCATGGAATACGACGACGGAAAGTGGCACGACGCACGTATTCAGCCGTATGCGCCGTTCACGCTCGAGCCGTGTTGCAGCGTGTTCCACTACGGGCAGGCGGTGTTCGAGGGAACGAAAGCCTATCGCAATAAGAAAGGCGAAATAAGGCTGTTCCGTCCGCGCGACAATCTCGAGCGCATGAACAATTCCTCGGACAGGATCTGTATTCCCGAATTCGACGTAGACTTTGTGCTCGAGGCGTTAAAACAGCTCGTGCTTCTCGACGGAGATTGGATTCCGACGGACGAAGGTACGTCGCTGTACATACGTCCGAGCATAATCGCGACGGAAAACGCGCTCGGCGTACACGCGGCTCGCAGCTATAAAATGTTCATAATTCTCAGTCCGTCGGGTTCGTATTACGCGCACGGGCTCGAGCCCGTAAAGCTCTACGTCGAGGAGCACTACGTCCGCGCGTGCATAGGCGGCACGGGTCATCACAAGGTCGTCGGCAATTACGCCGCGTCTTTGAAGGCGGGTGAAAAAGCCAACTCGCTCGGCTACGATCAGGCGATGTGGCTCGATTCCAACGAGCATAAGTACGTCGAGGAAGTCGGCTCCATGAACATCTTTTTCGCATTTAAAGACAAGGTGCGCACGCCCGCGCTTATCGGCTCGATACTTCCCGGAGTCACGAGAAAGAGCGTCATAGAGCTTCTTCGCGACGAGGGCGTCGAGGTCGAGGAAACGCGCATTGCGATAAGCGACGTCGTAGAGGGTGCGGAAAACGGCAATCTCAAAGAGGTGTTCGGCACGGGTACGGCGGCGGTCATATCTCCCGTAGGCGACTTCGGCTACGGCGGAAAAGACTATGCGGTGGGCGGCGGCAAGATGGGCGAGCTGTCCCGTCACGTCTATGACGAACTCACGGGCATACAGACGGGCAGGGTTCCCGACCGCTTCGGCTGGGTAGTGCGTATAAAATAAAAATCAATAGAAACCGCATTCATACTACGCTTCGCTTCGTGGCGTTCGCGCTACGCGCTCGGCTAAGCACGTCATACGGGCTGCGTTCGTCGTTTCGCCTCGGTTGCGTGCGTAAAAGTACGCGCCCGAGGCGACCCGCCGACAGCTGCCCGTATGACGCGCGACTGCGCTTTCTATTGTTACGAATTACGACTGCGCTTTCTGATGTGACAATTTTAAGTGATTTCCAATGAGGCAAATTACGATTTTGCTTTTTCAGGTGCAATATAGGAGAATAATAAAATGAAACTCGAAACCAAATGCGTGCAGAGCGGTTATCGCCCCAAAAGCGGAGAGCCTGGCGCGCTTCCCATTGCAATGAGTACGACCTTTACTTACGAAAGCACACAGGCGGTCGGCGATCTGTTCGACTTAAAAGCCGACGGCTTCTTCTATACGCGGCTCGCAAATCCCACGACTGCGGCGGTGGAAAAAAAGCTTGCCGAGCTCGAGGGCGGAACGGCGGCTATGCTCACGTCGTCCGGGCAGGCGGCGACGACCCTTTCCATACTCAATCTCGTCGAAAGCGGCGAGAAGATAGTCAGTTCGTCCGAGATTTACGGCGGTACGTTCAATCTCTTTGCCGTCACGATGAAGAAAATGGGTATCGAGTGTATTTTCGTGGATCCCGACGACTTCGACGGGCTCGAAAGGGCGCTCGAGGACGGTGCGAGAGCCGTTTTCGGCGAGACGATAGCCAATCCCGCGCTGTCCGTGCTCGATATAGAGAAATGGGCGGAGATAGCTCACAGACACAATGTTCCGCTTCTTATAGACAATACGTTTGCCACTCCCGCCATTTGCCGCCCGCTCGAGTTCGGTGCGGACATCGTCATTCATTCGACAAGCAAGTATCTCGACGGACACGCAGTTTCTCTCGGCGGTCTCATAGTGGACGGCGGTAAGTTCGACTATAAAAAGGGCGGTTACAAGCAGTTCGTAGTGCCCGACGAAAGCTATCACGGGCTTGTCTATGCCGACAGCTTTCCCGCCGCACCGTTCGTGACGAAAGCGCGCGTGCAGATGATGCGCGACCTCGGCAGCATGATAAGTCCGATGAACGCGTTTTTACTGAATCTCGGTACGGAGACTTTGCCGCTCCGAATGGAACGCCACTCGGAAAACGCTTTGAAAGTCGCGAAATTTTTGAAGGAGAGCGGTAAGGTCAAGTCGGTCAGCTATCCCGCGCTCGAGGGCGACAAGCACTATGCAAAGTGCAAGAAGTATCTCGGCGGAAAGGGCAGCGGAGTGATCACATTCGATATAGGCTCGCGCGAAAAGGCGGTCAAGTTTATGGACAGCTTAAAGCTCGCGCGCATAGTCGTTCACGTCGCCGAGGTGCGCACGGGCGTATTGCACCCCGCGTCGAGCACGCACCGCCAGCTTTCCGACGAACAGCTTATCGCCGCAGGTATAACCCCGGGCACAATACGCCTTTCGTGCGGGATAGAGGCGGTAGAGGACATAATCGCCGACCTTTCCGACGGCTTATCTGCGTTGTAATACGGGCTATGAGTTCCTCGACGCACGGGCGCAGTACGAATATGTACAGCAACCCGTCGTGTCTCGTCACCTGTTGCCCGTCTTACTTGCATCTAACCCGTCGTATATAACTAATAGAATGTCATTCCGAGCTTGTTCTTTTTATGTCATTTCGAGCTTATTCTTTTTATGTCATTTCGAGCGGAGCGAAGCGAAGTCGAGAAATCTATTCCTTTTCCGAAAAAGGTACATTACTTCAACAGTTTAAATAATGCTCCCACAATATCATTGTTGGCAAAATCGGCGACGGCGGAAATTCCGACCGCGCCTTTTTTTTGTCTTTTATCGTTTCCGAGCGCCGACATAAGTCCGAGTATCTTTGCGGTGTTTGCATTTTCGCCGGCAAGCCCCTTAAGGAGCGATGTCTTGTCGCCGTTTGCGGCTTTCAAAAGCGCGGTGGTTTTTTCGTCGCCGCCGAGAAGCGGCAAAAGCTGCGTTAGATCCATATGGTAAAACTCCTTAAGTGTCGAGACACTATTATGTATATGCCGCATATACTGACTAATGAGACAGTTGAAAACATATGCATCATATCATACGGCTGCGTGCTCTGTGCAATGAGCTCGGTACGGATATGTACCCGACCCGCTCGGCTCGTCGCCTGTAGCCCTATGACGTGCGACTGTGTTTTCAAAAAGCTTTTTAATAGGAGTAATATCATGAAGCAACTTAAAGGATACAATGCCGAAGCCGTCAGAGGCATGGAAAGAGAGGCTCTCGACAAGTACAAGAACATGAGCGAGGATGCGCTCGTGGATGCGCTGATGTCGCAGGTACGCAAGAGCAAATCCGATGGGTCGTTCGATCCGGGCGAATTGAAGAATTTCGCCGAAATGATGTCGCCGCATCTCACGCCGGCAAAGCGCGAACGCCTCGACAACATAATTCGTCTCATAAATTCCGATATGTAAAATGGGGCAGTACATAGTTGCGGTCACCTCGCTGCCCGCCGCGCTCGAGGTCTTTTCGGCTTCACGCGTAAAGGTAAAGCGAATGTTTCCGTTTGTTTCGGCTATCGGCGTAGAGGCGGATAGGCGTGATTTGGCAATGCTCTCGCGCCTTAAATTCGTAGAGAGCGTTCATGCCGATTGCCTCGTACGCATAACGAGCGAAGAAAAAGCAGAGTCGTTCACACCGGAAAAAAGCGAGCTCATGCGCCGCTTGAGCGATAAAAAAGACGAAATCATAACCGTCGCCGTCATAGATACGGGAGTAGACGAACACCCGGATTTGGCGTTGTTTCCGAACCGCATAGTTGCTTTTGCCGATATGGTGGGAGGCAAAACGACGCCTTACGACGACAACGGGCACGGTACGGCAGTCGCAGGCATTATCTGCGGAAGCAATCTCATGCGCGGCGGCTATCTTTCGCGAGGGGCTAAAAGTATACGTATAGCGGCGGTAAAGGCGCTTAAAAGTACGGGAGAGGGCACTGCTTTCGACATTCTCTCGGCAATGCAATGGGTGTACGAAAATGCCGAGCGCTATAATATACGCGTCGTCAATATGTCGTTCGGGTCGGCTCCGCAAAAGGGGCGCGATCCGCTTGTGCTCGGCGCGAATGCGCTTGTCGAGAGCGGCATGACCGTCGTCGCCTCCGCGGGCAACGGCGCAGAAGAGGGCGAAGGGGTGCTTTCTCCGGGGATCAGTCCGTATGTGCTTACCGTCGGCGGCTCTTTCGGCGGTAAGGAAGCGGCGTTTTCTCCGCACGGAGGAGGAAAACCCGATGTGCTCGCCGAGGCTGTGGACGTTCCGACTATATCGAATAACGGAACGTATATCACGCTTTCGGGCACAAGCATGGCAGCGCCCAAGATAAGCGCGCGCTGTGCCGAACTCCTTTCGAGGTATCCTATGTATGGACCTGATAGGGTTAAGTCCGTAATAGTTTCTTCCACGCCCGAGGGCGTATAAACGTCGCGAATACGGACTGCGTGCTCCTCACCGTACGGGCGCAGTACGAATAAAGTACAGCAACCCGCTTGCCTCGTCGCCGGCTGTCCGTCTCGCTCGTTTCTCCGCCGTCGGGTGCCAACATTTAATAAACTGCCTTTTATCCGTCTTACTCGTATCTAAGCCGTTTGATTTTAATGTCATTCCCGGCTAAATCGCCCGTTACATTGTCATTCCGAGCCCTTTCTTTTTTTGTCATTCTGAGCGAAGTCACCCGTTACATTGTCATTCCGAGCGGAGCGAAGCGAAGTCGAGGAATCTAAACCTATAAAAAGCCTTCCCTTGAAATGAATTTCAACCTCTAAAAAGGGTTCTTAGGGTGAAACCCTAAGTAGTTGCGGGGTGGGGTTCAAAGGGGCGGGACATAGTCTAAAGTGTCCCGCCCCTTGTCTTTTTGGTTGCACCTTTTCGAAAAAAGGTGCAGGAACATTTTCCGCGGTTTTTAAAAAAGCGCAAACCCTCTTTTTGGTTGCACCTTTTCGAAAAAAGGCGCAGTTGCTTATTTATTTTACAATTTCCCTTATGGCTCTTGCCGTTTCGTCCATATCGCTTTTTGTGTTGTCACAGCCGACGGAAAGCCGCACGATTCCGCTCTCGAGCGTGCCGAGATACTTGTGCATTAAGGGGGCGCAGTGCAGTCCGCCGCGCGCCGCAATGTCGTATTTTGCGTCGAGCGCGTCGCAAACTTCTTCCGAACTTGCGTTTTTCGGAGCGAAGGCGACTATTCCGCTGTCGTTTTCGCCCGACTTCACATCTATTCCGTCTATTTCTTTAAGGCTGTCGAGCAATCTTTTTTGAAGCGTCCGCAGTTTCGCGGCGTTGCCGTCGAAGTTTTTTTCGGTCCAATCCAATGCGCGGTTCAAAGAAGCTATCGCAACAAGCGGCAGGGTCCCCGATTCATAGCACTCGGGCGGCTCGCTCGGCTGAAGGAGCGACGTCGACTGCGTGCCCGTGCCTCCGAATTTGACGGGGCGAGGAAGAACTCCTTTTGCCATACACAGCGCGCCCACGCCCTGAAGCGCGTGCAGTCCCTTGTGCGGAGCAACCGCCAAATAGTCTATGCCCGTTTTCTTCATGTCGACGGGGATATAACCTATGCTCTGCGCGCCGTCGACGAGCAGTTTTATTTTACTGCCTTTGATTCCTCGGGCAATGCCGTCGATGTCCGGACGCGCGCCCGTTACGTTCGACGTGCCCGTGACGGCGACGAGATAGGTGTTTCCGCGTATATGGCGACGTATCTCGTCGAAGCCTATCCGTCCGTTTTCGTCGGGTTTCGCGACGGAAAGCGTAATTCGTCCCGCGGCGCTTAATTCGTGCAGAGGTCGTAAGACGGAGTTGTGCTCGTAAACGGTGGTTATCACGTGCCCGCCGTATACTACCGAGCCGAGAATGGCAAGGTTCAGCGCTTCCGTGCAGCTCCCCGTAAAGGCGATCTGTCCGTCGCAGCCGACAAAGTCCGCCAGCTTTCCTCTCGTCCTATAGACGAGCATTGCTGCGGCGACGCTTTTTTTGTGTCCGCTTCGACCCGCATTTGCGGATAGGTGTTCCATACAGCTCACCGCGGCGCGTTTGACGCATTCCGGCTTGAAGCCGCTCGTAGCCGAATTATCGAGATATATCATTGCGCACAAAAATCTCCTTGTTCTAATAAAATGGTATTATAGCCGACATTACATTATATGAGCGGCGGAAACGGCGGTGTCAAAAATGACGCGCCGAAATCTATCAAAGGATGAAAATTTATGAAATACGTATTTGCATTCCGTTCCAGAAATTGCGCGCTCCGTTTTTACGACGCCTTGAAAAGAGAGGGCATAGATTCCCGAATCGTAGGAGCGCCGCGCTCGGGCGGCAGCTGCGCTCTCGGTGTCGAGGTGGGCGAAAAGGATTACAAGCGCGCGCATATGATAGTCAGTTCCCCGTACGCTTTTCCGAACTTTATCCGAGTTTTCGAAATGAGATAAAGGGTTTTTGCGAGTATTTAATTTCAATCTCCGCTAAAAATGCGTGACAATATTCGAGGAATGTGGTATACTTGTTCACATGAAAGATTCTCGGCTTCAAACAGTTTGGGACAAGCTGGACGAGGAATATCCTCACGCGCATTGCGAGCTCGATTACGGTACGCCGTTCGAGCTTCTCATTGCGGTCATTTTGTCCGCGCAGTGTACGGACAAGCGCGTGAACGAGGTTACGAAAACTCTGTTTAAAAGAGCGAATACTCCGAAAGATTTTGTCGAAATGCCGATAGAGGAGCTCGAAAACCTTATTCGTTCCTGCGGTTTTTTCCGCAATAAAGCAAAGAATATAAAGAGCATGAGCCTCGATGTGCTCACTCGCTACGGAGGCGAAGTTCCGCATGATTTCGACGAGCTTCTGACGCTTGCCGGCGTGGGAAGAAAGACGGCGAACGTCGTCAGCTCGGTTGCGTTCGGCGGCGACGGAATAGCCGTCGATACACACGTTTACAGGCTGGCGCACCGCCTCGGGCTGTCAAACGGAAAGACGCCTTACGACGTCGAGAAGGACCTTACGGAACTGATAGAAGCAGGGCAGCGAGCCCGAGTTCATCACTTGCTCATTTTTCACGGCAGATATTGCTGTAAGGCGCAGCGTCCCGAGTGCGCGCGTTGCCCCGTAAGCGGGTATTGCGCGGAATTTACGGGGACGGGAAATGCCGAGGTAAGGAGTTAAGATGTTTGTAGACAGAGCCAAGATAAACATAAAGGCGGGCGACGGCGGCGACGGCTGCACTTCGTTCTATACCGAAAAGTATGTTGCGAACGGCGGACCCGACGGCGGCGACGGCGGTAAGGGCGGCGATATAGTTTTCGTTGCCGACTCGCGAAAAAGCTCACTTATAGATTTCCGCTACGAAAAGCACTTCCGTGCCGAAAACGGAAGTCGGGGTGCGTCGCGCTATTGCAGCGGTAAGAGCGGAAACGACCTTGTGATAAAAGTTCCCAAGGGCACTGTAATTCGCGACGCCGAAAGCGGCGGCATAATCGCCGATATGTTCGAAGAAGACAGTAAGGTCGTCGTGCTCGAGGGCGGTCGCGGCGGCAAGGGCAACGCTCGTTTCAAAACGGGACGCAGGCAAGCGCCGCACTTTTCACAGACGGGCGAAAAGACGCTCGAGAGGACGGTGCTGTTGGAGCTCAAGACTATTGCCGACGTGGGTCTCGTCGGATTTCCGAACGTCGGCAAATCCACGCTCCTGTCGGTAATAAGCGCGGCGCGACCCAAAATCGCCGACTACCATTTCACGACGCTGTCGCCCAATCTCGGGGTCGTGAAGTACTACGACGACAGTTTCACGGTTGCGGACATACCCGGGCTTATAGAGGGAGCGTCCGCCGGCGCGGGGCTCGGGCATCACTTTCTCCGCCATATCGAGCGCGTGCGCCTCATCGTTCACGTAGTCGATATTTCAGCTTGCGAGGGCAGAGACCCCGTCGAGGATTACAAGGCTATCAACAGGGAACTTGAGGAGTACAGCAAAAAAATTGCGGCGACCGAGCAGATAGTCGCGCTCAACAAGTCCGATATTCTCGATGACGAAACGGCGATCGAACGCTTCAAAAAGGAGACGGGAGTAAAAGATCCCATTCTCATTTCGGCGGCGACGCGCGGCAATCTCGATACGCTTATAAAGGCTGTTTACGAAAAATTGTCTGAGCTTCCGCCGCTCGAGGCAATGCGCTTCGAGCCGTTCAAATACGCCGTGCGCGACACCGACGGATTCACCGTTTCGCGCGACACCGACGGAGCATTCGAGGTCTCCGGCGGCATGATCGACGAGCTCGCCCGCAAAGTCGTTCTCGACGATTACGACAGCATGAACTATTTCCAGCGCCGTTTAAAAGACGGCGGCGTAATAAACGCACTTCGTCTCGCGGGAGCGAAGGACGGGGATATAGTCCGTATTCTCGACATTGAATTCGACTTCATCGACTGACGTCTTATATACATCGTAATACGGGCTGCGTGCTCCTTGCCCTCGGTCGTGTACAAAGAAGTACACTCCCGTCGGGACTCGTCGCCTGCCACCCGTCTTACTCGTATCTAAGCCGTCAGCCTGACAGCGTATAAACATCGTATTTCTATGTCAGGCTTGCGTTTTTGCTTGGTCATGTACGAAAAGTACATTTCCTGCGCAAAATCCGCGCCTTCCTCGAACTACTCGTTTCTCCGCCGTCAGAAGTCCGTGTTTTCCTCGAACTGCTCGTTTCTAAGCCTTAAAAGGGTCGTAGGAAGCAAACATACATTACATTGTCATTCCGCGTGCTTTCTGTTTTGTCATGTTGAGCGTAGTCCTTTAGGACGAAGTCGAAACAGCTATTCCTATAAAAAGGCTCCCTTTGGTTAAGGGGAGCTGTCGCCGATAGGCGACTGAGGGGATTGGTTTCATCTTGAAAAAGACTGTTACTTCTTCTATTCTCATTCCAAACCTTAAAAAGGGTTCTTAGGGCAAAGCCCTAAGTCGTTTAAAGGAGAGGGAATTGAAAGGGAGAGGAACAGCCGAAAGTCCTGACGGCATATAAACTTCGCAATACAGCGTTAAGCTCCGCGCCGCCTTGGTCATGTACAAAAAAGTACACTCCCGTCGTCGGTGCTCGCTTGCCTTGTCTTGCTTGTTTCTCTGCCGTCAGGTTCCTCTCCCTTCATCTTTTTGGAGCACCTTTTCGAAAAAAGGTGCAGAGGCATTTTCCGTAGCTTTTTGAAAAGTGTAATCTCTTTTTTGAGCACCTTTTCGAAAAAAGGGCAAAAAAAATTCCCGTACCTTTTAAAAAGGTGCACATACATCAGGAGGTAAAACCCCATGGAAAACAAAATAGAAAAACTCGCATTGTTCGGCGGTAGCTTCGACCCTGTGACGAACGCCCACAGGGACATCATCGAGAAGCTGTCCGAGCGCTTCGACGAGGTGGTCGTAATGCCGACCGCCGTTTCGCCGTTCAAGACGAAAAATTCGGCGTCGGCGAGCGGAGATAGACGCGTCGATATGCTCAAGCGCGCCTGCCGCGATTTCAAGAACGTGACGATCTCGCGCTACGAGCTCAAGCGCGAGGGCGTAAGCTACACCGTCGATACCGTCGAACACCTGAAGGATAAATACGATGCCGACGTCACGACGGTCATAGGCAGCGAGGAACTTCCGTATCTTAACAAGTGGAAGGACTGCGCGCGGCTCAAGGAACTTACGACCTTTTACGTAATAGAGCGCAAGGGCTATCCCGCGGACAAGGCGGCTAAGAAGGCGATCGATCGCGGCTACAGAGTGCGTATCGCGCCGTTCGGCGTCGGAAGCGAAAGCTCGAGCGAAGTAAAGCTTGCACGCGCCTTCGGCAGGGAGAAATTGCCCGTGCCGAAAGCTGTCGCGAAGTACATCGAAAAGAACGGACTCTATGAGGACTATCGCTTCATAACCGAGCGTTACGACGAATTCGGACTCAGGCGCGAACGTGTCGAGCACACGGAGAGAGTGGCTTACAGCGCAATAGCTCTCGCAAAGGCATACGGCGTGTCGGCTCACGACGCGCTTGTTGCCGCGCTGCTCCACGACATAGCCAAGGAGACCGACGAAAAGTGGTTCGAGCGCAACGGTCTTTCCGCTCCCGATACGTCGGGAATGCCGAAAAAGATACGCCATGCTCTTTACGGAGCGGCGATAGCAAAAAGCTGTTTCGGCATCGACGACGAGGAAATACTCGATGCGATACGTCTGCACACTACGGGCGGCGACGATATGTCCGAGCTTGCCGAAGTGATATTTCTCGCCGATTACATCGAAGAGGGAAGGAACTTCGACGGCGTGGAGAAAATCCGTCTCGCGGCGCGTGAGAGCCTTAAAAAAGGTATGTGCGCGGCGCTCGAGCGTACGCTTGCCTTTCTCGAAGAAGACGGCGGCGAAATTTACGTCGGCACCTTGACCGCTTACGAGCACTATAAAAACCTGTGCTCAAAAGGCAAAAAGGCGGCGAAAAAGACCGCCGAAGCCGTGCCCGAGAAGAGCGTGAAAAAGACGGACAAACCCGTGAAAGCAAAGGTTGATTCGAAGCCCGAGGCGGAAAAAGAGTCCGCAGTAAAAGAGGAATCCGCGAAGGCGGAAAGGGAAAAGCACGCACCCGCAAAGAAGGAAAGCGCCGAGCGCGCGGACGTCGCCGCGCCTTCCGAAAATGCGCCTGCGGCAACGGTAAAACAGAGCGAGGAAAACAGTCCCGATCATGAAAAAGCGCACGCTCTCGCACGCGAGATAGGCGGCTGGCTGTGCGAAAAGAAGGGAAGAGAAGTAATGCTCATCGACGTTTCGGAACGCACTATAGTCACCGATTATTTCGTCATCGCGACGGCGAACTCCACGACGCAGGTTCGCTCGCTTGCCGATTACGTGGACGAAAAGATGTCGAAGGGCAAGGGGATCGAGCCTCTTCACCGCGACAACAATCCCCAGTGGTATGTCGTCGACTACGGCAATGTGATAGTACACGTGTTTTTGAAGAGCGTGCGCGAGGTGTACAGCCTCGAAAGACTTTGGTCCGACGGTAACAACGAGGAGCTGTTGGACGACTGATGGGCTGGGAACAGACTCTCATAAAGGGACTTCAGTCCTTAAGCAATGCGTTTTTCGACGCCGTAAATCTCGGTATAACCTATCTCGGGGACGAAATATTTTTCATAGTCGTGGCAGTCGTTCTCTATTGGTGCGTAGACAAGAAGTTCGCATATAAGTTCATGAACGTCTATATTCTGTCGGTTGCGGCAAACGAAGGGCTTAAAAGCATAGTCGCCCGTCGCCGTCCGTACCTTGTCGAAGGCATACGTTCCATAGGTAAGGAGACTGGCGGCTACAGCTTCCCGAGCGGACACTCGCAGAGCATAGCAAACATTTCGACGCAGATAAATATGCGCTGGAGGGAAGGAGTGCCGAGAAAGGTCTTTCTGCCCGTCGGCATAGTCGTTACCGCTCTCGTTATGTTTTCGAGAATGTATCTCGGACAGCACTATCTGACGGACGTGATTGTAGGCGCGGCGCTCGGTATTGTGCTTGCTCTTTTACTCGGTACGCTTTTCGACTTTCTCGGGAACAAAGAAGAGCGGATAGCGGCGGGAATAATCCCTCTGTGCCTCGTGCTTGCGGTTGTATTTTCCGTTATCGGTATCGAAGGCGTGGGCAATGTGATGACGGTGCTCGGCGCATATACGGCGATAGCTATCGGCTATTTCTGCGAAAAGAAATTCGTCGGATACAATGTGCGCTCGGATAAGTGGTGGAAGTACGGCGTCAAATTGATAATAGGACTTGCGACTACTCTCGCTTTGAAGGAAGGACTGAAGTTCGCTTTCGATCCCGACGTCTATCTGCTGTACAACTTCTTGCGCTATTTCATAGTCGGGCTGTGGGCTTCGCTCTGTTGTCCGCTTATTTTCAGGCTTTGTCGTTTCTGATATGAAAAAACGCCGTATAATCCTTGACACAAACAAAAATTCGTGCTATATTATAGCCATAGCTTAGGGGCGGAGTGCAATTCTCCAATCGGCGGTTATAGTCCGCGAACGCATAAGAGCGTCGACGGGGTGAAATTCCCCGACCGACCGTAAAGTCGGGATGGTATAAGCTATGAAAAGCCGAGGCTTTTTCTGCGCCCCTTTGTATATAAAAGGAGGCGTTTTTTTATGGAAACATTCGAGGAGCGTGAACAGAGAGCGGAAGAGGAAACCGCTGCGACCGTACAGGAAGCGAGTGTAGACTCGGCTTCGCCCGCAGCCGTCAAAAATCTCGCCGCGGTCAATACGGAGAAAAAGACGAAATTCTTTTCCACGAAGAACATAGTCAAACTTGCGGTCTTTACGGCGCTATCTTATGTGCTGTATATGTTCCTAAAGACGCCGCTTCCGATATTCGCGCCTTGGCTCGAGCTTCAGATATCCGATTTGCCCGCGCTCATGGCGGCGTTCATGACGGGGCCCATAGGCGGCGCTGTGGTGATAATTTTGAAGTGTCTTTTGAAAATGCCTTTTACTTCGACGGCATTAGTCGGAGAACTTGGCGATATATTCATGGGGCTTGCATTCGTCTTGCCGCCCGCATTCATCTATAAAAAATTTCATACGCGAAAGGGCGCGCTTTTGGGACTCGTTGTCGGCGCGGCTGTATGCACGGCGGTTTCGGCGGTCATAAACGCCGTTGTGCTCGTGCCGTTCTATGTCGAGCTTTACTGCCACGGCGACGAACAAATGCTCGTCGGTATGCTCTCGGGGCTCTTTCCGTCCATAACCTGGGATACGTTCATGGGCTACTATATAGGGCTGTCCGTAGTGCCTTTCAATCTGATTCGCTGTACGCTTGTCGGATTTTTAACCTTTCTTCTCTATAAACACACCGAAAAACTGTTCACCGCTCTTACGCCGAAAAAAAAGGTCGACGCGAAATAATCTTCGACCTTTTTCGGCGCGATAAAACGCGAAAGATCGAAAATTATACTTTTCGAAATTGCATATATGCCCCTGTAAATCGGTTGCAAAAACCCGTCTTTTTTGGTATACTTATATGGACGATTTTCGATAAGTTTCGCAGTCGTTGGAAAGGTAAGTTTCACTTGGGCGCAAGGAGAGGGGTCATATGCTTATACGCTCGCACGGCGAAAAAGATACATACGATGCGGCAAAGAAGTTTGCCGCAGGTCTTTTCGGCGGCGAAATCATAACTCTTTCCGGCGAGCTCGGCGCGGGCAAGACGGTTTTCGTCAAGGGTCTTTGCTCGGCTCTCGGCGTCAAGGACGAAGTGCTAAGCCCCACTTTTACCGTCATGAACGACTATAACGGCAAAGAACTTAAAGTCTACCATTACGATGCCTACCGTCTTTCGGGCGGAGATGAAGCGTACTACGCCGGTCTTACCGATTATTTCGGTGCAAAGGACGGCGTGTGCGTAATCGAGTGGGCGGAAAACATAGCGGACACACTCGAGGGGCTTGAGACAATAAAGGTGGAAATACGCTATACGGGAGAAACCGAAAGGGAGATAGAAATCCTATGACGAGTAAGACAAGGGCAAAATTACGTTCGCTTGCATCGCAGACAAGCTCGCTTTTTCAGATAGGAAAGGGCGGTATAAACGACGAACTTTCCAAAGGCGTTTCGCAGGCTCTCGATAAGCGCGAGCTCGTAAAAATATCCGTTTTAAAGACAAGCCCCGTATCGGCGAAAGAGGCGATGGAGCTTCTTTCGGAAAGCCTTAAGGCGGAGCCGATCGCGGCGACGGGCAACACGCTCGTGCTGTACCGAAAAAGCAATGCCGACGGGGTCAAGCATATAGAGCTATGAAGTACTTTTGTATCGATACGAGCGGAGCGAAAATTTCCGTGGGCGCGGCGGGTGAAAGAGCGGTCTATCTTTCGGACGACGGCTCCGTGAAAGCGGGGCGCGCGCTCATGCCCATGCTCGACAAGGCGCTCGAAAAGGCGGGGATGTCGGTCGATGACGCAGAGTTTATCGCCGTCGTCATCGGTCCCGGTTCGTTTACGGGCATACGTATAGGAGTGTCCGCCGCGCGCTCTCTCGCGTACGCGCTGAATATTCCCGTAGTTCCCGTCAACTCATGCGAGCTTGCCGCATATAACAGTAAGTGTCACGGTAAAGTGCTTTCGGTCTCCGACGCCGGCAACGGCTATTGTTTTACGGCTCTTTACGAAAACGGAAACGAGCTTGCGCCGCCGACCTGCATAAGGGATTCGGAGCTTGACGAATACGTGCGCTCGTGCGGAGAATGTACGCTCGCGGCGGATAAAAAGTATGCCGAGCGTCTCGGCGTCGCGGAAACGACGGGCGACGGGATCATAAAGCTCGCTCTCGAAAAGTATTCGTCCCGCGCCCAAAGCTATGGGACGATCGAGCCGCTGTACGTGAGAAAGTCTCAAGCCGAGGCAGACTTATGATAAAGGCAGAAAGGTGCGTTTTGAGCGATGCGGACGAGATCCGCGCGCTCGAGTGCGAGTGTATGAGCAGACCTTGGAGCTTTGAAAACATCGTTTCGGCTCTCGAAAGCGAGAATACGGCGATGTTTAAAGTGACCTCGGACGGCAGACTTGCAGGCTTCGGCGGCGTGGACATCGTAGAAGGCGCCGAAGCGTCCGTGACCGACGTCGTCGTAAGAAGCGACTGCCGCAGAAAGGGCGTCGCAAGCGCGATCCTTGCCGCTATAATATCGGAGAGCCGCGCGAAAAAGGTCGAAACCGTTTTGCTCGAAGTGTGGGAGGGCAATCTTCCCGCAAGAGCTCTCTACGAAAAGTTCGGTTTTTCGTTGAGCTACCGTCGAAAAAACTACTACGCGGAGGGCGACGCGCTTGTCATGACCCTTAAGCCGTAGAAAGGAGCGCAGAGGACGACATCGTTTTCAAGGAGCAAATAATGTTCAGGGTCTTGCACGGCGTAAAGGTCTATTACGAACGTCACATGGGAAGCGGAGACACGGTCGTGCTGTTGCACGGCTGGGGCGCGGATCACACGGCGTTCGGCGGAACTTACCGTTCGCTTGTCTCGCACGGGCAGAACGTGCTGTGCTTGGACTTTCCGTGCTTCGGGCAGTCCGCACCCGCACCGTGCGATTGGGGCGTGTACGATTTTGCCGCCTGTGTGGACGAACTTATAACCTCTCTCGGTATCGACAGCGCGATCCTCGTGGGTCACAGCTTCGGCGGCAGAATATGCCTTATACTCTCGTCGAGACCGTACGTGAAGAAATTGCTTCTCACGGGCGCGGCGGGACTCAAACCTCGCTTCAGCCTCATAAAATGGCTTAAAGTAAGGTGGTACAAACTGAAGAAAAAGCTCGGCGTAGTAAGTCCCAAAGGCGGCTCGGCGGATTTCCGTGCGCTCGACAGGAGCACGCGTCCCGTGTTTGTGCGCGTAGTCAATACGCATCTCGATTCGGTATTGCCGACGATTGCCGTCCCCACGCTCGTCATATGGGGCAAAGAGGACAGAGAGACGCCGATGTATATGGCAAAACGCTTAAAGCGCGGAATAAAGGACAGCGCGCTTATAGTTATGGAGGGCGGGCACTACGCCTATGCCTATCTGAACGAACGCTTTAACGCTATACTGAGAGCGTTCGTCAAGGAGTAATGAAAGTGAACACGATTGTTGTCGCAAGCTTACGAAGTCTGCCCGTAACGGACAAGGTGTTATGGCTTGTTATGATAGGATTGACGGCGTTTTTGATGATGTTCGTCAGTCGGAAAGTTTTTCAGATATTGCAGTTGTCGTCCTATCGTGCGCGCGGCATGGTCAATTGGCTTAAGATCACGCGCTTCGACTATCAGATACGGTACTTTGCGCTTGCGTTTCTTAGCGCGATCGCTACGTACGTATATGTCGCGTGCTTCTACGGATACGAGATCGTGCGCTATCTCGGATTTTTGATTTTCGCAGTTTTCGCGATTCTGTTCGTTGTTTTCACACGCCGAGAGAAAGAAAAAGTGCCCGTAAAATATACGGCGCGTATGGTTCGTCTCAATGCTCTTACGTTTATCTTATACTTTGCTCTCGGGCTCTGTATGTGGCTTCTCGCGCACGTTTTCGACGGAATGATGTATGCGCCGCAGTATGCGCTTTTGTCGCTCATGCCGCTGTTTGCGCCGTGGGTCGTGACGCTTGCAAACTTGCTCATACTTCCGCTCGAGACGCTCAACAACTACACATATAAGGTGCGCGCTAAAAACCGCCTTGCCTCCATGCCCGAAATGATCCGCATAGGCATAACGGGAAGCTACGGCAAAACGACGGCGAAAGTAATGCTTGCCAAAATGCTCGAAAAGAAGTATCGCGTCTCTTACAGTCAGAAGAGCTATAATACGCCGATGGGAATTTGCAAGGTCATAAACAATTTCCTTCCCGACGACGCTCAGGTTTTCATTGCGGAAATGGGGGCGCGCTATGTGGGCGATATAGCGGAGCTTACAAAAATCGTCGAACCGAATTACGGACTCATTACGGCAATCGGAAATCAACATCTCGAAACGTTCGGCAGTATCGAAAACATAATGGACACAAAGTACGAGCTCATCGAAAATCTCAAGCGCGGCGGTCTCGCGCTCTTCAACGGCGACAGCGAGCGCACGAGAACTCTCTACGAAAAGGCGGTCGGAGACAAGATGATAACGGGCGCGGAAGGCACGGCGGGCGCAAATATCTTTTATAAAAATGTAGAGCAGGACGACGAGGGCATAAACTTTACGCTCTGCGTTGCAGGAGGAGAGCACGTCGTGCGCACGAAGCTTCTCGGCAGACACGTGCCGTCACTCATGACGCTTTGCGCGGCTCTCGCATTCGAGCTCGGTGTGAGCGCGGAAGACATCGTTTCCGTATGCGAGCGAATGGAGCCGGTTCCGCACAGGCTCGAACTCATGAAAAACGGCGAGAATATGGTCATCATAGACGATGCCTATAATGCGAACGTAGAGGGCGCGCAGAACGCTTTGAATGCGCTTTCCGGCTTTGTCGAAAGCACTAAAGTGATCATCACTCCGGGACTTGTCGAGCTCGGCAAGGAAGAAAAACAGGCGAATATCGACCTCGGCGCACAGATAGGCGAGGTCTGCGATTTGGCTATCCTCATCGGCGAGCGCGCTCCGTTTTTAAAAGAAGGCGCTCTAAGCTCGGGTATGAGCGAGGATAAAATCCATATCTGTATCTCTCTCGACGAAGCCGTTGCAAAGCTTCGTACGGTGGAGGGGAAGGTGGCGGTGTTGTTCGAGAACGATCTCCCCGACAACTTTTAAGGCTTATAAACATCGCATTTCCATGTCAAACTAAATTTTTTCTCGGGGTCATGTACGAAGTAGTACACTCCCCGTCGAAAAAATTTGTTTTCCTCGAACTGCTCGTTTCTAAGCCTTAAAAGAGCGTAGGAGGCAAACATAGGCATTTCGCCGACAGCTGTCCGTCTCGTTCGCTTCTGCGGTCTTAAAAGAATCGATTGCTTGCTGTGCTTTCCTCGAACTGCTCGTTTCTAGGCCTTAAAAGAGCGTAGGAGGCAAACATAGGCATTTCGCCGACAGCTGTCCGTCTCGCTCGCTTCTGCGGTCTTAAAAGAATCGATTGCTTGCTGTGTTTTCCTCGAACTGCTCGTTCCTAAGCCTTAAAATGGCGTAGGTGCAAATATAGGCATTTCGCCGACAGCTGTCCGTCTCGCTCGCTTCTGCGGTATTAAAAGAACCGATTGCTTGCTGTGCTTTCCCCGAACTGCTCGTTTCTAAGCCTTAAAATGGCGTAGAAGCAAACATACATTACATTGTCATTTCGAGCGAAGTCGAGAAATCCAAACCTATAAAAAAGGCTCCCTTTAGCAAGGGAAGCTGTCGCCGATAGGCGACTGAGGGGATTGCACTCTTATAAAAAAGCCTTCCCTTGAGAGGGAAGGCGTCGCGGCATAAAGCGAAGCGACTGCCGTGACGGATGAGTAGACTTTCCGTGTTATTTTTTACGAAGTGACATTATGCGGAGAAATCTTGATTTAAACTGCCAAAAGACCTTTCGACTGCGCTCAAGGTGACAAGAAAGTATCATGCCGCACATCTCTTCCTTGTCATTTCGCTTTAGCCGAGCGCGTGGCGCGAACGCCACGAAACGAAGCGTAACCGCCCTATGTCATTTCGAGCCTATTCTTTTTATGTCATTTCACGCAAAGTCGTTCATTGCATTGTCATTTCGAGCGAAGTCGAGAAATCTAAACATATAAAAAAGGCTCCCTTTGGTTAAGGGAAGCTGTCGCCGATAGGCGACTGAGGGGATTTTCTCCTCTAAAAAGCCTTCCCTTGACAGGGAAGGTGGCGCGGCACAAAGCGTAGCGACTGCCGTGACGGATGAGTAGACTTTTCTATGTGATTCCGCTCACGCTTGCTTTGCGGAAAGACACTTATGCCTATAAAAAATCTGTGTTCAAAGGAGAAATCATAATGCGATGTGCGCTTGTTACGGGCGGAACCGGAGGGATCGGCAGAGCGATTTGCGATATGCTTGCCGCAGAAAATTATACTCTTGCATTGACGTACAATAAAAGCAAGGAAAAAGCCGCCGAAATGATAGAAGGTTATCAGTCGCGCGGCATAAACTGTATTGCCGTAGAGGTCGATTTGTCTGAAAAAAACGGCGCGGACAAGCTTTTGAAATCACTCGAAGGCTTTCCGAGACCCGACACCGTAATAAACAATGCGGGCGAGGCCTGTATGAAACTGCTCTGCGATACGGACGACGCAGAAGCCGAGCGCATCATGCGGATAAACTTTTTTACGCCTATGAAGCTCATTCGCGAACTTTCGCGCAGTATGGTGTCGCGTTCTTTCGGTCGTATCGTCAACATATCGAGTATGTGGGCGAAAGCGGGCAGTGCGGGGGAGAGCGTCTATGCGGCTTCCAAAGCCGCTCTCGAGGCTTTAAGCAAGTCTCTCGCAAAGGAGCTCGGCGCAAGCGGCATAACCGTAAATTGCGTGGCTCCCGGGCTTATCGACACAAACATGAACGCCTGTCTCGAAAGAGCCGCAATAGACGAAATCGTTTCGAATACGCCCGTTCGCCGCATGGGAACACCCGCCGACGTCGCGTCGGTTGTTCGCAGTCTCGTGTCCGAGGAAAGCAGCTTTGTTACGGGCACGGTAATCCCCGTGACGGGCGGTTTCGCCGTTTAGTGCTCAGCCGTTCGAGCGAATATGCTTGCCGCATTATGCCGTTTGTCACTTCGAGAAAATCGAAGTATCGGCTTGTTCGCCTTTTGTAGATATACCGATAGGGCAGCATTTGCAAACAGCATGGCTTTGTCCGAAGTGAAGCATTAAAATAAAACCGCATAAAAAATCCGCAAGATCGCGTCTTGCGGATTTTTGTTTCGTCTCTTTTGAGTTTTAGTCCTCGAAGTCGTCGTAGTATCCGTCCTTCTTGGGAGCGGGAGCGGCTGCCGTTTTGGGCTTGGCCTCTTTCTTTTCGGGCTTTGCGTCCGCCTGTTTTTCCGGCTTGACCTCGGCTGCGTTCGCAGGCTTATCGGTCTCGTCGGCTTCTGCTTTTACGGCGTCGCCTGCGGGAGCTTCTTTGCTCGAAGCGTTCTCGGACGCTTTGTCGTCGTCGAACTCGTCATAGCTGTCGGAGCTTTCCGCGCTTTCCGTCGCTTCGGGCTTTTCGTCAGCCTTGACTTCTTCGGCTTCGGGCTGTTCCTCTTCGGGCTTTTCGACCTTTGCTTCCGTCTTTTCCTCGGAAGCGGAAAGGTTATCGTCGAATTCGTCGTAATCGGTCGTCGTATCGACTTCGTCGGCTACTTTTTCGTCCTCGTTCGACTTCTCGTTATGGAGCTTATGAAGCGTCGTGCGCCTGTCGTAGCTCGTCGTGACCCTAACGGTCTTTTTCTCGCTGCGTCTTTCGAGAAGCTTACGGATGAGCGTTCCCACAACGGCAATGAGTATTGCGACTGCGAACAGAATGGAGGGGATAAGCCACCAAGCGATTTCGCCGGCAGCGGAGGAGTCGTCTTCTTCGGAACCGTCTCCGTCGCCTTCGCCGTCCTCGTCGTCGCCCGTCGAAAGATCTACGTTTTTGTTGTACTTGATATATTCGGCATAGCCTTCGCCGTCCTCGTCGAAATTGTCAAGTTCGTTCTCATAAGCGACGTTGCCTATGTCGGTGACAGCAATGCGGTTGACGTATGCTCTGCCCGCAAAGTATTGGTCGTCGTGCTCGATATCGCCGAGCGTCAGCGTAAGTCCCACGTCGACTGCCTCGTCGCCCGTCTTGATATAGAAGGTATAGGTCTTAAACGTCTCTTCGTCTATCGTATATCCTTCGTCTTTGTCATAGTCTTCGATAGTCGAAGTGTCTATTATATTCGAGAAGTTTGCTTCCGCGCCGGTGAGGAATATTCCCGCACCCACGACGGTCTCGCTGTCCTTGAGGTTGTCTGCAATGTCGACCTTAATGCTTACCTGCACGCTGTAGTAGGAGTTTGCCGCAAGCGAGATCGTGTTGTTGAGAGTTATCGCGGAGTAGGAGGGGGCAATGTTGCGGATATACAGCACATTGTTTCCCGCACCCTCTTCGTTCTCGAACGTCGGCGGGATTTCGGTGGACGTGCCGTCGAGAGCCGTATGATCGAATACGCCGTAGACGGTGTTCGTGCTCGCACCGAATGCAAGCGACCAATTGTACGGAGTACGTACCACTCCTTTGCCGTAGGTGTCGTATGCGGCGAAATCTATGCGTCCGAACGAGTATGTCGCAAAATTAAAGTCGGTTCTGCCCGCCGCTCTCATATCCGAGTATTCTTTCGCAAAGTCCGCGTAATTTTTACCCGTTTGTGTCATGATCTCTTCGGTCATTTCCGCAAAAGCCACGCGGTCGACGAAAACCGTACCTGCCGCAAGCTTTGTCTTGTTGCTTACTCTGTCGTTGAGTCCGAGCCATATCTCGAGCGTAACGCTGTAATCGGACGTGCCGCCCTCGATGTAGAAGGTATATGTCTTAAAGCCGTCCGAGGCATTCTTTATGCCCTCTATCGTGGCAATGACGTTGTTGCCGCTCTTGACTACGAGGTTTGCGCCGTATCCCGTAACGGCAGCCGTACGCATCGAAACGGTCAGGCTGTAAACCTTGCCCGACGAAATCGTAAGCGTAGGGGAGGAATATCCGACAGCCGTATCTTCAAGCGACGACATCATGAGAAGATTGCCGCTTGCGGGTTTGGGGTTGTCCACGTTGTTGTACTTTGTTCTGTTTGCCGAGAAATGATCTATGTCGGTCGATATAACGCCGTCTATGACGTCTTTGGTACTTTCGACTGCTTCTGTGGAGAAGCCCGTCGTAGTTACGGAATCGGGCGTTATGCGCGTCCAGCTCGCGGGGACGAGAGGATACGAGTATTCGTCGTATTCGCCCACCTCGAAGAATCTGCCGTTGGTTACGCCCGTATCCTCGAACACGGGGTCGAACGTGACTATCGAGCCGCTCGAGCTGTTGGACGAGTATTCGCTCGGCGTGATCTTCTCGAGCTTTATTTCGTCGAACATCGCGATACCCGACGAAACGCTGCCCGGCTGACCGAGCCAAAGCTCGAGAGATATCTTGTTGTCGTTGATCGCCGAACCTTTGATGTAATAAGCGTACTGTTTCCAGCCGTAGTTCATCGTATTCGACGTGTCGCCCGTAAGTCCCGTGGTGGACGAAACAAGCTTGTTGTCGTCGTCCGCGACGTTGTTCGTCCCGCGAACGACCGTCGTCGCGCCGCTGCCGCCGCTGATGTTTTCGGTGTTTACCCAATAGCTGAGGCGGTAGAAGGTGCTGCGAAGTATCGTATATTCGGGGGAACGGAAGCCTGTCGCAACGGGCTTGTCCGAAGAAATGAGCATGATGTTCGACGCGCCGTCGAGGTTTCCGACAGGGGAGTACGGACGCTCCGAAAGATTGTATTCGTTGTCCTCGGAGAAAGTGCCGCTCGTGTTGTAAATGGCGGGAATACTGCCTACGGACGTGATATCGTCGATGTCGTCTATATGAGTCCAACCGTTAAAGCCGCGCTCGAAGCTTCCGATTTCGTTGTGCTCGCCTTGGGGCTCGCCCGTGTACATATAGTCGATGTCGCCGTCGTCGAGATAAACCGCGTTTTCGGTAAAGTCCTTTACTATGCAGTTGTCCTCTTCGCCGTAAACGGGCGCTTCGGTATAGAATGCGTTCGGAGAAATGCGCTCCGCTTCGATGTTGTCGAAGAAGGCATATCCCTTTGCCGGATTGTAATAGGTCTTGTCCTCGTCGTTTTCGTCCTCCGCCTTGTCGCCGACCTGAAGGGAAAGCGTAACGTCGTGGGCGGTCATGAGCGGGGTCGCGATATAGAACGTGTACTTTTTGAAGCCGTACATATTCTTTTCGTTCAGAACGGGCAAACCGCTTGAATCTTTTTCAAGCTCGGCGACCGTGTTTATATTCGAAAACTTGAGCTCCTCGGGAAGTCCGTCGAGCTTTATGGTTGCGCCTTTGCCTTCGGTAAAGTTGCCCGTCTTTACATATGCGCTTACGCGGTAATAACTCGCAGCCGCAAACGATACGGAATTCGAGGTGTATCCGTAGGCGACTTCGCTGACCGCATTGTTTATCATGAGGACTTTCTTGTTCGTGCCGCTGTAGGCTTGTACTCCGAACGGGGTTTGGGGAACTGCGGTCTTATATTCGGGATAGCGTTCGAGCTTGTAAATATCCTTACTGCTGCCGTCCGTATCCTTGTTCGCGTTGTGATAATTGTCCGCGTCGAGGTCGACTACTCCCGAAACAACGCCGCCGTCGCTGTCGCCCGCTACGCCCGCGCCGGTCCAACTCGAGGGGGAGGCGGGGGACGAGCCGCTCGTTTCGTCGAACTGCTTGTTTGAGAAGTCCACCGACGCCGTCGGCTCGACGAAGTTCTCGCTCGAGACGGCAAACGCGTTAAAGACAGGCAATCGAATTATCGACAGAGCGAGTATAAGCCCGAGGACGAAACACAGCGCCGCCGACAAATATCTTTTGAAACCCGTAGAAGTTTTGTTCATTTCTCTTTACACCTTTAAAGTAGTAGTTTTTTTCTTTCCGACGTAACGTATACAATGATACGCATACATTCTAATATTATAAAGTATAATCGAAATTTTTGCAATCAAATCGATAACCTTTTTTAAAAAAATCTCTCGCTTTTCCTTATAATATATGCGGAGCATTTATTTCGGAAAAAAGAGGGTCTCGTCTTGCGACATCTATATTTTGTCTCTCATTCGGAAAAACTATTATAGCTATGAAAAAGATTGCGAAATCGGCTTTGAGAATAGGGGGCGGCGCGCTCGTCGGCTTCATAAACGGCTTCTTCGGCGGAGGGGGCGGAATGCTCTGCGTGCCCCTTCTCGAAAAGGTCCTGAAAGTGCCCACGAAAAACGCGCACGCAACTGCCATACTCGTCATACTGCCGATATCCGTCGCGTCGGCAATAACTTATATTATAAACGGTTATGCGGATTTTTCCGCTACGCTTGTTTCCTCTCTCGGCGTCACTGCGGGAGGCGCGCTCGGGGCAGTGTTGCTCACGCGACTCAAGTCGGCAACCGTGGGCGTGGTGTTTGCCGTCATAATGATTGTTGCGGGGGTAAAATTGCTGTTCTGATGAAAGTGCTGCTTCTGATAATAATAGGCATAATAGGCGGCGTGATAGGCGGTATGGGTATGGGCGGCGGAACGCTCCTCATTCCTCTTCTTACGATATTCGTAGGCGTAGAACAACACGCGGCGCAGGCGCTCAATCTCTTGGCGTTCATACCGATGTCCGGAGTAGCCATAGCCATACACATAAAAAACAAGCTCGTCGATTTCAAACAGGTGCTGCCGATAGCCATTCCCGCCGTGGCGGCAGGCGTGGGATCGTCTGTATTAAGCAAGCTTACGGGCGCGCGTGCGCTTTCGCGCTGGTTCGGACTCTTTCTCGTCGTTCTCGGAATATATCAGCTCATAACCGCGATAATCGCTCTTGTAGGAAGTATCCGCAAGAAACGCCGCGAGCTTTTGAAGTTTCCCGAAGAGGTGGCTTCCCGCCATATCTCCGCATCTCTCACCTGACGGATATATGGAAGCGAACGCCTTGTAGAGAAATAAAAGACCTTTCGGCTGCGCTCAAGGTGACAACAGCGTTCAATATCAAGTCACGCGCTATTTTTATTCCATTCCGAGCAAAGTTGCTCGTTACATTGTCATTTTGCATTAGCCGAGCGTGGGGCGCGAACGCCACGAAGCGAAGCGTAACCGCTTTATGTCATTTCGAGCTTATTCTTTATTATGTCATTTTGAGCGAAGCAAAGCATAACTTCCATTATGTCATTTCGAGCGAAGTCGAGAAATCTATTCCACAATAAAGCCTTCCCTTGAGAGGGAAGGTGTCACGGCATAAAGCGAAGCGACTGCCGTGACGGATGAGTAGACAATTGTAAAAAAGACTGTAGTTCTGTTTCAATGAATTTCAATCCTTTAAAAAGGGTTCTTAGGGTGAAACCCTAAGTAGTTGCGGGGTGGGGTTCAAAGGGGCGGGACATAGTCTAAAGTGTCCCGCCCCTTTGTCTTTTTGGTTGCACCTTTTCGAAAAAAGGTGCAGAAACATTTTCCGTGGTTTTCTTAAAATCCCAACCCCTCTTTTTGGTTGCACCTTTTCGAAAAAAAGGTGCAGAAACATTTTCCGTAGTTTTCTCAAAAGCCCAAACCCTCTTTTTCGAGCACCTTTTCGAAAAAAAGGTGCAGAAGCAAAGTGCGCAATGCTTATTTTGCGCGAAACATCTTTTTCGCTCACCTTTTCCGAAAAAGGTGCAAACATATTGCGAAACGTCGTATCCCTAATCGTAATAAAAATTTTTTCCGCGACTTTTTTCGAAAAAGCCGCATTATTTTTTAAATCCTCTTTACTTTTTTTCTCGTTCATGTTACAATATAACAGTTAAACGGCAATCATTGTATTGCTACGAAACGAGAACATTCACGAGGGAGGCAACGAGTTTGTCATTCACCTTTAAGGGCGGAGTGCATCCGCCCGCACATAAAGAGCTTTCCGACAGAAAGAACATCGAATATATGCCGCCGCCCGCGACGGTATATATTCCTTTGTCGCAACATATCGGCAAAGCGGCAAAGGCAGTCGTCGCAGTAGGCGATAAGGTCGTCGAGGGGCAGAAGATAGGCGAGGCGGACGGTATGTTGAGCGCGCACGTCTTTTCTTCCGTATGCGGCACGGTAAAAGCCATAGAGACCCGAGCAACATCCTCCGGTAAGTGCGAACATATAGTCATAGAGCGCGACACGGCGGAAGAAAAGCCCGAAGCGTTCCGTTTCCCGTCGCTTTCGGTTCGGGACGGAGAGCATATTCTGGAGCGCATAAAGGACTGCGGCATAGTGGGCATGGGCGGAGCCGGCTTTCCCACGCACGTCAAACTCGCGCCCAAGGAAAAAATAGATACGTTCATAATAAACGCCGCCGAGTGCGAGCCGTACATCACCTGCGACTATCGCATAATGCTCGAGTATACCGAGCAGTTTTTGCGCGGAGCGCTTTATATGGCAAAGACGGTCGGTCTCGATAAGGTGCTTATCGGCATAGAGTCGAATAAGACCGACGCCGCCGATTTCGTCGCGCGTGTGGCTAAGGAAAAGGGCTATGACGTCGAAGTGGTCGTTTTGAAGGCAAAGTATCCGCAGGGCGCGGAAAAGCAGCTCGTCTACGCCATGACGGGTAGAACGGTCAAGGCGGGCGGACTTCCCTCGGGAGTGGGAGTCGTGGTCGACAATGTGCACACCGCGCTTTCGGTCGCGCTTGCCGTCGAGGACGGACAGACCCTTTATAAGCGTATAATGACGGTTACGGGCGAGGCGGTTGCGGAGCCGAAAAACTTTTGGTGCTTTTCGGGCGCGACGTACGACGAAGCCGTTTCTTTCTGCGGCGGAGCAAAAGAGGGCGACGACGCTCCCGTAAAGTGCATAAACGGCGGACCGATGATGGGCGTATCGGTCAGCGACGAGACTATTGCCTGCACGCGTACGACAAGCTGTATTTTGCTTTTGAGCAAAGATTCGGCATTTACGGGCAGTTCTATGCCATGCATAAATTGCGGAAGGTGCGCTTCTGTGTGCCCGATGAAGCTCATGCCGATGTATATCGACTCGTTCATGCGCACGGGAGATCTCAAGGGCGCGGTGAAGTACGGGGCAAAATACTGCATAGGTTGCGGGAGTTGCGCATATGTCTGTCCCGCAAAACGACCTTTATTGCAGTCCATAAAGCTCGCAAAGAAAAAAAGTACGGAGGCAGGGCTGTGAAAGAAAATTTGTTTGTTTCGGTTTCGCCGCATATAACGGACGCGAAGAACAGCGTCCGCCGCATAATGATCGACGTTTTGATCTCGCTTTGTCCCGTCGTCATAGCCGCGGTGTTTTTCTTCGGCTACGGCGTGGCGATAAATATAGCCGTCGCCGTCGGCGCGTGTATCGGCTTCGAGCTCCTATACGACGCGGGCGTGCGCGGCAAATTCAAAAAGGGCTATTTTAAAAATGCGAGCATAAAGGACGGCTCGGCGGCTGTTACGGGCGTCATTCTCGCGCTCAATTTCCCCACGTTTTTAAAGGTGGACGCTTGGGACTTAAACATCTACAAGCCCAATATAAATCTTCCCACGACGGCGGACATTCTCTTTTCGTTCGATACGGTAATAATGCTTATAGTCGCGTCGGCATTCGCGATCGTCGTAGTCAAAATGCTGTTCGGCGGCATAGGCAAGAACTTCGTCAATCCCGCCGCGGCAGGTAGAGTTTTCGCGTTCATGACGGTTTCGCTTGCGGCGGTGCAGACGATAGGGCTCGGGCTCGACGCGTCCACGGGCGCTACTTGGCTTTCGGGTCATACGGGCGGCGTGAGCGGTTCCGTGCTCCTGAATATGTTTATCGGCAATACGGGCAGCGCGGCGGTAGGCGAGACCTGCGCGATAGCTATTATAATAGGTTTTGTCTATCTCGTCGTAAGAAAGGTAATAGACTTCAAACTTCCGCTCGTTATCGTCGGATCGGCGTTCGTGTTCGCGCTCCTTATGAGCGGCGTTCGCGGATTGGCGCTCGGCGAAATGAATTCCGCGGGCGAAGTGCTCTCGAACGCTCTTGCGCACGTCCTTTCGGGCGGACTGCTGTTCGGCTCCGTCTACATGGCGACCGACTACGCGACAAGCCCGAACACTCCTCTCGGCAGAATTATTTTCGGGGTGGGTATAGCTCTCATAACCATGCTTATACGCGTCTTTGCCTCGGCTCCCGAGGGCATGAGCTTTGCCATACTCATAATGAATATCGTGACGCCGCTCATAGACAGATATATATATCCGAAGCCCTTCGGCTACGTAAAGCCCGAAAAGAAAAAGAAGGCAAAGGAGGAGAAAGCGGCATGAAAAATTCGACCAAGAACACTTTAAGATGCGTAATAGCGCTTTCGGTGATCTCCGTTGTCTGCGTTGCGCTCCTTGCCGTGGCAAACCGCTTTTTGCCGAAGTATAAGCCCTCGCTCGATCTGAATACGGTGACGCTCATAAACGGTATCGTTCCGAGCGGCGTGGACGATAAGACCGCGCTCGACGAGGGATATTACGAAATGCTTGTGCTCGACGACAAAAAGCTCGCCGACTTCAATAAGAACAATCGCGCCGAGGCGAACAACGCCGTTCTTGCCGTTTATAGGGCGGTCAAGGGCGATAATGCGGGCGCATATATAGTCGAAGCGCAGGCGCAGGGATATGCGGGGAACGACCCTATTGTAATGCTCACTGCGATAGACGAGGACGGCGCGATCATAAGTGTAGTCACCAAAAAGCAGACCGAAAATTCCCCCGGTACGAACGGCATATTCGAAGAAAAGCAGTTTGCGCTTCTCGTCGAATACGTGAAGGGCAAGACGAGCATAGACGGCTCGGGAATCTCCGCTTCCACGGGCGCGACATCCTCCTATTCCGTGGGCGGCGTCGCAAACGCAATAGGCATTTCGCTTAAGGTGATACCCGAGGTGAAAGGAGGCAGCTTATGAACAAGTCAAGGCTTAAGGACGCCGCTCTCGGCGGAATACTGAGTAATCCCGTTTTCGTGCTTGTGCTCGGAATGTGTCCGACTATTGCGCAGAGCAATACTGTTGTAAACGCATTCGGGCTCGGTGCGGCGACGGCGATAGTGCTCATAGTCTCGAATCTCACAATTTCGCTTCTTCGCAAAGTAATACCCGACAAGGTGCGCCTTCCGGCATACATCGTCATAATCGCGACATTCGTCACGCTCGTGCAAATGCTGATGTCGGGACTTTTGCCCGATCTCTATTCGTCCATAAGCAAATTCATACCGCTCATAGTCGTGAACTGCATAATCCTCGGCAGAGCCGAATCGTTCGCTTCCAAAAACGACGTGCTGACTTCGACAGTGGACGGCGTATCCATGGGGCTCGGATTTTTGCTCGCGATATGCCTTTTGGGCGCGGTGAGGCAGGGGCTCGGCATTATCGGGCTTACGCTCTTTACCCGTCCCGCGGGCGGCTTCATGGTGCTCGGTTTCTTGATGGCGCTCTTCAATTACCTCACGAAGCTGTACCATGACAGACATAAATCGCTTTTGAAGGGGGCATAACGGTATGTGGACTGCAATAATTACCATTGTTATAAGCGGCATAATAACCGACAACATAATCTTTTCGCAGACGCTCGGAATCTGTCCGTTCCTCGGCGTGAGCAAGAAGCTCGATTCCGCCGTCGGCATGGGGCTTGCCGTGACGTTCGTCATTGTGCTCTCGTCCGTAGTCTGCCATTTCCTCTATATGCTTCTGGAGCTTTTGGAACTTACCTATCTCCAGACTATACTCTTTATACTCATAATAGCCGCGCTCGTACAGTTGCTCGACATCGTTTTAAAGAGAGTAAGCCCGTCGCTCTATACGTCGCTCGGCGTTTATCTTGCGCTTATCACGACGAACTGCGCCGTGCTCGGTACGGCAAACAGCGTCGTTGCAAACGGGTACGGACTTTTGGAGACCTTTATCGCGGCGCTGTCCGTAGGTCTCGGCTTTACGCTCGCGCTCATTCTCATGGCGGGCGTGCGCGAAAAGGTGGCGCGCTCGTCTATACCCAAGCCCTTCCACGGCTTCCCAATCGCGCTCATAATTGCGGGGATTATGGCTATGGCTTTTTACGGTTTCGGTGGGCTCTCTTTTTGAGCGTGCATTCATCGCCGCAGACGAGTTGCGTGCTCCTTGCTGCTCGGGCGCAGTACGAGTAGTACAGCAACCCGAGCGTCTCGTCGCCTGCTACCCGTCTGCGGCGCGACTGCGCGTTCAAATAAGTATTTCGTCTGACGCGCGATTATGCTTTCAAGAAAACAAAAGGAGTATTCAATGGAAATATTCATGACATTTATATTGCCCGTTCTCATTGCTCTCGCACTCGGAGCGCTTATTGCGTTCGGCTTGAGCTTTCTCGGCGAAAAACTCGCCGTAGACAGAGACGCGCGTATCGACGAGATAGAACGTCATCTTGCGGGCGCGAATTGCGGCGGTTGCGGCTATGCGGGGTGCAGTGCGTTTGCCGAAGCTCTCTTTAAGGGCGAAGCAAAGATAAGCCAGTGCAATCCCACGAGCTCCGAGGGAAAGAAGAACATCGCCCGTGTGCTCGGGATGAGCGAGGAAAAGAGCACGCGAACGGTCGCCGTCGTGCATTGTATAGGCGGCAATCGCTGTAAGAATAAATATTCCTATCAGGGATACGGAGATTGCGAATCGTGCCATATCCTTGCTGGCGGAAACAAGGCGTGCCCTACGGGGTGTATGGGGCTCGGCACCTGTTCGGATGTGTGTAAATATTCGGCAATTTCCGTCGATAAGGATACGGCTTGTTCTAAGGTGAACTACAAGAACTGTACAAGTTGCGGCGCGTGTGTCGCGGCTTGTCCGAGCAAGATAATAGGGCGCATACCCGTCGAAGCAAAGGTCTATGTCGCTTGTTCCAATACGGGCACGGGCAGGGAAGTGGCGAAGGTCTGTTCCGTCGGCTGTATAGCCTGCGGCAAGTGCGAGCGCAATTGCCCCACGCACGCGATCGAGCTTTCCAATAATCTCGCCGCTATCGATTACGATAAATGTATAGGGTGCGGAAAGTGTGTCGAGGTGTGCCCTCGCCATTGCATACTGCCTTTTCCCAACGAATCTGCGTCGTAATACAGTGTAAAGAGGGCGCGCCCTCGGGGTCATGTATATCTCTCCGTCGGTGCGTCCTTTTTCTTCGCCCTGCTCGTTTCTAAGTCGTTCGGTGTGTCGGCTTTTACAAACTAATCCTTTAAAAAGGATTCTTAAGGCAGAGCCTTAAGTCGTTTAAAGATGAGGGATTCAAAAGGGAGAGGAATAGTCGAAAATTCCTCTCCCTTTGTCTTTTTGGTTGCACCTTTTCGAAAAAAGGTGCAGAAGCATTCTCCGCGGCTTTCAAAAAAGCGCAATACTCTTTTTGGTTGCACCTTTTCGAAAAAAGGTGCAGAAGCATTTTTTGCGAACCTTTTATTTAAAAGGTTCAGATGTCTTAAGGGTATAAATTCTTTTTCTTTTACTTATCCTATTTTAAAACAAGTAAAAGGAGTAATTATGAAAAAAACAATCATATCCGCACTTGCGCTTATTCTCGCGGCTATGTGCATAACGGCGAGCGGCTGTTCGTGCGACGGCGTAAAGCAGACGGGGACGGCATACGGACTTGTACACGGATACTATGTCGGTCAGGCAACGGTCGAGCGCAGCGGAGACAAGATAGTTTCCGTGAAGTTCGAGGAGACGGAGGGTCCGTCGTCCTGGGCAAAGCGCACTAACATTAAGGACGAAAAGGCGGACGGAGTCGATTTTACGACGGGCGGCTTCGCCAAGAATATTTCCATTGGTTCGGTGACATTCCATGCGACCGACGACGAGGGAACAAAGACGCCCGCATACAAGCAGACCGACGACGGCGTGACGTTCGAGGAGTGGGTAAAGACCGAGGAGAACGCAAAGTTCTATATAGAACACATGGCGGCAGGCGACTATCGCATTCTCAAATCCGATCTTTCCGCGGCAGACCCCGACTTTTCCACCGATAAGGACGGCTTGAAAAAAGGCGAGCGCTGGCTCAAATCGAAGAACGGTTATTGGAGCGGCAATGCGACCGTGCTCGGCTGGAAGGGCAATATCGACCGCATTTCCGATTATCTCGTGCGCAACGGCATAGGCGGCTATACGGGCGAGGAGACTAAGGGCGACGGCGGCTGGACGATAAACGGAGTCGAGACGGGCGCTACCCTTGTCGATTTTCACGATTATATGGGGCTTGCGGTCAGGGCTTTCGAATCGGCACAATAGTCCCAAGTGCGTATAACTCGCAAGCTCGTTGGCGTTCGTCGCTCCGCGCTCGGCTGAAGGCGTTCGCTGCGCCTATAATGCTCGCTCGGCTGAGCGGTCATGTACGAAGGGTACACTCCCTGCGCGAAATTCGCGCCGTCCTCGAACTGCTCGTATCTAATCCGTTCGGTTTTAATGTCATTCCGAGCGAAGTCGAGGAATCTATTCCGTAATAAAGCCTTCCCTTGAGAGGGAAGGTGTCGCGGCACAAAGCGAAGCGACTGCCGTGACGGATGAGTAGATTTTCTTTGTTGCGTCAAGCTTATCGACAAATCTTAAAGACCTTTCGACTGCGCTCAAGGTGACAGTGGCGCCTCATGTCATTTCGCTTTAGCCGAGCGCGGAGCGCGAATGTCACGGCGCGTGACCTTACTTTTATGTCATTTCGAGCGAAGTCGAGAAATCTATTCCGAAGTAAAGCCTTCCCTTGAGAGGGAAGGTGTCGCGGCACAAAGCGTAGCGACTGCCGTGACGGATGAGTAGACAACTATAAAAAAGACTGTAGTTCCGTTTCCGTGAATTTTAACCTATAAAAAGGATTCTTAAGGCTTTGCCTTAAGTCGTTTAAAGGAGAGGGAAAACTCGCCAAGGCTCTTGTACTCCGCTTCGCTTCGTGGCGTTCGTCGCTCCGCTCCTCGGCTGAAGGCGTTCGCTTCGCCTATAAGGCTCGCTCGGCTGAGTGAAAGGGAGAGGAACAGCCGAAAGTTCCTCTCCCTTCATCTTTTTCGCGCACCT
>CAJULE010000018.1 GCA_910587445.1 uncultured Christensenellaceae bacterium
TCATTTGTCAAAGTAGGCTGCGAAAGAGTGTCTATGATCTTATCGCCCATCCGCGTCTTTCCCGCGACAACGCTTAAGGGTTTTCCGTCAAACCCTGTTGATATTTCCGTTATATCGCCGTAGGCGCGCAAATCATCCGAATTGATTGAGCCGCTTTGACCGTTGTAGCCGTTACCGAAAAACAGAAGCTTATTGTTTGAATTGATAGCGTAGCCGTAGCCATTACCCAAACTCAATACAGAGTCGGAAACAGTCAATTTACCCTCGGAGCCGTCAGCACTTAATACATTAACGACGCCGTTAGCATTCAATAAATCGACGGAGCCGTAAGCAAGAGCCGTGCCGCCGACAACATTGTAAAAATCATACGAATCACTTTCACTGGCGCTTGTTGCAAGAGCTTCGTTTATAAGTACATCGCTCGTCCTACCATTAAAAGGAAGCGGCAAATGGTTCGCCGTCCAAGTATACGGACTGTATTTACCGCCTTCGGCTTTATTCGCACCATTGTTTTGTATATCTATGTCATCAGTTGTTCCTTTCGGCTGCAAATCAAGCGTATTGTCGAGATACAATATTGTTCTTTTATTATCTTCGGACGCAACAGTACTGTCGATTTTATAGGTTTCGCCTATCTTATATTCTTTCGTCGTATAATCTCCTACCTTAGGAAGATAGAAGTTTTTGCCGTGCATATATAAGTTGCTACTGCCGCCGATGAGTATTGCGCCGCCGCCGACGGTAAGCGCGGAAGAGGCCCAATTCTCGTGCAACTTAAACAAACTGGCTTGTGCGATATTGTCGGACTGCATTGCTCGGTTCGTAAACATATAATTGCCCGAGCCCCAAGCAAAATAATAATTATTCAAACCGCTTCTCTTGTGCCTTACGACATAATTGTCGTCGCTGCCGACAATATCGAGGAACTGATCACGCTCGGTGGTTGCTATAGCTCCGCCGTAAAGATTATTATCCAAGTCGCTTATAACGGAACTCGGAAACACTCCGGGCTTCATCATATTGACTTCTACCAATTCGCCGCTGTGACCTTCGACTTCTATGGGTTTGGGAAAAGACGTATCGCTGTCGGTACGCAACAAGAGCCCCGCATTGCCGGTGTGAAGCGAATTCGTACCCCAAGTATAAATTTTGTTAGCGTGCGTGATAAATGCCGCGGTTGTGCGCGTAGCGGCAATCTTTATTATTCCGTCGCCCGCGTCTTCGAACTCGAACGGTATTTTGGTAGGATTGACGCCATAGCTTACACCGAGCTTATTGGCGGGCAAACCCGCAACCAGATCCCAGCCGTATAGCTCACCGTTGTAAGTAAGTCCTATGGCAAAGTCCTCGCCGAGCGCTACTTGCTTGAACCTTATACCGTTATTCTCTCCCTCCGCATTGGAAAACATAACCGCAGGCGCAAAAAACAATGCCAAGAAACCGCTCAGACACAACAGCAACACGAGCGCTATCGAAACTATTTTTGATTTCAGACTTTTTTCCATATTCGGTCCTCATTCGCCATCATTCGGCATTTTTGTAATAATGGCGATTGTAAAAAACAATAATCGCAACGAACAGCATTATACGCGATAATACTAAACATATATATTATAAAACAAATAGTCGCAACTGTCAATGAATGTTCATAAATATTTCATATATTTTTTGCACCGAAATAAGGCATTTTTTACTTTAACGATCGAAAACGCCCCCTGAAAATCGCATTTCCGCGCAAAATTCATTTTTTGCCGCGATACTTCGTCTTGCAAATTTAATAATTCGTGTAACCTTATCGCTTGCCATTTTCGGTATTATCGTATATAATGTATATAATATTCGTTTGTAAATAAATTTTTATCCATAAGGAGTACTACATATGCGAAACTACAACTTTTCGGCAGGTCCGTCGATGCTTCCCGAGGAAGTACTGAAGCAGGTGCAAAAGGATCTATTGGACTACGAAGGCACAGGAATGTCCGTAATGGAGATGAGCCACCGCTCCAAACCGTACGAAGCCATAAACGCCGAAGCGGAGAGTCTTTTACGCGAGCTCATGTCCATACCCGAAAATTACGACGTGATTTTCGTTCAGGGCGGCGCATCCACGCAATTCGAAGCCGTTCCGCTCAATATTTCGATAAACAAGAAAGCCGACTATGTAGTGACCGGTAACTTTTCCAAAAAAGCATTTTCCGAAGCAAAAAAATACGGCGATATGGTAAAAGCCGCATCGAGCGAGGACGCAAACTTCACTTACATTCCAAAGCTCGACAAAAGCACCTTCAGAAGCGACGCGGACTATGTGCACATTTGCTATAACAATACTATATTCGGAACGCGCTATGCAAATGTTCCCGACACGGGAAATATTCCCCTCGTCGCAGATCTCTCGTCTTGCATACTCAGTCAGGAATTCGACGTAAGCAAGTTCGGCGTCATTTATGCGGGAGCGCAAAAAAACGTCGGACCCGCAGGTGTGACCATCGTAGTAGTCCGCAAGGATCTCCAGGACAAATGCAACCCGCTCTGCCCCACCATGCTGAAATGGTCGACGCAGATTAAGGAACACAGCCTGTACAATACTCCTCCCGCTTTCTCGACCTATGTCGCCATGCTTGTGTTCCGCTATCTGAAAAAGAACGGCGGCGTCAAAGCCATGAACGAAATAAACGAGCGTAAAGCAAAAATGCTTTACGACTATATAGACAATTCGGGATATTACAAAAACTCCGTTGTTCCCGAGTACCGTTCGATAATGAACGTACCGTTCGTTACCCCCGCCCCCGAAACCGACGCGGAGTTCGTTGCGGAAGCGGCAAAACAGGGACTGCTCACTCTTAAAGGACACAGACTCGTCGGAGGCATGAGAGCAAGCATTTACAACGCCATGCCCGTTGCGGGAATAGAAAAGCTCATAGACTTTATGAAGAAGTTCGAGAAAAGTCACAAGTAAAAAGGAGAAGCACTATGGAAATTTTGAAACTCAACGAAATAAGCGGCGTCGCCGGCGAAGCCTTCGGAAGCAAATACAAAATGGTTAAGGAAGCCGCAAAGCCCGAGGGGATAATTCTGCGCTCCTACAATATGCACGAATATACCGTACCGGAAACCGTTTGTTGCATTGGCAGAGCGGGCGCGGGAGTCAACAACATTCCCGTTGACAAATGCTCGGCAAACGGCGTAGTAGTCTTTAATACGCCGGGAGCAAACGCCAACGCCGTGAAAGAACTCGTCTTATGCGCTCTACTTCTTTGCGGCAGAAAAATAACCGCGGGAATCGATTGGGCGTCCCGCCTCACCGGCGACGACGTGACAAAACAGGTGGAGAGCGGCAAAAAAGCTTTCGTCGGCGGAGAGCTGCTCGGCAAAACGCTCGGCGTAGTCGGTCTCGGCGCAATCGGCGTGCTCGTGGCAAACGCTTGCGTAGAACTCGGAATGAAAGTTGTGGGATACGATCCGTACATATCGGTAGACGGCGCGTGGCACCTCAATCACAACGTCGTCAAGGAAACCGATCTCGACAAGCTCCTTTCGGAAAGCGATTTCGTCACGCTGCACGTTCCGCTCACAAGCGAAACCCGCGGCATGATAAACGCAGGCTCCGTCAAAAAAATGAAGGACGGCGCCGCAATAGTTAACTGTTCGCGAGGAGAACTCGTAAACAATGACGACATAAAAGCCGCCCTCTCCAAAGGAAAGCTGTCGAGATACGTGACCGATTTCCCCTGCGCGGAGGTCATCGGCGTGGAAAACGTGGTCGCCATTCCCCACCTCGGCGCAAGCACTCCCGAAGCGGAAGACAACTGCGCCGTCATGGTCGCACGCCAAATGGTGGATTTCATAGAAAACGGCAACATCACCAATTCCGTAAACTTCCCTTCGTGCAAACTTACAAGAAGCGGCTGCCAACGCATTACCGTAATCCACAAGAACGTCAAAAACGTGCTTAAGTCCATGACAGACCTTATAAGCGGCGAAGGAATAAACATAAGCAACTTCGTAAGCCAGTCCAAAGGAGATTACGCATACTGCATACTCGACCTCGACGAAAAGCTCGGCAATTCGGTACTCGAAAAACTCAAAAAGCTTGACAACATAATAAAGGTCAGACTTATATAGCAAACTCGCTTTACACAAAAATAAACGCTCGTATGTCATCGGTAATGGCAACGAGCGTTTTTTTTAATGCGTATTCGTTCTACGCTTCTTTATCTTCTTCTTTTTTATACGGCGGCGTTATGACAGTGCCGTCTACGTAATATCTCTTTCCGTTCTTGCCGTAATAAAGCGTCATATTCAATATACTGACAAACAACATAGATACGGGAATGGAAATCAAAAGCCCCGCGCCCAAAGTAAACAGTCCGACAAATATATTCAATGCTATGATAATCACCCAAGCCACAAGGAAATATGCGAACACCGACCCGAAGTTTTTGCAGGCGCTTTTTACCGAAAACGCAAACGAAGAAAATATCTTCCCTCCGTCCACTATGACGCGCGGCGACCACATTGCTATAAAGCTGTATCGCAACGACATCAAAACGATAAACACAAGCATTATGAGAAACGGAGCAAATACGGCAATGCCGCTCACGTCAAGCAACAAAAACAATCCGTACATCACTATTGCGACTATGACGTCGAAAACTATCGTATACAGCATTTTGACGAGAGTAAAGCGCGATGATTTACCGAGCTTCGAAACGAGTTGACCGCCGAAGCCGATCCGCGCGTTCGACGACATCGAGCCTTCCAAAACAGAAATCAGCGGGAGTTCGTAAAGACCTATCAAAAATCTGTAAGCCAAAACAACCACAATTATGAGCCAAAGCGCGGAATTAAGCCTCAAAGCAAAGTTCTCGGCAAACAGATCCGACACCGACTGACCGATATTTCTTATCTGCTCGAACCAGGCGTTTATGCTGTCACCGCCCACTATGCTCTTAAACAGAGCATAGATCTCTTCTATGATGCCGCCGCCTAAAAATATTCGGTATATAGGTATCATGAACGCCATACTTACACTTACAAGCACCACGGCAAGTATGAAGATATACAACAACAGCATCCATACAAGCCCGAATCTGTCCACCATTATTTTAAACGCGTTTTTAAATGCCACCGTCATTCCCCTTTGCCGGATAAGGCTTTTTTATGTCGCGCCGCTCGAGCTCGGACAGATCGAAAGTCGCAACCGGCATGAGAGCGCAAATATATATGATCAAAAACAAATACAAAACCGCGGCGATCGCTTTCATTGCAACAATGTGAAGCGGCAACAGTTCGAACACGCACTGAAGCAAGGCTACGGTAACAAACGGAAACGCCAATGCCGCAAAGAGCCGCCAAGCCGCCTTTCCCGTCATACGGGCAGCTTCTATGAGCGCGTCTACAAACGAATAGCCGAACGTAAGCATAAGCGGCGCCCAAAACATTACGGGGGCGGCGAAGTATATGATTATGAAAAACGCAACGGCTATGACAACGGAAACTATGATTACAGTGAGAGTATTCGGTACTCCCGCCCCGCTCAACAGAAAATGCAACAGCGTCACAAGTCCGCTTACTATAAATTTAAACAGCATATATGCGGCGAACATGAGCGCAAGCGTCTTAAGCATGGGAAACAAACTGCTGTTTAAATCTCGAAGCGGAGCTTTCAACATCAGTCTGCCCGTACGAAAGTGCTTTTCTATCACCGAAAGCGCGAGCGCCATACATACCGTAAGCGTAGCAAATATCAAAATCATCGGATATACGTACATCGTGGCGTGGCGGTCGAATATGAGCCAAGCTATATCCGCATAGGAATTTATTTCGGATACGGCAAAATCGGGTATGAAAGTAATAAATCCGAGCGGACGCACGAAAAGACCGAGAAGCACCGCAGGCACCGACGCTATGAGAAGCAGCATCCAAAACGACTTTTTTATATAGGAAAATGTCTTTGCTATATATGTCATTGCTTTTATTATATCTTATTCCACGCAAAATAGCAAGAAAAACGCTTGACAAATGAACGCATTTGTCATAATATTGACGTATAGATTACCGCTAGGGGCGCTCGAAGCCGAGCTGAGATGATTTCGCCGCAAAGAAATCGGTCCCTTTGAACCTGTTGGGTTAGTACCCGCGTAGGGAAGCTGTCTTTATTGTAAATCTTCTTATGCAATAATAACGACTACTTGCCCTCTGCCGGAAGCGGAGGGCAAGTTTTACGTTGCGGCTGTTTGGTAATTAAGGAGGTTTTATGTTTACAGGCGACTATTGGGAAGGCGTGACCATTCCTTGGTGGCAAGTGCTGCTGACGGTGCTCGGCGTGCTCGCGGTTATAGCCGCGGCAATCGCGATCGCAACATTTGTGCAGAAAAAGCGAGGAGTTTCATTCGAACGAAGCACGAAGGATATCACATACGGAGCAATTTGTATCGCGGCGTCGTTTGCTCTGTCGTACATCAAATTCTTTTCGCTCCCGTACGGCGGTTCCATTACGGCGGCTTCCGTGCTTCCGATGCTCATATACTGCTATTACTTCGGATTCAGAAAGAGCCTCGTCGTATCCGCAGTATATATGATTTTGCAGTTCATTCAGGGTCCGTACATCGTTTCCCCTTGGAGCGCTCTTCTCGACTATGTAGTGCCGTACATGGCTCTTTCGTTTGTCGGACTTTTTAAGTTCAACCGCAAAAAACTCGACAAGGTAAACGCAGCGGGCAAAAATCCCCTATTATGCCACGGCGGTTTCTTTATGGGTACCGGAGTATACTTCGTAATAAGATTATTTTCGCACGTTCTTGCCGGCGTTCTGTTTTGGGCGCAAGGAATAGACTTCTTCGGTTGGCACGGAGATCTCGTCGGTGCGGCGGCATGGGGTTACAGTACAACATACAACTTCCTGTTCCTCGGTCCCGACACGGCAATAGCGATTGTTGCGGCAATCCTTCTTCTGTCAAGCAAGGCATTTAACACTTTTATGGCTTCCTCGAGCAACACTCTGAAGAATGCCGACGCCGCCCATAAAGACAATCAAGGAGCTTGACCCCGAGCTTATAAACGGCAAAGGCAGACCGGTCGGCGGAATAGAGCCCGTAACTACGGCTATGTTTACAAGCACTTGTATGGCAATGATAGCCGCTATTCCCGAAGCAAGATAGCATCCGAATCTGTCCGAAGCGTTCTGTGCGATTTTGATTGCGCGGACAATAAACAGGATATATACACCGAAGAGGAGCAGGCACCCGAAATAGCCGAGCTCCTCTCCTATTATGCTCAGAATAAAATCACTCTCGGAAAACGGCAAGAACAGATATTTCTGTCTCGAATTGAACAGCCCTATGCCGAAGAAGCCGCCGCTTCCGAGCGAATAAAACGACTGTATCAACTGAAACCCTTCGTCGAGCGGAGACGCCCACGGATTGATGAACGCCATAAGGCGGCTCAGACGATACGGCTCGGCGAAAATCAAAACGACTGCGGCGGCGACTGCGGGTATTCCGACAATCAAAAAGTGCTTGATTCTCATGCCGCCTACGAAAAGCATGACAAACATCAACAGCGCCATGCAAATCGTTATGGACATATTCGGCTCGAGTATGATGAGGATACAGATAAGCACTCCCACTCCGAGCACAGGCAAGACGCCTTTAAACGACGTCATTTTTTCGTGATGTTTCGCCATGTAAAACGCAGTGAATATGATGAAACCGAATTTTACCGGTTCGGAGGCTTGCAACGTAAAGAACGGAAGATTGATCCAACGCCTTGCGCCGTAATTCTCCACGCCTATTCCGGGTATGAATACAAGCACCAACAGCGCAAGCGAGATCCCGAGCACTATGTATCGTATCTTGCCGAGAAAATGATAGTCAACAAAAGTCAATCCCACCATTGCGCCTATGCCGAGAACAGCTCCTACTATCTGCTTGAACATGAAGTAGTATTCGGTGCCGTAATTTTTTTGCGCGGAATACATACTTGCCGAATAAACCATCAGCACGCCGAAACCGACAAGCAATGCGGTCACGATAAAAAGTATATAATCCGGCTTGCCGCTTGTCCTATCCTTCATGACCGAGGTTTTATTTTTTTCGAATAGACGTCTTTTTTTCACGGCTTAAGCTCCTTGACTGCCTTTACAAACGCTTCTCCGCGCTCGGCATAGTTCTTGAACATATCGAAGCTTGCGGACGCGGGCGAAAGAAGCACGTTCTCGACGGCAGCAGACGAGGCGTATATTACGGCGTCCTCCAGCGTATCACAGCGTTTAAGAGCGTCAAAACCGTATGCGCGTGCGCTGCTCTCTATTTTGTCCGCGGTCTCGCCTATCAACACGATTTCCTTAACCGCACTCGGTAAGTCCTCGAACAGAGTATCATACGAATAGCCCTTATCGCTGCCGCCGAGAATGAGCAAAGTACTTCCCTTCATTGCCTTACACGCCCAAAGCGTTGCCGCTATGTTTGTCCCCTTGGAATCGTCGTAATAAGTTTTTCCGCCGACACTGCGCACTCTTTTCAACCTATGCGCCGCCGTATCGAACGACCTTATCCCCTCACGAATCACTTCGGGACTTATGTCGAGCAGCCGACATATACATATCGCCGAAAGCGCATTGCATACATTGAAATCCCCTTCGAGCTTCAAATCGTCGCACAGACATATCTTTTCGTTCATAAACATCAGTTCGTCGCCTTGCCTGTATGCTCCGCGCACTTTGCCGTCCAAAGAAGTATAATATACTTGCGAGCGCGGCAAAAATCCTCTTAAATAAGAAACGGGTATGGCGTCTCTCGATAGCACGAGAAAATCGCCCTCCTTCTGATTTTGCGCGATACGGAGCTTGGTTTTCGCATAGATTTCCATTGTTCCGTGTCTGTCCAAATGGTCGCAATCTATATTGGTAATGCAGGCAATATGCGGTCTGAAACTATCTATGGTCTCGAGCTGGAAGCTTGACGTCTCCACGATCGCCTTATCATAAGCTCCTTCGCTTGCTATTTTCGAAAACGGTATTCCTATATTGCCGCATATCTTAGCGGCGCAAACTTTGCCTATTATACTTCCGACAAGCTGCGTAACGGTTGTTTTGCCGTTTGTGCCCGTAATAGCAACTACGTCCTTTTCTCCGTTCAACACCCATCCGAGCTCAAGCTCGCCGATAAGTGTAATGCTGTTATTGCGAGCATAGTCGAATATTTTGCTGTTCTTGGGCACACCCGGGCTTACGACGATCAAATCCACGTTTAAATCTTGCGGAAAATTGTTTCCGTCATCGCAAATCACACAATCGCAACCTCGTCCGGAAAGAACATCAAACGCGCTCTTTCCACTGACACCCGTTCCGACAACCAATGCCGATTTTGCATTTAATATCATACTGTCTCCTAACAAAAAAAACGCTCGTACATTTTACAATATGCGAGCGTTTCTGTTTTAAGACCACAAGTACCGCTTGTCCGCTATCCTCCGTTCACGATAAGTATAATAAAGCACATAAGTACTCCGACCGCAAAAGTCACCGCCATATACGCGGTGGATATTCTGTTTTCGTGCACGCCTTTTCTCTCGAAATGATGATGAAGCGGCGCCATCAAAAAGATTCTTTTACCGTGCGTCGCCTTGAAATATATTACCTGTATTATTACGGAAAGGCTCGTAACGACATACATTATGCCGAGTATGGGCGCAAGCAGTTCCATTTTCGTAACTATCGCAAGAGAGGCGAGTCCGCCTCCGAGAGCGAGCGCACCCGTATCCCCCATGAAAATTTTCGCGGGAAACCCGTTAAAACACAAAAAGCCCAAAAGCGCGCCCACAAACGCTCCGCAATAGATAAGCAAATTAGTATACTCTTCCGCAAAGCTTGCATCGCCGCCCGCCATATAAACCGCAATGCCCACAAACAGAGCGAAAAACGCAATGTATGTGCAGGATACTTTGCCCGCCAAGCCGTCAAGTCCGTCCGTCAAATTGACGGAATTGGTAAACGCCAGGAATATCAAAATATAAAACGGAACGGCGAACCACCCGAATTTCAACTCCGAAAAAGTGAACGGTATATACACGGAGTCACCCACAAATACGTTTTGATACGCGAAGAACGAGACTACAACCGCCATAAGAATTTGGAACACGATCTTTTGCCACGGCGAAAGTCCTTTGTTTCGCTTGAAAAACACCTTCATGAAATCGTCGAGAAAACCTATTATGCCGTATCCGAGCGTGACAAGCAGGGTTATGAGCATCAATGAATGTTCTCTTGTCATAAAAGCGACCGAACTTACCGTGAGCGCAAGCATAAAGCCTATTCCGCCCATGGTCGGCGTTCCGTTTTTGGACATATGGTTGTCCACATAACCGAGAATAGTCTGTCTGAGCTTCAGTTTCTTGGAAAGTCTTATCACAAGCGGCATGATTAAAAGAGACAGCACGAGCGATACAAGTGTTGCAAGTAAAATTCTGATCAAAAGCTTCCCTCCTCTATGAGCTCCATGACAAAGCGCTCGTCGTTATAATCGTATTTTACGCCGCCGATCTCCTGATACGTCTCCGCACCTTTACCTGCTATAAGCACAATATCACCGCGCCTTGCCGTATCTATGGCATACCTTATCGCTTTTCGGCGATCCTCTATGCAGACATAATCTCCGCTTTTAATACCTGCGACTATCTCCGACATTATTTGCGTAGGATCCTCGCTTCTCGGATTGTCGCTCGTGACGACGGTTATATCCGAATGAGTTGATACTACCGAACCCATTATCGGTCGTTTTGTCTTATCTCTGTCACCGCCGCAACCGAAAACCGTGATTATACGTCCCTCTGAAAACTCGCGGATTGATTTCAGTATGCTCTCCAGACCGTCGGGAGTATGCGCAAAATCGATTATTACGTTGCATTTCGACATTCCTATCATATTGAATCGTCCGTCGATTTTTGTTACTCTGCGTATTCCGCGAACCACGTGCTTTAACGGCAGCTCGAGCGCCGCGGCAACAGCCGCCGCACATAAGGTGTTGTACATATTGAAACGCCCGGGAAGATTAAACTTCACTTCCGCTATATCGTCGAACGAATTGAGATAGTAGTCGAGTCCGCCCGTACTCATTTTAAGATCTATCGCGAATATGTCCGACGGATTTTCCGAACCGTATGTAACGGCATTTTCGCAATCCACGGCAAGTTCTCTTCCGAACGGATCGTCCACGTTCAGAACACATTTTTTTGCCATTCCGCCCGTGAACAGTCTGCGCTTGGCTTGAGCATACTTTTCCATTGTTCCGAAAAAGTCGAGGTGATCCTGCGTAAGGTTGGTAAACGCCGCAACCTCGAAAACTATTCCGTCCAGCTTATTTAGCCACAGAGCGTGCGCCGACGCTTCAATGACGACGTACTCCATACCTTGCGCCAGCATTTCCGCAAATATGCGATGCAGATCCGTGGGATCGGGAGTCGTCAAAGTCGCCGCGCTCTTTACATCGCCCGTCATAATACAATTTGTGCCGATGAGCCCGACCTTAAACCCCGCGCTTTCGAGTATGCCTTTTATGATATACGACGACGTAGTCTTACCGTTTGTTCCCGTAACGGCTATTATTTTCAGCGAGCGAGCGGGATGTCCGTAAAACGCCGCCGACGTCAACGCAAGCTGCCTTCTGCTGTTTTTCACGCGAATCTGCAACAGCGCGCCGGGCAAATCTTTTTCACACACGAAAGCTTTCGCGCCGCGTAGCGCAGCCTCTTCCGCCAATGTATGACCGTCGACGTTTACACCGTCAAGGCAAAAAAACAAACTGCCGTCTTTCACATCGTCGAGCCTGAATGCGAGCGAGGAAATTTCACAATCTTCGTATTCGCGCAACGCTTCCAAATCCAATGCTTTAAGTCTCATGTAACACCTCATAAACATCATAATCCTTTGAACATCGATTTGCAATACAAAGGCAAAATACGACAAATTACTCTTCCCGATTAAAACGACATTTTTCTTGTCATGCACCTGATTCGGCCGTGCGAACGAGCACTATGTCGCCCACCGGCACGAGCGTTCCCGCTGCGGGCATCGTGCCCAAAATATTGTCGGTATCTCCGGCTATCTCACACTGCAGTCCCGCCTCTTTAAGCCTTCTGAGCGCTTCCGAAAGGCTTAAACCGACAACGTCCGGCATCGGCACGGTCGCTTGCGGCGCTTCGGTCGTGGGAGTCATGCCAACATAAGCAAAAAGATTTTCGAAAACTTTTCCCGCGTACGGAGCCGCCACGATACTTCCGTAATAAGCATAGCTGTCCGGCTCGTCAACTATCATGAGCACGGCATAGCGGGGATTGTCCGCAGGGGCGAATCCCACAAACGAAGAAATGTATTTTCCTTGCGCTATGTGTCCGTCTTCATATTTCTGAGCCGTCCCCGTCTTTCCTCCGACGGTAAAGCCCGCCACACCGGCTTTCTTTCCGCCTCCCGACGAAACAACCTTCTCGAGCATACCGCGCAGCTTGACGCTCGTCTCTTCGTCTATGACTCTGCGCACTTCCTTCTTTTCGCGCGTATATACGTTCAACCCGTCGCAGCTGTCGATACTCGTGACAAAATACGGCTCGTACAGTATTCCTCCGTTTACGGCGGCGCATACGCCCGTAATGAGCTGCAGCGGCGTCACGGCAACGGCCTGACCGAAGCCTATGCGAGCCAAATCGACCGTCTTTACGCTCGCTTCGTTCATAAGTATACCTCGGCTTTCACCGTAAAAATCCACATTTGTCTTTTGTCCGAATCCGAAATTCCGCAGTCCCTCATACAGCTTTTCCGTGCCGACGCGTTGGGCGAGATCCATGAACACGCAATTGCAGCTGTTCATTACACCCTCGTCGAGAGTTTGCGATCCGTGTCCTATGCTTCTCCAGCATTTGATTCGCTGACCGTCAACCATTCTGTAGCCCGGACAATAAAAGCGATCGGAATCCGATACGACGCCGTTAGCGAGCGCTATAGCCGTAGTGAATATTTTAAACGTCGAACCGGGCTCGTAAACGTCTACGATCATTTTATTCTTCGAAAGAGCATTCAAAAGATTTATATCGTTTCTCGGAGGCTCGTTGTTGTCGTAGGAAGGCGCGCTTGCCATGGCAAGTATTCCGCCCGTATTCACATCCATGACAATCATACTTGCGCTTTTACTGTTCCATTCGAGCTGCGCGGAAGTCACCGCAGTTTCGGCGAACGACTGAATATTCGCATCGACCGTAAGAGTCATGTCGCAGCCTGGTATTGCGGGAACATATTTTGTCGTATCCCCGTCCAAGCGTATTCCTTGCATATCCGTGGGAGTGAGAGCCACTCCGTCGATACCGGAAAGATATTTGTCGTAATATCCTTCAAGTCCGTTTTGTCCTATATTGTCGATGTTAGTAAAACCGAGCACCTGCTCCAGCCTACTGCCGCCGGGATAATTCCTCGTGCTGTCCACGGTAAAATAGATTCCGTCAAGCTCGTGTGCGCGAATGCGCTCCGCGACATCTTCCTCTACTTGCCGCATTACGGTTATCTCGCTCACAAACGTACCCGACAGTTTGTCGTACAGCTTCGAATAATCGAGCGCCAACTCGTTCGCCAGCACACGGCTGACAGCGTCGAAATCCCGAACGGCTCTCGGGCGAACATAAACGGTGTAGACATTGCGGTTGTCGGCAAGCACTTCGCCGTTTGTATCCAAAATCTTTCCTCTTGGCGCTTCGAGCGGCAAATCCCTGTACCACTGCTCAGCCGCTTTGCCGCTCAGCCATGAGCCCTTTATAATTTGCAGATAGAAAAGGCGCACGGAAAGAGCGCAAAATAAAAAGGCTATTGAAAGTATGACAATCAACAACCTCTTTCGTGTCAACAATAGACTATTCGGTTTCTTCAATATTATCAGCCTCCGATGAGATTACTAAGCCAATCGCAGAATTTGTCGAACCAATTGGTTCTCGCATCGTAACTCACCGTCTCGCCCATAGGCAAAAGCTCGATATTTTTCGAAGTTTCGGGCTTGACCATACCGAGTTCGGTGGCTTGACCCAAAACCATAGTGTCGCTATCGAGCGCCGAAAGCTCGGCGTTTTGTTGTGTAAGTATGGTGTTCTTAGACGTAATTTCCGCCTGAAGAGCTTCTACGCTCGAGCCCATACCGCCAATCATAATGCCGGTCGCTATCACTATTGCGGCAAGCGCAACCACGACAGCCGCATATACGCAAAGCATAGCTTTGGTCTTGAACGAAATCGAGCTTCTTCTTTCTACGGTCTGCTTCTGTTCTTCCTTGTCCTCGAGTACCTTTCTCGTCTTGATACTCGGCATTACCGATTCGGCATTTCGAGTTGCGCGAGCAGGTCTGCGAACATACGAAGGCTGTCCGACGAATTCCGCAGTCTGAGGAAAGCTTTCGTATTCCTTTCTCTTAGAGTATAACGACTGCTCCTTATCTTTCGAAGCACGGCGGCTTGCCGAAATATTGGTTTCGGGAATATCCGCAAAGTACGTCTCGTTTGTGCGAGGGAAGGCATCTTCCGTATCCGCTTCGAAACGATTTATTTTGTCCGAGACGGAAGCATTGTTCGAGTATCCGCCGAATCTGTCTTCTTCGGTTCTGATTTGTCTTGTAGTCCTTAACATTTTATGTTCCTCTCTTTTCCTTTATTCTTGTTATATTTTTTCCGCAACCCGCAATGTTGCGCTTTTACTGCGCGGATTGCGTTCCTGCTCCTCGGCTGAAGGTCTTACGGCCTTGTCGACAAGCTTGACGCTTGCTTTGTGACCGCATACGCATACCGGAAGCGACTTGTCGCAAATACAGTCTGTCGCAAGAGAAGCAAACGTCTGTTTCACTATTCGATCCTCGAGCGAATGAAAGGTTATTACACACAATCTCGCTCCTCTTCGAAGCCTGTCCACAATATCGCATATGGCTTCTCCCAAGCCCGAAAGCTCGTTGTTCACCTCTATACGCAGTGCTTGAAACACTTTCTTTGCGGGATGACCGCTTTTGCGCGACGGCACACTGTCGATTATAATATCCGAAAGCTGAGCCGTTGTTTCGATAGGCGAAAGTTTTCTTTTTGCCACAATGTTTGCGGCTATCTTTCGTGCAAACTTTTCTTCGCCGTAGGTAAAGAAAATTCTTACCAATTGATCCGCCGAATATTCGTTCACTACGTGCATTGCGGAAAGGACCTGTTCTCTGTCCATTCTCATATCGAGCTCGCCGTCTTTGCTGTAGCTGAATCCGCGTTGAGGCTCGTCCACCTGTCTCGAGGAAATACCGAGATCGAGAAGCGCTCCGTCGAGCCCGTCTATGCCGCGGCGGTCGAGTATTTCGACTACATTCTTGAAGTTGTCGTGCACAAGCTCGTACCTTCCGGCAAAATCGGGATTGGCGGCAAATCTCGCACTTACGTAATCGATCGCCTCGCTGTCTCTGTCGACGGCAATTAGACGTCCGCCCGAGCGAAGTATGAGCTCGCTGTCGTTGCCTCCTCCGAGAGTGCCGTCGAAATATATGCCGTCCCTCTCCACTCCGAGTGCGTTCATGCACTCGTTTGCAAGAACGGGAACGTGATAATCCTCACCCATGGCACTCATTCCTTAGCCTGCTCCGCGCTCTTCGACGCTTTACGCTTTTCGAGATATTCGTTCCACTTCTTCTCGCTCCATATTTCCACATGGTTATATACGCCGACAGAAACGATATCTTTCTCTATGCCGACAGACTTTAAGAGATCGTCGCTTATGAGTATTCTGCCCTGCGCGTCAGGCTCTGCCCAAGCGGATTCCGCAGTGTAATCTCTCATCTTTGCAATGTCCTCTTCGCTCGTAAACCCGTATTCGCTGAACTGTCCGAAAAACAGTTTTTCGGCTATATCGGCGGGATACATGAACAAGCAGTCGTTCGTGCCCTTCATGATGAACGGAAACTTTTCTTCCCCGTCTTCGGCTTTTTTATCTTTCTTATCTTTAATATCGAAGGCTTTTTTGAACTTCGCGGGCACGCGAAATCTGCCGTTTTCGTCTATTTGGTGATGATACGTGCCTACAAGAATCATAGCGAAAGCCTCCTTAAAGATTAGAAATCGACCTTTTGTTTCGATTTCAATAATATTATAGCACATACTTTGACCAAAATCAACCATTTTTGCCCACTTTGCATAAAAAAAGCTCCGTTTTATACAACTTTTTATCCATATCGCCATATCGCTTTGCCATGATAAAGCGGTTGACAAATAAAGCGTCGCGCTGTATAATTGAAACATATACCTACGGAGACTGAACAATGAACTTATTTCAAGTGTACGACGCCCAAAAGCGTTTGGACAAAACCGTGCACCACACAAACCTCGAGCATTCCCTCACTTTCTCGAAGCTTAGCGGAAGCGAAATATATCTCAAATGCGAGAACCTGCAAAAAACGGGCTCGTTCAAGGTTCGCGGCGCTTACAATAAAATCGCCATGCTTGACGAAATCGGCGACACAAAATGCGTAGTTGCATCCAGCGCAGGCAACCATGCCCAAGGAGTAGCCTATGCGGCTAAAGAACGCGGCATGGAGGCAATTATCGTCATGCCGAAAAGCACGCCCATAGCAAAAGTATCCGCAACCGAAAATTACGGAGCCAAAGTCGTGCTCCACGGCGATCTGTATGACGACGCTTACAACAAAGCTCTCGAAATAGTATCCGAGCGCGGCGCCGTATTCGTACATCCGTTCGACGACGAGGATATAATTGCGGGACAAGGAACCGTTGCGCTTGAACTTCTTGCGGACAAGCCCGACCTTGACGCCGTAATAGTTCCCGCAGGCGGCGGCGGACTGCTTGCCGGCATAGCCTTCACGGTAAAGAACATCAATCCGAAAATAAAGGTTATCGGCGTGCAAGCGAACAGAGCCGATTCCATAGTGCGCTCGTTCAACGAAAAAAAGCTTATCACAGCCGACAAGATATTCACCATTGCAGACGGAATTGCCGTCAAAACCCCGGGCAAACTGACAATGAAGCTCATAAATCGATACGTCGACGAAATGCTCACCGTAACCGACGAAGAAATCGCTTCGACAATCATTCAGCTTATCGAGCGTACTAAACAGGTCGTAGAGCCGGCAGGAGCCACCTCCCTTGCCCTTGCCTTATCCGGCAGAGCGAATATCGTAGGCAAAAGCGTCGCCTGTGTTCTCTCCGGCGGCAATATCGACGTAGGCTTCATACATAAAATAATCGAAAAAGGTCTTGTAAGTCGCGGACGTCAAATGAAATTTTCCGTTCTTCTCACGGATAAACCCGGCTCACTCGAACAGTTTGCACACATAATGGGAGCCAACAATGCAAATATAATTTCCGTACAGTACGACAGAATGAGTCCCGAACTTCAGCTTTCCGAAACCATTCTTCACATAGCCTGCGAAGTGAGCGGCTTCGAGCACGGAAAACGCCTACTGAAGCAACTCGAAGCCGAAGGCTACAGCGTAGTGTTCGACAACAATAAATTTTCGATATAAGGAGATCGGCCATGAACAAAGATGTGATCAACACCGAAAAAGCGCCCAAAGCTTTGGGACCGTACAGTCAGGGAATTGCCGTTCGTGATTGCGAAATATTTTACTTTTCCGGACAGATTGCAATAGATCCTTCAACGGGCAAGCTTATCGACGGCGACGCGGAAAAACAGACGGCTCGGATTTTCGAAAACATAGACGCGCTTCTCTCCTGTCGCGGAATGACGGCGGAAAACATTGTGAAAACAACGGTATTTCTTACCGATATAAAGGATTTTTCAAAAGTCAACAGCGAATACGCCAAACACTTTTCATGCGCCCCGCCCGCTCGTTCCTGCGTGCAAGTGGCTGCATTGCCGGCCGGCGCCTCGGTGGAAATAGAAGTTATCGCCTGCAAATAAAAGAGCGTAAAAAAATACAGGGCTTCGAAAAAGTCCTGTATTTTTATATCCGCAAAAACTGCCGTTTCCGTATCTTTTCACGTACGGGCACTATATTTTGATTTCAACCAAATGATTTCCAACCATGTCGCAAGACGTCAGATAATAATCGATACCGCCCATTCTCGTCAGTTTTTCCGCGCGGCTTGCACCGTGTAAATGTCCGTACACCACGGCATTTACTCCGCCGCTATCAAACAATTGCGTAAACGGCGAAGGTTCGAGCCTACCGTTGAACGGAGGATAATGTATCATGGCAACCGTCTTATCCCCATCGCCTCTTTTCTTTTCCGCGTCGGAAATAGACAGTCCCATTCGGATCACTTCTCTGTCGAAAATCTTTTTGTCATCTTCGGTCTGTGTTTTTCCGTCGGGAACAGTCCAACCGCGACTGCCGCAAAAAACGACGTCGCCTATTTTGACGCTGTCGTTTTGAAGAGCAAACATTCCTTCGGGCAGCATGGAACGAACCGCGGAAATGGACTTCCACCAATAATCGTGATTCCCGCGCAATATTATTTTATTCCCTGGAAGAGCCGCAATAAAATCGATGTCGGCTTTTGCGTTTTCGAGATACATAGCCCAACTGATGTCCCCGGCAATAAGAACCACATCTTCCGAAGCGACCTTGTCTTTCCAATCCGCCGTGATCACGTCGATATAATTATCCCACGCGTGTCCGAAAATATTCATCGGTTTGGGATTGTTGATCGAAAGATGTAAGTCGCTTATCGCATAAATTCTCATAATCCGATTATATCAAATCGCACAAGTTTTTGCAAATGATTTTATCGCGTTTCGGGAAATAACCTGCCGTTTATCAATTCTGCGCAACCGTCGCACTCATTGCAATCGGGATAAACTGCATATCCGTATGTAGGCACAAGCACGTCGGCGCTCAAAAGCACCCGATATGTCTCTACTATACAATACGAAAGAGCCACCGCGCTGTCGGATAAGAACGCCCCGCTCGTGCAAACAAGCATTACGTCCGCATCATAACGATAACTTGCTCCGTTATCCGTCGGAACGCGCAAGGACAAATCTCTCGCCAGCTCCAAAATTCCGCTTGCACAGCCGCAATTTCCGCTTGCATCGGTAAAGCGCACGTTTACAGGAATTCGAAGCGTTCCACGAACACGCCTGCAACCGTCATTTAACGCACAAGAACTTTCTACGACAAACGCCGTATCACCGGTTTCAACCGCGTCTACAAACGTAAACGGCGCGCCCGTCGGCATATCCGAAAGAGTCAAAGTAGCCGATTGACTTTCTCTCCTTGTCCTGCAAGCGTCTGTCACGGTCTCCACGTGCAAACACATTCTTTCACACAGTCCGTTGAGCGGACTGCCGACAATACGCCCGACCGCTTTGAAATTTGCCATAAAAAAACCTCCCGAACTCGATTCGCAATCGATTGCCGCAATTATCTCAACCGAGCCGCGAATAGCATACATTTGTAAATGTATATGCCGAAAGGTCATTCTGTGTTATTCTATTCTTTCTTATCCTCATTATCGGTCGACGATGCGGATACATAGCGTTCAATCAAGTTCAGAACATTTTCCTTTCCGTATCCGCTTTGCGCCGATACGGGAACAACGTCGTCTCGTCCTATGGCAAGCGCCGTCGCTATCTGTTGTACAGCCGCGCCGATCTTGTTTTTCGAAAGCTTGTCGGTTTTTGTTGCTATTACCGTAAACGGCAATTGATAATAGTATAAATACTGCGCCATTTGCTTATCGAGAGCGCTCGGTTCGTGCCTGCTATCCACAAGAAGCAACGTACGGACAAGTCTGTCCGTGCTTTGAAGATAGCCCTCGATCAGTCCGCCCCACTTGTTTTTTTCGCTTTTCGAAGCCGCGGCATAACCGTAACCTGGCAGATCCGTCAAAACAAACTCGCCGTCGTTAAACGAAAACAGATTTATGAGTCGGGTTCTTCCCGGCGTGGACGACGTCTTGGCAAGCTTTTTCTGCCCAGCAAGCATATTGATAAACGACGACTTCCCCACATTTGAGCGACCCACGACGCATATCTCTTTAGAACTTGTTCCCGCGATTGCATCGGGATACTTTTTCGCGTCGGAGATACTTATCACAAACCGCGCATTTTTTACTTTCACATCTTTCTCCTTTGCAAGAAACAGACTCTATATGAGAGCGGTTTCTATCACGTCGTCAAACACGCTTGCATACACGATTTTCATGTTCTCTTTTACTTCGGCGGGCAGATCCGCGACGTCTTTTTTGTTCTCCGACGGAATTATTATTGTTCTTACGCCGCTTCGGAATGCCGCCAAAGACTTCTCCTTGAGCCCGCCTATGGCAAGCACTTTTCCGCGCAATGTTATCTCTCCCGTCATCGCAACATTTCGAGACACCTTTCTGCCGCTCATAGCAGACAATATCGCCGTAGCTATGGTTATTCCCGCGCTCGGTCCGTCCTTGGGAGTAGCGCCCTCGGGAACGTGAATATGCAAATCGTATTTTGTAAATTTGTCTACGTCGATTCCGTATTCCTCGGCACGGCTGCGTATAACGGTAAGCGCCGCAAGACACGACTCCTTCATTACGTCTCCCAGACTGCCCGTAAGCTTGATTTCGCCTTTGCCGTCTGCAACCAAACTGACCTCGATATTCAAGGTAGCTCCGCCGACACTCGTCCAGGCAAGTCCCGTAGCAAGCCCCACTTCGTCCTCGACGTTCATCACATCGTCATGATAACGCGGCGTTCCGAGATAGCTTTCCACGTCTTTCTTGTTGACCTTAAACGACTTTGCCTGCTTGCCGCCGTTTATATATTTCACCGCCAGCTTACGCGTAACGGCGGCTATTTCCCTTTCGAGATTTCTCACGCCGCTCTCTCTCGTATAGCTTGATATGATATACATCATTACTTCGTCGGGAATGTTCACCTTTAACGACGCGAGTCCGTTTGCTTCGATCTGCTTGGGCAAAAGATATCGCTTTGCGATTTGCAACTTTTCTTCGTAAGTGTATCCCGAAAGCTCTATTATCTCCATTCTGTCGAGCAGCGGCGTAGGTATCGATTCGACGGTATTTGCCGTCGTAACGAACATAACCTTCGACAGATCGTAAGGCATATCGAGATAGTGGTCGTTGAAATGGTTATTCTGATTGGGATCGAGCACCTCGAGCATTGCGCTTGCGGGATCCCCCCTGAAATCCGAAGTCATTTTGTCTATTTCGTCAAGCAAGAACACGGGATTGACTACGCCTGCGTTATTCATACCTGCGATTATGCGCCCCGGCAAAGCCCCGACATATGTGCGGCGGTGACCGCGTATCTCTGCTTCGTCACGCACGCCGCCCAACGACATAGTCACAAACTTCCTGTCTATCGCACGTGCAATAGACGCAACTATCGACGTCTTGCCGACACCCGGAGGTCCGACAAAACACAGTATGGGCGACTTAAGATTTTCGGTAAGCTGATGAACCGCAAGGTATTCCACTATGCGCTCCTTCACTTTTTCGAGTCCGTAATGATCCTCGTCGAGGATTTGCTCGGCTTTTTTCAAATCGAGATTATCCTCGGTCTTTTCATTCCACGGCATTGTGAGCACGGTATCTATATAGGTGCGACTTATTGCCGCTTCGGGCGATGTTGTGCTCATTTTTTCAAGCCGCAATAATTCTTTCGTGAGCTTTTCCTTCGCGTACTCGGGGAGATTTTTTTCCTCGAGGCGTTTGCGATATTCGTCAAGCTCGCTCTCGCCTTCACCGAGCTCGTCACGCATTGCCTTGATTTGCTCACGCAGATAATACTCTTTTTGATTTTTATCTATATTCATGCGGACTTTTGCCGTGATCTTTTTTTCTACGGCCTTCAGATCGCATTCCTCTATAATCTTTGCGTAAATTCTTTCGAGCTGTTTGTACTCCGAATCGAGCGACAAAAGCTCTTGCTTCTGTCTGTAATCGGAAAAGAACACCTTTGCCGCAACCGCGATGAATCTTTCGACGTCGCCCTCCATCGAGACAAGCTGCAAATCGAGCATACCTTTTCCGTCGAGCTTCTTATACTCGTCAAGCTGTTCGGATATATTGCGACGCACGGCTTTAAGCATTATTTCGTCCGAAGGTTTTTCTTCGAAGTCTTTCAGCGTAACCTCGTAAAACGGCAAAATAGTAACATAGCCGTCTATCTCCTTTCGCTCTATGCCTTCAAGCACGGCACGGACAAGCTCGCCGTTTGTCTTCATCACCTGTTTGACTCTGACGACCGTTCCGACGCGATAAATGTCCTGAGGAGCGGGATTAGTCGCGCTCCTGTGCTTTTGCGTGACGACAAAAAGATTGCGGTCGAGTTGCAGCGCACGGTTAAGCGCAAGAATGGATTTATCCCGTCCAACGTCCACCGTATAGCTTTGTCCCGGAAATACGACAACGTCCCGCAGAACCACCATTTGATAGGTGTCTTTCTGCCGGACTATCATCTGTTCGCTCATTAAATTGTCGCCCGTATAATTTTCGTCCATATCGCACTCCTATCGCTTCACTCGTATAGTATGACTCTTTCGGAGCTGGTTTACAACCGATTATTTACGCGATTTCCTTTTTGGGTTTCTTTCCTTTTACGACAGTCGGACTTCCGCCCTTGAGACATTCGCCCGTTATGACGACCTTTTCGATCTCTCTGTCGTCGGGCGCGCTGTACATGATGTCGAGCATGGTATTTTCCATAATCGCACGCAAACCTCTCGCACCCGTCTTAAGCTCTATCGCCTTATCAGCTATAGCCTCTACCGCGTCATCCGTAAACTCGAGATCTATATTATCGAGTTCGAACAAAGTCTTATACTGTTTCGTCAGGCAATCCTTCGGCTTTGTGAGAATATTTACAAGCGCATCTTTGTCGAGTGCGCTTAGGCTCACGTAAATGGGAAGTCTGCCGACGAACTCCGGAATAAGCCCGAACTTAATCAAATCCTGCGGCTGCACGCTTTCGAGACTGTTCGAACTTGCCGCCGTGATTTCCGTCTTGAGATTTCCGCCGAATCCGAGAGACGAAGTTCCCGCTCTCTTTTCTATGATCTTATCCAAGCCGACGAAAGCTCCGCCGAAGATAAACAAAATGTTCGTCGTATCTATGGCAATGCACTCCTGCTGAGGATGCTTTCTACCGCCTTGCGGAGGGACGTTTGCCACCGTGCTCTCGATTATTTTAAGAAGCGCTTGCTGGACGCCCTCGCCCGATACGTCGCGCGTAATGCTCATATTCTCGGACTTGCGTGCGATTTTGTCTATCTCGTCGATATAAATGATGCCTCTTTGAGCGCGCTCGATATCGTAATCCGCATTCTGAATAAGCTTCAAAAGCACATTCTCCACATCCTCGCCGACATAACCGGCTTCCGTGAGAGTGGTTGCGTCGCACGAAGCAAAAGGAACGTCGAGAATACGGGAGAGCGTCTGCGCAAGCAGAGTCTTTCCGCAGCCCGTGGGCCCCATAAGCAAAATATTGCTTTTCTTAAGCTCTATTCCGCTCTTCTTCTTGGAACCGACCTTATGGGCAATATTATAGCCGGCACGTTTATAATGGTTATATACCGCTACGCTCAGAACCTTTTTTGCGCTGTCCTGTCCCACGATATAGTCGTCGAGATATTTTTTAATCTCGGTAGGCTTCGGCAATTGAGGATTTTCCGATTTCAAGTGCTGTTTGCTCTGTTGCAAAATTCCGTCGCAAATTGCGACGCATTGATCGCATATGCAAATACTGCTGTCGGGCGACTCGATTATATTCTGCACTTCGGAACGCGAACGTCCGCAAAATGAACAACGCTGCTCGTTTTTTTCTTCGTTTTTACTCAATATTATAAACTCCCGATTATATTCTCTTTTCAAAAACCCTGTCGATCAAGCCATATTTAAGAGCTTCGTCCGCAGACATATAGTGATCTCTGTCCACGTCTTTTTCGATTTTTTCTATAGGCTGATTGCAATTTTTCGCAAGAATGGTGTTCATACGCTTTTTGATTTTCAGAATATGCTCAGCCTGAATTGCGATGTCGCTTGCCTGTCCGTTTGCGCCGCCCATAGGCTGGTGTATCATAATCTCGCTGTTCGGGAGCGAGAAGCGCTTTCCCTTTGCGCCGGACGAAAGCAAGAACGCTCCCATGGACGCAGCCATGCCGACACAGATAGTCTGTACGTCACACTTGATATAATTCATTGTGTCGTAAATTCCCATTCCCGCAGTCACGCTTCCGCCCGGGCTGTTGATATACAGGCTTATATCCTTTTCGGGATCCTTGCCTTCGAGATACAGAAGCTGCGCTATGACGATGTCTGCGGAAAGGTCGTTGACCTCACCGGTAAGAAACACTATTCTGTCCTCCAAAAGACGCGAATAAATGTCATAAGACCTCTCGCCGCGGTTCGTCTGCTCGACGACCATGGGCACCAAATTATTCTTTATCATCAAAATTAAAACCTCCGAGATATAATCTATTTACGGGACTAACCGTTTATACCGCAAGACAAGCTTAAAGATCGCGTCTTACTCGTCCTTTTTGTCGGACTTTGCCGTCGCGGGCTTTTTTGCGGTAGTTTTCTTTGTCGAGGAAGTCTTTTTCTGCGCGGGCTTTTTATCGCTCTCCTCGCTTTTGCCGCCGTCCTTCTTTGCAACAAACTTATTGTTTGCTTTAAGGAAATCAACTACTTTTGCCATCAGCAAATCGCTCTTGATATAGGCGCGCTGGTGCGAAAGCGTGTGTTCGTCATACTCTCTGCCGTGTTCTTTCGCATGAGCGACAAACTTTTCGACTTCCTCTTCGAGCTCCTTATCTGCAACCTCGATTTTTTCCGCCTCTATTATCTTTTCCAAAACGAGACGAATTTTAACATTGGAAATAGCAGATTCTCTGCGTTGACGACGGAAATCCAATTCTTTGAGCCCGGTATACTTAAAATAATCCTTAAGGCTCATGCCGCCGTAGTACTGCTTAAGCTGCATTTCGAAATCGGCGAGCATATAGTCCACCTCTTTGTCGATCATGCACTGGGGCACGTCTATCTCGCAATTGCCGCTGATGATTTTAAGCATTTCGTTTTCGCTGTCCATATCGGCACGACGCTGTTTGTCCGCACGTATTTTTTCCTCTATACTCTTTTTATAATCGGCGAGAGTTTCGGACTCGCTCACGTCGCGCGCAAACTCGTCGTTGAGTTCGGGCATTTCCTTGACTTTAATCGCGTGAACGGTAACGGTAAACACTGCGTCCTTACCTGCGAGCTCCTTAGAATGATAATCCTCGGGGAACTTAACGTGCAAATCACTCGTCTGACCTATCTTAAGCCCTATCATTCCGTCCTCGAATCCGGGTATGAAAGAATTGCTTCCTATTTCGAGCTCCTGATTCTCGGCGGTACCGCCTTCGAACTTCACGCCGTCCACACTGCCGCTGTAGTCGAGCGTAACAATGTCGCCCTTTTGTATAGCTCTATCCGTAACTTCGACGATACGCGAAGCGTGCATACGCGCGTGCTCTACTTCCGCGTCTACCTCCGAAGCCGCAACTTCCACTTCGGCTTTCGGAATCTCGAGCCCCTTGTATGTTCCGAGCTCGAACTCGGGCTTTACCGTGATCGTGGCGCTGAACGTGAACTTCTCGTCGTCCATGTCGCCCAAATCGACCTTCGGATCGTCTACGGGAAAGATCCACGTCTCCTTGTCCAAGACCTCGCCGTAAGCGCGTCTGAAGCCGCTCTCGAAAGCGTCGTCGAAAAATACGCCTTTGCCGTACATACTTTCTATGACGCCTCTGGGAGCGTGTCCCTTGCGGAAACCGGGAATGTTATACTTTCCGCGCGTTGCGAAATATGCCTGCGAAAGAGCCTCTTTCCATTCGTCTGCGGTAAGCGTAAAATCGACTTTGACCGCGCCTTTTTGCTTTTCTACACTGTAGTTCATATCTGTCCTCCGAAAGATTATACCATATAATCTTAGCATATAACGGAATGTTTGTCAATTTATTTGACGGACTTTTCATTTTAGTTTATACTACTATAAAAGCCGCATGATGCGGCAAACGACAAAGTTCACTATTTTAAGCAATCCGCTTTTCGAGGTCTACGCAATGCCTTCCGACGCACTACACTATTCTTTTATAGCAGACGAATTAAACGACAAACTTCGCGACGGGCGCATAGAAAAAATCTCTATGCCCGAAAAGGACGAAATCGTGCTCGGAATACGAAGCAGAGGCATGAATTTTTCTTTGCTTATTTCCGCTTCTCCCATGGCAAGCAGATGTCACCTTACAAATCATAAGAAGGAAAATCCGACCGTCGCCCCCTCGTTCTTAATGCATCTCAGAAAACACATAGGCGGCGCAAAAATAATATCCGTAGACAGTCCCGATTTCGAACGGATAATACGCATAAAACTTTTGACGCGCAATGAAATGTCGGACGAGGAAAGCAAACTGTTGATAGCGGAAATAATGGGCAAATATTCGAACATTATACTTGTAGGTTCAAACGGAATCATATCGGATAGCATACGCCACGTAGGCATAGACACCTCGTCCAAACGACAGGTACTTCCCGGTCTCAAATACGAGCCGGCGCCCGCGCAAAACAAACTCAATCCGACCGCGACAACCGAGTCCGCAAACGCGCTCGCAGCATTCCCCGGCGGAGATCTCGGAGCATATATAATCGCCAAATTCAAAGGGCTCGCGCCGTCGAGCGCTCAAGAAGCCGTTTACCGCGCTTTACAGACCACCGATTGTCCGCGCCTTACAGACGAGCAGTGTAAAAAAGTCGCCAAGGAACTTTCGGCACTGTTTGATAAAAACACGGTGCGCCCGTGCGTATGCGAACGTGATTTTTATATTCGCCCCTACGCTCTATTCGGAACGCAATTGAAGTTCTGCGACAGCTTGAACGTCGCCATGGACGAATATTTCTACAGCCGCGACAAAGCGGCGCGTTTCGCTGAAAAATCGAAACATCTGCAATCGCTTTTGAAAAATGCAATCGCTCGTACACAAAAAAAATTGAGCGGCTTCATTCAAAAGCAAGAAAGCTGTAAGGGACTCGAAACCGACAAACTTTACGGAGAACTCATTCTCTCCAACATATATCGCATAAAAACGGGTCTGAAATCTATCACAGTCGAAAATTGGTATGACGACAACGCACCCGTAACTATTGAGCTCGATCCGCAAAAATCCCCGCAGGCGAATGCACAAGCTTACTTCAAACGCTATTCCAAAAAAAAGAAAACTCTCGAACAGCTTGCCCCGCTCATTGAAAAAACGCAAGACGAGCTCGACTATTACGACACAGTTTCTCTCTCTTTTTCTCTATGCAGTGAAAACGCCGAAATCGACGAGCTGTCGGATGAGCTCGAACGCGCGGGACTTATAAAGCGTAAGCAATCTAAAAACAAATCCGTCAAAAAAACCTTAAACACATCTTCTCCCCTTTCCGTCGTTATCGAAGGATTTACCGTGCGCATAGGTAAAAACAACATACAAAACGACGCCCTTACAAAGAGCGCAAAAAATACCGATATTTGGTTGCATACTAAAAATATTCACGGAAGCCATGTGATAATTTCGACAAACGGTTCCACCGCCCCGGAAACAGTTATACTCGGCGCGGCGAGACTTGCCGCACGATATTCCAAAGCAGCGCAATCGCAAAACGTACCCGTCGACTATACGCTTGCAAAATACGTGAGCAAGCCGAGCGGCTCTCCTCCGGGAAAAGTCATTTACACACATCAAAGTACGATATATGTAGACCCTGCCGAAAGACTTTCCTAAAAGGACATACAAAACCCCGCAACCCGATAGTTGCGGGGTTTTGATTGAAAACTTATAAATTTACGCCACGAGCGACCATATGAAGCCGAACACCGTCAAGGCGAAAATCGCCCCCATAATGCATACGCTTACTATTGCGTTTTTATACTCCGGCGCACGATGATTCATATCGCTTGCAAGAACTTTAACCGCTCTTACGATCGCCAAAGCGGCTGCCACCGCATATATTCCGAAACCGACCGTTATGACTATTTCGGTTGTGCACAGTCCGACGATAAGCACTACTGCACCCGCTATCATCAAAAAATCGCAAATCTGTCTGATACCGAAATCGGAAAAATACGCCGCTACAAAATTCTGTTTCTTTGCCTTAGCCATTTAAAACCAAACTCCTACTTAAAAACTGATCGGCGCCAAACCGAGGATGTAGAACACCACTATGAGCACTACCGCAACTATCCAAAGGATAAACCACGTTCTCGAACGCGTTACGGCGTCATAGAAAGAATACCAGCACAGAACTATCACACCGATCAAAAGGGCTATGTTCTTTATCCATCCGCCGATTGCCGCAACTTTCGGAAACCAACCGAGCACTACGCCTATCGCTATCGCAAGCGCGAGCAACATGACGGACACAAACGAAAGCATTTTCAAAATGCGCGGTATGCTGTATGTGCGAGTTCTCGTTCTTCTTGTTGCCATTATAATTTACCTCCTATTTAAGACCGCGACTGCCGGGCTTGTAAGGAACGCTTCCGTCCTTGCAAAGCGGACACTCGTCGGCTTCATAACTCTTTACTTCCATCGTGAGAAGGGCTTTATACGGAACGCCGAAATCGACCGCACCGTTACTTCTGTCGACTATACTTGCGGCAGCCGCGACCTCGCAACCCGCATTACGGGCAAGAGCAATCACTTCTTTTACGGATCCGCCCGTGGTAACGACGTCTTCGACTACTATAACTTTCGAACCGGGAACGAGAGCAAACCCACGACGAAGGGTCATTTTTCCGTCTACACGCTCGGCGAAATAATTTTTGACTCCGAGCTTACGTGCGACCTCATACCCCATTATTATGCCGCCGACTGCGGGAGAAAGCACGACGTCGGCATTAAAGCATTTAAGTCTCTCGGCGAGCTCCGCACATAGGACTTCACTCTCTTTCGGATCGGCAAACAGCTTCGCACACTGCATATATGTGTCGCTGTGTCTGCCACTCGTAAGCAGAAAATGCCCGTGCAAAATGCCTTCCGTACGTTTAAAAGCCTCTAAAATCTGTTTATCCGTAAGCGCCATGCGTCTTTCCTCACTGCGTAATCAATGAGCCTATAAGCTCGTTTACGTCATGTATTTTACAACATTCCATTTCTTTTGTCAACTCATTCACGATACGAAAAGCCGCCATGGGGTCAAAAATGTTTGCCGAACCGACTTCGACGGCAGTTGCACCGGCGATCATGAATTCCATGACGTCGGCTCCCGTCATTATTCCGCCCAATCCTATTATGGGAATATTCACCTTTTTATAAACTTCGTGAACCATACGAAGCGCTATGGGCTTTACGCAAGGTCCGCTCAAACCGCCCGTAACATTCGCGAGCACGGGCTTTCTTTTGAACCTGTCGATCGCCATACCCGTAATAGTATTTATGAGCGACACAGCGTCAGCGCCTCCGTCTTCCGCAGCCTTAGCGTTTGCGGCTATGTCCGACACATTGGGGGAAAGCTTTACTATAAGAGGCTTTTTGCAGACCTTTTTGACGCTCTTTGTAATCGCACCGACGCTTTTCGGATCTATACCGAATGCCATACCGCCTGCTTTTACGTTGGGACAGCTTATATTGAGCTCCACCATATGCGCGCCCGTCGCCGAAACCTTTTCAGCGACATACTTGTAATCCTCTTCGGTAGAACCCGCAATGTTCACGACCGTCACCAAATCTTTTTCGAGAAGAAACGGCAAATCGTCTTTGACGAAAGCGTCGACACCGGGATTTTGAAGTCCCACGCTGTTTAACATTCCCGACGGTGTTTCGGCTATGCGCGGGGAAAGATTGCCGAGGCGCGGCTCGCGCGTCACGCCTTTGGTACATATGCCGCCGAGAGCGGAAATATCGTAAAAACGCGAATACTCCCATCCGAAGCCGTAAGTTCCGCTTGCCGTCAGTATCGGGTTTTTAAATTCGACCCCGGCGATTTTGACTCTGGTATTCACAATTCGAGCTCCTCCATTTTAAACACGGGACCGTCCGCACACACTCTGCGCGAAGCTACGGTTCCGTCCTTTTGTTTTGTTCGGCACGCACAGACAAGACACGCCCCTACTCCGCACCCCATTCTCTCTTCCATGGATGCGTACGTAGGAATACAGTGCTTGGCGGCAAACACCTGCGCGCTTTTCAGCATAGGATGCGGGCCGCAGGTAAGAATGACGTCGGGTCCGATATCCGATAAGCGCTTTTCAAGCTCTTGTATGGGAAAGCCCTTACAGCCGAAGCTTCCGTCATCCGTACACACAACAGTATCGCAACGACGCTCGAACTCGTCTACAAACGCAACTCTCGATCTGTCCGAAAAACCGAGAAACGCGTAGTAATCGCGATCCGGATAGGTTTCGGGAATGTACGCAAGAGGAACGCAGCCCATTCCGCCTCCGAGCAAAACGATTTTTTTCTGTTTGTCATTTAGTCTAAATCCGTTGCCGAGCGGAAGCGTGACCTTCAGTTTTTCGCCGTTCTTAAGACCGGTCATTTCTTTTGTGCCCTTACCGAGAACGGCATACGCAAGGGAAATACTATTGCCGCCGAACTTATATATGCCGAACGGACGACGCAACAAAAGTCCGGGAATTTCAAGGTGCAGAAACTGACCGCAATGTATTCTTTCGAAGTCTCCGTCCGTATTTTTCAAAGTCATCTCGTAAATATTTTTTGCGATTTCTTTATTGGACGCAACTTCGGCAAGATAATCTCTCATATACTTCTCCTACTTTCCTATCGCCTTGCAAATATCCTCGCGCATATCGATCGCAGCGGCAGCCGCGGCGGCGCCGACGCTCATGCCGCGATATTTTTCGCTCTTGTATGCGCAGATAATTCCGCGGGAACTGTTCACTATGGCGCCTCTTTTGTCCTTATCGAAGCACACCTTGAGCTCGTCCGCCTTACCTCCTTGCGCACCGTATCCGGGAACAAGGAAGAACGTATGCGGAAGCTCTTTACGAAGTCTCTCCGCTTGCGCCGGATGCGTCGCGCCGACAACAGCTCCTACGTCGCTGTATCCGTATTTACCGCGAGAAGGCTTGCCCCACTCTTCGACAAGCGTCCCCATGCTTTCGTACAAGGTTTCTCCGCTTTCGAAAACTTTATCTTGGAGCTGCCCCGACGATGGATTGGACGTCTTGACAAGCACGAATATGCCCTTGTCACGTTCTGCGCAATCCTTCAAAAACGGCTCTATACCGTCGCCGCCGAGATACCCGTTCACCGTAACAAAATCGCTTTCGAACGGCGTAAAATATTTGTCTCCTACTTTTGTCCTACCGAGATATGCGCTCGAATAGCACGCCGCCGTCGAACCGATATCGTTTCTCTTCACATCGGCAATGACCGAAAGCCCGCGCTTTGCAGCAAAAGCAATAGTTTGCTCGAAAGCTCGCATACCTTCCACTCCGTACATTTCGTAATACGCAACCTGCACTTTTACGGCAGGTACGAGCTTGTAAAGGCTTTCTATAAGCTCGGCATTGAAATCTATGATTGCGTTTGCCGCATCCTTTAAAGACGAGCACTTGTCGATAATGCTTCCCGGCAAATAATCGAGCTTCGTATCTATTCCCGCAACCGACGGATTCCCTGACTTTTCGATTTTTTCAATGAGTTTGTCTATCAACTTCTTATCTCCTTTTCTCTGCCGTTCACTATAACGGAACGGGGTATGCCCTTCAGTTTCCAACCGTTGAATACGCTGTTCTTTCCTTTAGAAACAAAGCGCGAGCTGTCTACGACATAATCCGCTTCGAGATCGACTATCGCAATGTCGGCAACCGCACCCTCGGAAATTTCTCCGCCGTCAATACCGAGTATGCGAGCGGGATTGCGGCTCATAAGATCGACAAGCTCCGCAAGGTCCATATGTCCGGCTTCTACAAGAAAAGTATAGCCTACCGAAAAAGCCGTCTCGAATCCCGAGGTTCCGTTCGGAGCGAGATCGAATTCGCGGTTCTTCTCATCGGCATGGTGCGGAGCATGATCCGTTGCTATTACGTCAATCGTGCCGTCCTTAAGCCCGGCAATAATCGCGTCCACATCGGCTTGAGTACGAAGCGGCGGATTGATTTTCGCATTCGTATTGAAGCTCAGAATTTCCTCGTCGGTCGCCGAAAAATAGTGCGGACAAGTTTCACAAGTCACCTTCACGCCTCTCTTTTTCGCTTCTCTTATGAGGCTTACGCTGTTTGCCGTCGAGACGTGCGCTATGTGGACTTTATAGTCAAGCGCTTCCGCAAGCAACACTTCGCGCGCAACCATAAGTTCTTCCGCCACGCGCGTTATGCCGCGGAGTCCGACAATAGTGGCGTTAAAGCCCTCGTTCACCACACCGCCCGCAGCAAGCGACATATCTTCGCAGTGGCTTATTACGAGTGCGTCCACGCCTTTTGCATACTCGAGAGCAAGCCGCATCATATTTGCGTCCGAAACGGGTCTGCCATCGTCCGAAAAAGCAATTGCGCCGGCCTCCTTGAGCTTACCCATTTCCGTCAGCTTTTCACCCTTCTGCCCCTTTGTGACGGCGGCAATCGGATAGACTTTGCAATTATCTATTTCCGCCGCTCTGTCTATAACATATTTAAGCACGGCGAGATTATCGACTACGGGATCGGTGTTAGGCATACAGGCTATGGAAGTGTATCCCCCCTGAAGCGCAGCGCAAGTTCCGCTGAAAATATCCTCTTTGTACTCGAAGCCCGGCTCTCTCAAATGACAATGCATATCGACGAAACCCGGAAGCACGGCAAGACCGTCCGCCTCGAGCGTTCTGTCTGCGGAAACCCGTATGTCCGCGCCGATTTTTTCTATTTTGTCACCTTCGATATACACGTCGAGTTTTTTAAGCTCTCCGTCCTTTAATACCAATCCGTTTCTTATAAGAATACTCATACCTTACCTCCGGTGAGCAAATACATAAGCGCCATTCTCACGGCAACGCCGTTCGTGACCTGCTTTAAAATTCGGGAATTATCTCCGTCCGCCGCAGAAGAGCCCACTTCCACGTTTCTGTTTAAGGGTCCGGGATGCATAAGTATTGCCTGCGCGTCGGCTTTTGCCATACGGCTGTCGGTTATCCCGTAAAAACGCATATACTCCGATACACTCGGCAGAAGCGATGCATTTTGCCGCTCGAGCTGCACTCTCAGTCCCATTACCACATTAGCGCCCGCAATAGCCTCGTCGAGATCGTCGGAAACGCCGACGCCCGTTTTTTCTATTTCGAGCGGCAACATCGTTCTCGGCGCTACGACCGTCACCAATGCCCCGAGCTTTGAAAGTCCCCATATATTACTGCGCGCAACACGCGAATGTTTCACGTCACCGGCTATGACCACTTTAAGTCCGCGAAGATCGTCTCCGAACTCTTCTCTCATTGTGAATATGTCGAGGAGAGCTTGCGTAGGGTGCTCGTTCATACCGTCGCCGCCGTTTATGACGGATGCGCGAACATTTCTTGCCAAAAGGTGCGGCGCACCCGACATATTGTGTCTCAACACTATTATGTCGGTAAGAAGAGAATCGAGATTGAGTCCGGTGTCTATAAGCGTTTCGCCCTTTTGCACAGACGAAGCCGACGCCGAAATAGAGGTGCAATTCGCACTCATTATCTTTGCCGCCGTCTCGAACGACGTGCGCGTGCGCGTGCTGTTTTCGTAAAACAGAGTCACCACGTTCTTTCCGACAAGATGTCCGGTCTTTTTATCGCCCGACTCGATGATCTCCTTCATCTCCACAGCGGTGCCGAGGATCTGCAACATCTCGTCTTTACTGAGATCTCTCAGTCCGAGCAAATCTTTTCTTTTAAGCATATCTTCTCCTTTCAGAACACTAATCCATACTGTATACGTCTACGCACCGAGCTCCGTCAACCTCATTGACCGAAACGCTTACGATGTCGCTCTCGTCCACGTCCACTCTTACGCCCGCATAACGCGCTTTGATAAGCGAATTTCCGCCGCTGCAATCGACAAATGCGGCATGGCTCATTCTTTGCGGCGAGAACGCGCCCGCTATCGCTTCATTTACGATGTATGCCGTATGCCCGCTGCGCAAGACGTCGTTTACCGTTATGACGTAAGCGCCGCTCGGAGAAAACCCGAGAGCAGTCTCGTCGCAAACAAGCTTTTTGTCTTCGGAAATATCGACTCGACCGACAGGGACTTTCGATCCCGTCTCCACCTGCATTACGGAAGCGATCTCCTTTGCTATCGCCTCTGCTCGCGCACCGATTCCGACAAGCGCGATCCGAGAAAATCCCATACTGTCGACGGACATCTCGTGGGCGAGACGAATGACCGTTCTCCGCATCTTTGCCGAATCCATCAACGAAGTCTTCAGTCTCATGCTTCGATCCTCCCGACTATGCTCTGTTTCTTAAGCGAGTCATAGACCCTCGTAAATTCCTCGGGCGGCGCAGCCGTGAATGTCATTTTTTCTCCGCTTTTGGGATGAGTTATCGTAAGGGAACGCGAATGCAAAAGCTGTCCTTCGAGCGACGAATACCGCTTGTCCGACGATCCGTACACTTTATCGCCGAGAACGGGTGCGCCGAGATACTTAGAGTGCACTCTTATCTGATGAGTTCTTCCCGTGTGAAGAACAAACTCGGCAACACAATTTCGGGGAAAACGCTCGAGCACCTTATACTCGGTTATAGCAACTCGCCCCTCTTTCGTGACAGCCATTGTCTTACGATCGTTTGGATTACGACCTATAAATGTGGTAAGAAGCCCCTTATCGTCCTTTAAATTTCCGTCGAGAATTGCGACGTACACCTTTTTGACCGTTCGCTCGGTAAACTGCTTAGCAAGCGACGCGTGCGCGACATTGTTCTTTGCGACAACCATAACACCCGACGTGTATTTGTCGAGTCTGTGCACAATTCCCGGTCTATACGCTCCGTTCACGTCCGAAAGCGACGTACCTCGCCAAAGCAAGGCGTTCACGAGAGTGGTATCTCCGTTGCCTGCGCCCGGATGCACGGTAAGCCCCTGCTGTTTGTTTACCACTATAATATCGTCGTCTTCGAAAATCACATCCAAAGGAATATCTTTGGGTTTGGGCAATTCCGCGTTATCGGTCGGAACCGTCAGTGTAACGAAATCTCCTTCCTTGAGTATTCTCCCGCATTTGCAAACTTCTCCGTTGACGAGTATATCGCCGCCGTCAATGAGGCGCTTTAATCGCGAACGCGTGTAATCGGTTTCCGACGCAAGATACACGTCCAATCTGATATTCTCGCCGCTTTCAACGGAAAACGTGACGGCGTTGTCGCAACGTCCGTCACTCATCGTTTGCCACCGCCTGCCCGTGGGCATTTTCAGTTTCGTTTTCGCGACCGCCGTCGCTCGTAGAGTTGCTGTTTTCATTGACGGCTTTCTCGTTTCCGACCGAATCGTCGTCCAAAAGCACATACTCGGATTTGCTCTTTTCTTCCGTCTCATCCGCTTTCTTTGCCCAATCCGAAAAGAATATGATATACACCAAAAACAGCACAACGCCCACGGTCACGCCGACGTCGGCTATATTGAATATCGCAAAGCGGCTTCCTATAAGCGGAAGATTTAATCCGAAATATTCGATTTCGACGAAGTCCCTCACGTATCCGAGTGCAAGTCTGTCGACAAAATTCCCGAGCGCTCCCGAAACAAGAAGAGCAAGCCCCAATCTTCCCGTTATGTGCTTGCCGCGAGTGCGAACAAGAAACACCGTGAAAAAGACGATTGCTATTCCGGTAATTATAAGCAAAGCCACTCTCACACCCGTCGGTCCGAGAAGCTTTTCGAGACCGAATGCCGAGCCGAAAGCCGCATTGTAATTTCTCGTATAGGTTATATGAAAGAACTTCGGGATTATCGTAATGCTCTGCCCGACGCTCATAGTGGCGTCGACTATCGCCTTAAGAACTAAATCCACGACGAGAAGAGCTGCCAAAACGACAAGCTCTATCCATGCGGCTTTTATATAATTCCATATCTCTGAAAATATTTTTTTCGCCTTCTCGCTAAATGTCATAAGGTACGGTTATTTCCACTCCTTCGGGGGTCAATAAAAATATGTTGTCTGCGATAAGGTGCACACTGCCGCCGAGCGCGTACTCGGCACCGCTTAAAAAGTCGAGTATTCTCTGCGCTATGGTCGTGTCGTCTATGTCGTTGAGATTTATGATCGCAGGCTCTCTGCGTTTCAGATAGTCTATAAGTATCTGCACATCCTCGGGTGTGCGAGGTTCATAGACTACGACGTTCTGATAAAAACGCGGTGCAATATACTGATTTTTATCGGGCAGCGCGGACGGCTTGGAGTAAGTGTTTTTTTCACCGCTTCTTGTACTGTAACGCGGCTGTGTTTCCTCCCTGCCGCGATAATCGTCGCTTTCCTGCGCATAACCGTTTCTCGTCGCAGCGTTCTCCTGATATCTGCCGCCGTATGACGACCTGTCGGGCTCGGAATATCTCCTTGCGTCGGCAAAACCGCCCTGCAAGCGTCTGCCTTCGGGCGCCGAGCGTCTGCCCGTTTCGGATACGGCACGCCTGTCTTCGGGCGCAACGTATCTGCCCGAATCGTCATGCGTATCCTCGAAAAACTCGGGCTCCTCGCCCTCCCTGTAATTTCTGCCGTTTCTCAACCAATCGTCGTACTGTCCCATGCTTATCACCTTGTTCCTTGTTTTACCGAATTTAGCTGCGTTTTCCGAAAATTATACTGCCTAATCTCACGAGATTTGCCCCGTGTTTGATCGCCGTAAGATAATCGCCGCTCATTCCTGCGGAGAGCGTATCGAACGCACCCGCCTTTTTTCTCGAGTAAAGACTATACAGCCTTTCGTACAGTTCTTCAGGCGCGCCAACGGGCAACACAGACATGAGACCGCGCACCCGAATGTGAGCTTTCCCCGCGCAGTAATCATACAAACCGTCGAGCCCCTCCGGAGAAATTCCGCTTTTGCTCTCCTCTCCGCCCACATTGACCTCGAGAAGAATATCGCTTACTATCCCTTTTTGTTCGGACAGACGCTCTATTTCGTCGACAAGCGAAGTTCTGTCAACCGAATGAATGAGCTCTACGTTGCCTACGATATGCTTTGCCTTATTTGTCTGAAGCGCACCTATAAAGTGCCAAGTAAGCCCGTGAACAAAGTTCTTTTTGTCCACATATTCCTGTACTCTGTTTTCGCCTGCCAGCGTTATGCCGCAGCTCGGAAGAAGATTTATGCGCTCGGCGCTTACGGTCTTTGTTGCCGCAAGAATCTTAACCGCATTTCTATCTATGCCCTCTCTTAAACAGAGACTGCTTATGGACTCGTTTACAGCTTCGATTTTTTCTTTCAGCATCCGATCTCCTTAACTATATGCCGAGCATAGTAAGCGGCAATATCCACACCGCAAGCGCGTTCTGCCTCTTTGAAATACGCATTGCTGTTGACCTCGATGACAAGCGGGTCGTCCGTACGAAAAAAATCGACTGCAGCATAATCAAGTTTCAAATGCTTGCTTATGCGTTCGGCAACCGCCGTATGCTCGACAGTCGGAACAAAACCGCTCGTAACCGCACCGTTCTGCGCGTTTGACTTAAACGAACAGGAGCTCTCGCGCGCCACGCAAGCAATCGCTTTGCCTCCCACGGTGTAAATACGAATATCCTTTCCGTGCGATTTAGCGACATACTCTTGATAGATTATGCGCCCCTCGGCTTCATGCTCCGAATGGAACTTTTCCAACTCGCGTCTGTCTCCGATGAGAAAAACCTGCGCACCGAGACTGCCTACGCAAAACTTGGCAATAAGCGGGAACCCTATATCTTTGCCGATCCTGTCGAAAAACGATTCGTCTTTCTCTGTCGACGCCTTATACTTGAGCGGAGAGCATACCGTTTTCGGGAAATCGGCAACGCCGTAAAGTTCGGCTTGCGTCGCATATTTGTCATCGCATATCCGTATGGAATCTGCGGGATTGAATACGCGCACTCCTTTTTTTTCGAGCAGTCGTGCGCTCGTGTAATCCTTATCGAAAAACACGGCAAATTCGGGAAAGACGTCATTTGCGAGCAAATCGAATACATTGAACGTATTCGTCCTTATGCCGAACAGCTTAAGCTCCTCGGCAAGGCGCCTGCAGACATAGTCCGAGCCTTCGTCACAATAGTATCGATTCCTGACAATAACGCCTTCCATATCCATTATATTGTATCATATTCCCATTCAATACGCAAGCATTTGTCCGCAAAAAACTCCGCCTTTGAAAAGCGGAGTTTGTCTTGTTGCATATACTTTAAAATCAGAAATTGTACTTTTCGCGCTTCTTGTACGAAGTGTGCAAGATTTCGTGAGCACGGTGGCTGCCGGGCTCCCCGAAAAATTCGGAATACAGAGTCTTAACGACAGGATTCTCGTGGCACTTGCGAAGCGGAGCTTTCTTATCCGCGTCGTAAATGGCTTTTGCACGCAATGCTCTGACATTGACGTTGTTCGTCACGGACGACGGCTGTATGGGCTGTCCTCCGCCGTTTACGCAGCCTCCGGGGCAAGTCATTATCTCTATGAATTTGTAATCGCTCTTTCCAGCTTTCACGTCCTCGAGCACCTTCTTCGCATTAGCGAGACCGCTTGCCACACATACCTTTATCACTTCGCCGTTGAGATTCACCGAAGCGACCTTTATGCCCTTTGTGCCGCGTACCGCTTTGAAGTCCAACTTATCGAGAGGCTTTCCGAGCACGACTTCCGACACCGTACGAAGCGCGGCTTCCATGACGCCGCCCGTAGCACCGAAAATAAGTCCCGCGCTACTGCCGAGTCCGATAGGGTCGTCGAAACGCTCGTTCGGAAGAGAACGGAAATCCACGCCTTGATTCTTTATAAGACGAGCAAGCTCGCGAGTAGAAAGCACAACATCGACGTCGGGCACGCCTGCCGCAGACTGATGCTCGCGGAATATCTCCGTCTTTTTCGCGACGCAAGGCATTATACATACGACTCTGAGCTTGTCGAGAGGTATGTCGAACTTCTTTGCGTAGTAAGTCTTCATAATCGAACCGAACATCTGTTGCGGCGATTTACACGTCGAAAGATTGGGCAACAGCTCGGGATAGTAGAATTCCATATAACGAATCCAACCGGGAGAGCAGCTCGTCATCATGGGAAGAGCCGCCGTCTTATCCTTGAGCCGCGACAGGAACTCCGTTCCCTCTTCCATTATAGTCATATCCGCCGCCATATCGACGTCGAAAACCTTGTCAAAGCCGAGACGCTTGAGCGCCGCAACCATTTTGCCCTCGACGTTGGTTCCGATAGGATAACCGAATTCTTCGCCGAGCCCCACGCGGACCGACGGCGCAGTGCCGACGATGACATACTTGTCTTTATCCGCAAGAAGCGCCTTCACCTCGTTTGTATCGTCCTTTTCATGCAACGCGCCCGTAGGGCAAGCAGTGATACACTGTCCGCAAGCCACGCACGACGTAGCCGCAAGAGGCTGTTCGAAAGCGCAACCGATATGCGTGGAGAAACCGCGCTTGTTGGGTCCTATGACTCCTATGCCCTGAATGTTGTTACATACCCCAACACAGCGACGGCAAAGTACGCACTTGGAATTGTCACGTACAAGATACGCCGTCTCGTCCGTGGGATACTCCGTGCTCACGCCGTCGTAAGCGTGAGGATCGCAACCGTAATCCTGCGAAAGCGTGGACAGCTCGCAATTTCCGTTTCTCACGCAATCGAGGCAAGCTTTCTTGTGATTGCTGAGTATGAGCTCTATAGTCTTTTTGCGGGAGTTAATGACCTTGGGAGTATTCGTAAACACTTCCATCCCCTCGCCGACGACCGCCGAGCAGCTCGCCACCAAACTGCGCGCGCCCTTGACTTCGACCACACACACACGGCACGAGCCCTCATTACACACGTCTTTCATATAGCAGAGCGTCGGAATAGCGAAACCCGCTTTCTTTGCCGCGTCGAGAATACGCGTTCCCGCGTCCACCGTTACGCTCACATTATTTATCTTCAATGTTACCTGTTTCATATCGTTCACCTCACTACTTCGCAATCGCGTTCTTGCGGCAAGCCTGGATACAAGCTCCGCACTTTATACACTTGGACGGATCTATGACGTGTGGTTGCTTAATTTCGCCGCTGATAGCGCCGACGGGACAATTTCTCTTACACAATCCGCAGCCTATACACATCTCCGGCTTTATTTTGTAGCTCACGAGCGCTTTACATACGCCGGCGGGGCAACGCTTGTTCTTTACGTGCTCGACATACTCGTCGCGGAAGTACTTGAGCGTGGAAAGCACGGGGTTGGGCGCCGTCTGTCCGAGACCGCAAAGACTGTTCTCCTTAATGTAGTAGCAGAGCTCTTCCATCTTGTCGAGGTCTTCCATTGTGCCCTCGCCTTTCGTGACCTTATCGAGCATTTCATAAAGGCGCTTATTGCCTATTCGACAAGGAGTACACTTTCCGCAAGACTCGTCAACGGTGAACTCGAGGAAGAACTTCGCTATATCGACCATACAGTTGTCCTCGTCCATAACGATAAGACCGCCGCTGCCCATCATCGAGCCTATGGCGATAAGGTTGTCATAATCTATCTTCGTATCGATAAGCGATGCGGGAATACAGCCGCCCGAAGGACCGCCCGTCTGAGCCGCCTTGAACTTTTTGCCGTTGGGAATACCGCCGCCTATTTCTTCGATTATCGTGCGAAGCGTGGTGCCCATGGGTATTTCCACGAGACCGGTGTTATGTATCTTACCGCCGAGAGCAAATACCTTTGTTCCCTTGCTCTTTTCGGTACCCATGGATGCAAACCACTCGGGACCGTTCAAAATAATCTGCGTGATATTGCCGTATGTCTCCACGTTGTTTATAAGCGTGGGCTTGCCGAACAGACCCTTTACCGCAGGGAACGGCGGACGCTGACGTGGCTCGCCGCGCTTACCTTCCGTGCTCTGCAAAAGCGCCGTTTCCTCGCCGCAGACAAACGCACCGGCTCCCAATCTGAGCTCGATGTCGAAATCGTATCCGAGACCCATTACGTTCCTTCCGAGTATGCCGTAATCGCGAGCCTGCGCAATAGCGATCTCGAGACGCTCGACGGCAATCGGATATTCGGCACGCACATATATATAGCCCTTCGTTGCGCCGATGGCATAGCCTGCGATCATCATCGCCTCGATAACCGCATGAGGATCGCCCTCGAGAAGCGAACGGTCCATGAATGCGCCCGGATCGCCCTCGTCGGCGTTACATACGACGTACTTTTGATCCGCTTGCGAATCGTGAGCGAACTGCCACTTTACGCCCGTGGAGAAACCTCCGCCGCCGCGACCGCGCAGACCGCTCTTTTTGATAGTGTCTATTACTTCCTGCGGAGTCATTTCCGTGACTGCTTTTTCATATGCCTTGTATCCGTCGTAAGCGAGATACTCGTCGATGTTTTCGGGATTTATAATTCCGCAATTACGAAGCACGACGCGCTTTTGACGCTTATAGAAATCGGTCTCGTTTATGGCTTTGCGAGTGCCGTCTTCCTGCTTTTCCGAATGAAGCAATCTTTCGACCGGTCTGCCCTTAAGTATGTGCTCGGTGACGATCTCTTTTACGTCCTCGGGCTGCACGTGCTGATAGAACGAACCGTCGGGATATACGACGACTATGGGACCGCGTGCACAGAGACCGAAGCAACCGGTCATGATTATCTTTACTTCCTTATCGAGCCCGTTGGCTTTAAGGTGCTCGACAAATTCGCTGTATATTTTGTTACTGTTTCCCGACGTACAACCCGTGCCGCCGCAAACAAGTATGTGTGCTCTTTCCAGCATTTATATTTCCTCCTTACGCTTTCTCGCCCGCAACCGTATACTCGGTCACGACCTGTCCGTTCACGATATGTCCGGAAACTATTGCGCGAGCTTTCTCGGGAGTAACGTGCACATACGTCACTTTTTCTTTACCGGGAACTATGACGTCGACAAGCGGCTCGAGCTTGCACATACCTATGCAACCCGTCTGCGTGACCTGTACGTTCGTCAGCTTGCGATTTTCCACTTCTTCTATGATCGTGTTAAGGACGGGACGTGCTCCTGCCGCTATGCCGCAGGTAGCCATGCCGACGACAACTTTTATCTTGCCCTCGTCGTCACCGCTGCGGGAAGCCATCTGCATTTTCTGCCTATCCCGTATAGCTTGTAATTCAGCCAAAGTTTTCATATTATCAATCCTCCATTGATACTCGTAATATTTTCGTCTATCATTTCTTTAAGATAGACAATGATTTCGGTTGAGTTTATATCCACTCCGTCAAGTATTTCCTTAACCCGGCGCGTATCGAACACATACTCTTTCCCGTCTACCGAATAGTTTAGGACTATGTCGGCTTTCTCTGCTTGCCCTATTAAGGCGACAACAGTGCCAGCAACGTCTCCGAGCGGCATCCTGTCTATGTGCGAGAGCGCAAAGGTTGCTTTCGTAGTCGTGCCCACACCTACTTTGGAAGTTATAAGAAAGCTTCCGTCCGAGTTTTCCGCCGCCATTTTAAACAGCGGTATACCCATTCCCACCTTTCGCGTCGTGCGCGTGGTGGCGAACGGATCGGTAACCGTCCTTAAGAACTCCTCGCTCATGCCCTTCCCGTCGTCGGAAACGGAAATCAGCAAAACGTCCTTTACGGTGTCTGCGGCAATATCTATCTTTATAAGACTTGCCTCGGCACGAACGGAATTGCAGGCTATGTCGAGAATATTAAGCGCGAGCTCTTCCACGTCAGTCTCTGTACTTGGAAACTATCTTGTCCACGTCGTCGAGCGTAAGCTTGCCGTAAACTTCTCCGTTCACGGTGAGTACGGGCGCAAGACCGCAACAACCGATGCAACGCGTAGCTTCGAGCGTGAACTGCCTATCGGACGTCGTAGTACCCGCCGATACTCCGAGCTTTTCTTCGAGCGCCTTGAGTATATCGCCCGAGCCCTTTACGTAGCAAGCCGTGCCGAGGCAAACGCCTATCTTATTCTTGCCGCTCGGGTTCAAATTGAACTGCGAGTAGAACGTAGCAATGCCGTAAATCTCCTCGAGCGGTACGTCGAAGAAAGACGCAATGTGCACGAGCACGGGCGCGGGAAGCCAGCCGTAGATCTCCTGCGCCTTTTGCAACGCCTTCATGAGCGGACCGGGAACGGTTTTGAGCTCGTTAAGAGCCGCATTCATTTCCGCCGCTTGTGCGGGTGTGTCCTGAAACGAGTTTATCATATCCAAATCTCCTTTTATATTGTCTTATAGATTATCTTCCGTTTTATTGTTTTCCGCGAAGCACTGCTATGATTGCTTCGGGAGTCAACTTGTCAAGTTCGATAAAGTTTTCACGCTCGCTTATGCTTTCCAATCGGTGAGCGTCGGAATTTCGCACAAATCCGTAGCCTTCGTCGATATATCTTTTTTTAAAGTCCTCTCCTGCCGTCAGCGAAAACTCGACGGTAGAGAAATTCATATCTTTTTCGATAGCCCCGAGCATAGATATCAGTCCGTTTCCGTCCCTATCGATATGGGCGGGAATAGCCACTCCGCCGTACTCGTACGCAAGCCGAGCCGTATCGTACACTCCGATTTCGGTCGCGGCAATGAGTAAATCGTTCTCCGCACCGATGATACCGTCATTCTCGTCGAGCACAAGCTGATTTCCGTAAATGTCGGGACGGTTTTTTATCCTCATGCGCTTTATGTCGACATAATCGTTGAACGCAAGCGCATTCTCGAGCGAGGGAAACAACATGACTATGTGCACGTCCTCGCTTGTTGTGAGCTCCATTCCCGCAAGCGCGGTTATGCCGACATTCGCCGCCGCCTTTAAAACTGCGGGCGCGTTTCGGCAGGTGTTATGGTCTGTAAGCGCTATTACGTCGAGACCGATGAGCTTTGCCATACCGACTATATTGCACGGCGTCATATCGTCGTCGCCGCAAGGCGACAGACATGAATGAATGTGTAAATCGTAATAAAAACGCATTTCTCTCGGATCAGCCTACGAGACGGCAACATTCGTAAACGCCTTTGTCCGTCGTAACGAGAGCTATGTTCTCCTCCTTGCATTTTTCTATAAGCTGCTCCGCGGGAATTACCCCCTCGCAAACGACAACGACTTTCACTTCGGCAAGCACGGCGACTCCCGCCACATTGACATTGCCCATAACGGTTATCCACACGCTGTCCGAAGGCGCCTTACCCATTACGCGACTCAAAAAGTCGCCCGCATAAAAAGCACGCGGATCGGCGTCGGTTTCCACAATGACGTTTCCGCCGAGCTTGTCCGCTATTTCCGACACTTTCATGACTTTTTCTCCTCTCCCGCGTATTTACACTTTACGTCGAGTCCCTTTACGACATCTTCCGCAAAAGCCATACAAGTGGGCGCGCCGCAGTCACCGCAATTTATATGCGGAAGAGCAGCGT
>CAJULE010000019.1 GCA_910587445.1 uncultured Christensenellaceae bacterium
TTGAACCCCACCCCGCAACTACTTAGGGTTTCACCCTAAGAACCCTTTTTAGAGGATTAAGATTCAACTTTAAGAAACAACAGTCTTTTTTACAATTGTCTACTCATCCGTCACCGTGTTCGGCTACGCCTCTGCACGGTGCCACCTTCCCTCTCAAGGGAAGGCTTTTTAGAGGAATAGATTTCTCGACAAGCTCGAAATGACATGAAAGAGAACGCAACTGCATTGTCATGTTGAGCGGAGTCCGTTAGGACGTAGTCGAAACATCTTTTTCCCTTTCTTAGGTTTGGATTTCTCGACTTCGCTTCGCTCCGCTCGAAATGACATAATGGAAGTTATGCTTCGCTTCGCGGCGTTCGCGCTCCGTGCTCGGCTAAATCGGAATGACACGGGACACCGCCGTCACCTTGAGCGCAGTCGAAAGGTCTTTTATTTAGATTGAGATTTCTCCGCTTCGCTCTCCGAGCTTCGGTCGAAATGACAATGCAATGGTACCTCCGCTCGGAATGACATGGGGCGATGTTCGGACACCCGACAGGTTAGATGCGAGTAAGACGGGCAACAGGTTATGAGACGCACGGGTGCTGTACTTATTCGTACTGCGCTCCGTGCGTCGAGGAACACGCAGCCCGTATTAAGACGTTTATGCGCCCTCGGGAAAACAGTTGACATATACAGCCTATCAGTGCTATAATATCCGTAAATTCGTTATTTTATCATAACTCGGACGGTGCGGCATGGAAAAAGGTAAAATTGCAGAAGCGGCGGTAAGGCTAAGGATAGCGACGAGAAAAGCGTGTATAACGCAGTCGGAAGGCCGCAGGAAAGGAACGCTTTCGCTCGACGCGAAAATACTCTTTCTCATAAGGGAAAAGCCCCTGACTCCCAATACCATAATCGATCTGCTCGAGCTTCAGAAAAGCAATCTCGCATCGATCGCAAACGGGCTGGAAAAGCGCGGATTTATGGAAAGGCACAAGCTTTTTTCGAGACGCGAGACCGCCTATCACATCACGGACGCAGGCAGAGAGTATATCGAGACGAAGCTCGAAGAGATAGAAAAGTCGTTTGCGTCGTTTATAGATGACGAAAAGGAATACGAGAGCGCCGTCGAGACGCTCGAGAGTGCGACGAGGCTCCTGTCGTTTGTAGAAAACCGCACTCAGAAGGGAAATATTTAATATATAATATCATGTCTGTTATAGAAAAAGATTTACAATCGGTGTTCAAGCACGACCCCGCCGCCCGAAGCCGGCTGGAGGTCATACTCACCTACAGCGGCTTTCATGCGCTTGTCATGTACAGGCTTGCGCACTTTTTCCACCGCCACCGCTATAAGCTCCTCGCGCGCATAATTTCCACGCTCGCGAAATTCTTTACGGGGGTAGAGATACACCCTGCCGCGCGCATAGGCGAAGGCGTGTTTATCGATCACGGCGTGGGGGTCGTCATCGGCGAGACTGCCGTCGTCGGCAACAACGTCGTAATCTATCAGGGCGTTACGCTCGGCGGCACGGGAAAAGACAAGGGCAAGCGCCACCCGACGATAGAGGACGGCGTAATGATAAGCGCGGGCGCAAAAGTGCTCGGTCCGTTCACCGTGGGCAAGAATGCGAAGATAGGCGCGGGCTCGATAGTGCTCAAGGAAGTGCCGCCGAGCGCAACCGTCGTGGGCGTGCCCGGGCGCGTCGTAAGAATAGGCGGCGAGCGCGTGGACGACCTCAATCAATCTCTCCCCGACCCCGTTTCCGAAGAGCTCGAACAGCTTAAGGCAAGAATAGAGGAATTGGAGAGAAAGGTCGGAGAAAAGTGAACAATCCCTCAGTCTGCTTCGCAGACAGCTTCCGGCTTTAAGCACAGCTTCTCGCCGCTCTGCGCTAACTGCGCTCCGCTCGGAATGACAAAAAAACGTAACAAATAAGCCGCTAAAAAGGAATGTATCATGCTTAAATTTTACAACACTCTGTCAAGAAAGAAAGAGGAGTTCGTCCCCATTTCCGACAAAGCCGTAACGATGTATTCGTGCGGTCCCACCGTGTACAACTACGCGCACATAGGCAATCTTCGCGCGTATATGTTTATGGACACGTTAAGGCGCGTGCTGAAATACAACGGCTATAAGCTCAAGGGCGTAATGAACATTACGGACGTGGGACATCTGCTCTCGGACGGAGACGAAGGCGAAGACAAGATGGAACAGGTAAGCAGACAGCTTAAAAAGTCGCCCGAGGAGATCGCGGAATTTTACACGGCTGCTTTTATGAAAGATCTTGCCCGTCTCAATATAGGTAAGCCCGAGATAATAGCAAAAGCCACCGACCACATCGACGACATGATCGCCTATGTCAAAGATCTCTGCGACAAGGGCTACGGATACTTTACGGGCGACGCAGTGTACTTCGACATCGGAAAGTTCGAAGGATACGGCAAGCTTTCGAGACTCAAGCTCGAGGATCAGATAGCGGGCGCGCGCGTCGAGGTCAACACCGCAAAGCGCCACCCCGCAGACTTTGCTCTGTGGAAAATAGCCGAACCCAACCACATAATGAAATGGGATTCGCCCTGGGGGCTCGGATACCCGGGCTGGCACATCGAGTGCTCGACCATGAGCCGCAAATACCTCGGCAAGGTGTTCGACATCCACACGGGCGGCATAGACCACATTCCCGTCCATCACGAAAACGAGATAGCTCAGAGCGAAGCAAAAGAGGGCTGTAAGACGGTCGACTATTGGATGCACTGCGAGTTCATGTGCGTGGACGGCGGCAAGATGTCTAAGTCGCTCGGCAACACATACACCGTCGAAAACCTCATAGAGCGCGGCTACCGCCCTCTTGCCCTTCGGTATCTTGCGCTTAACGCGCACTACCGCAAAAAGCTCAACTTCACGTTCGAAGGGCTCGACTCGGCGCAGGTGTCATACCTCAGACTTCTCGACCTCTGCTTCAAGCACAAAAACTCGAACGCGCCGACCGCACCCGAAACAATAGAAAAATACAAAAAGGAATTTACCGACGCTGTAAACGACGATTTAAACGTACCGCTTGCGCTCGGCGTGCTGTGGACGATGCTCAAGGAAAAGCCGAGCCGCGACATATATGCCGCCGCGCTCGACTTCGACAGAGTGCTCGGTCTCTCGCTCGACAAGCCCGAGCCGCTCAAGGAGGAAAACTCCGAGCCCGTAGAGATACCGAAAGAAGTAGCCGCGCTCGCGGAAGAAAGACAGCTTGCGCGCAAAGCAAAGGACTGGGCAAAGTCGGACGAACTGCGGGACAAAATCGCCGCGCTCGGATTCAAAGTCGTGGACACGAAAGAGGGCGCGAAGCTCGAAAAGCTTTGAGACGGACGCATGAAACGATATAGAAAGGAATTCGGATTTTCTTATGCGCTCGGCATGACGGTCACGTTCGAGCTTATTTCCGCCAGACCCGAAAAGGTCCGCGCAATCTACGTCCACCCCTGCGTCACGAAAAACGACAGCTACTTTAAACTCGTCGGAATGTGCAAGGCGCTCGGCATACAGCCCATAGAGAGCGAAAAGGCTTTCAACATTCTGTCTCCCAAAGAAAACTGCTTTGTTATCGGCGAATTCGAAAAATACACTACGAAGCTCGACGGCGGCGCTCCGCATACAGTGCTCGTTTCGCCGATGAACGCGGGCAACGTCGGAACCGTCTTGCGCACGGCGCTCGGGCTCGGATATGACAACGTGGCGCTTATCGAGCCGTGCGCGGATATATTTTCGCCCGAGGTCGTCCGCGCGTCCATGGGCGCGTTGTTCCGACTGAACGTCGAAGTATTTAAGAGTATCGACGAGTACCGCGCGCGCTTTGCGCACAACCTATACCCCTTTATGCTGTCGGCAAGCCTGCCTATCGATAAGGTCGAGTTCGCCTCGCCCTTTGCGCTTGTTTTCGGCAACGAAGCGCACGGACTTCCGGAAGAGTTTGCCTCGCTCGGGCAAAGCGTAATCATTCCGTGCACGGACAAGGTGGACAGCCTCAACCTTTCGATCGCCGCCGCAATCGGTATGTACGAAGCGAAAAAAAGGACGGTTTGACAAACACGAAACAAATAAGGGAATTTAAAAGCGCCGACGGAAAGCTCCTGTCGTTCGTTTCGCCGTCGCACCTCTATTCTCTGTTCGGCAACGCCATAGACAACGCCGTGGAAAAGGTAGATTTCAATAAGCGCGACCGAACGCTCTCACCTCCCTGACGCTCAAACAGCTTCACTTAACTCAAGGAATGCCATTGCGGGCAATAAAAAAGCTGGTAGGCTTTAATGTGAAGCCTACCAGCAATGTGTTTTTTACGATATTATTTTTTCTTACCGTTAATATAAATACCGATCACGCAATAGGTTATGACTGTCAAAAATACAAGATTGGCTATAACTGCCGTAATCGAAATCATCGGCGAAATATATTCAAGCCCGTAATACGACGAAAAGCACAAAAATATTATTATCAGCAATAATGTGATGCCGAGCAGTATAAACGGAATTTTTTTCATAAATTTTATTCTCCTTTTTTAATATATAAGCGCAGGTACATCTATTTGCAGCTGCCAGGTATCTTTTTCTTGAGAAAGAATAATAGATGCTGCCAAACCGTTTGCGCTTAGAGATATACTCACGCTCGGTTTTACTTTATTATATGTGTGAATATAAGTAAATTTTGCATTTGTCTCTTTGTATTTCAATTCTTGATATGTCTTTTTCAATACGACGTCGCAAGTCGCATCTCTCATTGAAGTTTCCCAAAGACCTGTTTTTTCTCTGAATTGCCAACAATATCCGGCATAAGTATCCGAAATCTTAGTACTTGCACTTATTGCGGTTCCGTCTCGGTATTCCCCTTCAAAAGATCTGTCAACAACTTTTAATTCTCCGTCGCCGCCCCAAGTCAAGCCCATAAAATCATCTGAGGAGTCTTCGGGATATTTTTCTCCACCCAATACACTTTCACTACTCCAATATGCATTTCCCGCAACATAGTAGTACTCTTCCCGAGGTTCGTAAATAACGTACATATCTATATCCAAAGAGAACTTACTCTCAGAAGCGTCTCCCAAATATCCGTATGTCGAAACATTATTACTTTCGATTTCCTCCGAACGCAATAACCTACTACCTACCACATCACCTCCGTAATACACTTCTTCCACCCAAACGCGTTTTCTCGCTCCGATTACAAACTTGCCGTCCGTTTTTTTCGGCAACGCGCCGCTATTAACTTTTGCTTTTGCGTTAAGACCGTTTGCCGAGCTTTTATTTCTCTCGGAACAAAAATCTTCTTCGTTTCTAAAATATACCGTTTGTGAATAATATTCTTCGTCGTCCGTAATTGTTACGGTTCTTTCGTTGCCGAAAAATTTTTCCAATACCCGCTCCGATGCGGAAACATCGGCATTACCGACTATCTTATCCTTCGATTCTGTACACGCCGTAAAACACAATGTTACGAGCGTCATAACCGCAATCAACGCGACTGCCGTCAATTTTCTCGCCGCTTTCATCATTTTCATCCTCCGTAAAATTTACAGTTTGCTCTTGCTCTGTAAGAATATAATACCATAAAATTACTGTTTTGTCAATAGCTTGGCGCAAACTTGCCGTTTATTGACATAAACTTAGAAAAGTAGGTTGAAAGTGTAAACTTTTAGGTAAATAAAAACCCTTTACCGTCACTAATCGCGACTGTTCAGGGATTTTTTGTAGTCTTTTATCTCGGCAAGGCGGGTCTTATAGCGGGCCTCGAGTCCTTCGTCGGTCGGAGTATAGTATTCCCTTCCGACGAGATTATCGGGCAGACACTGCATATTCGTGATTTTGCCTTCGTAGTCGTGCGCGTACTTATAGCCCTTGCCGTAGTCGAGTTCCTTCATGAGCTTTGTCGGAGCATTGCGAATGGCGAGCGGCACGGGTTCGGCAAGCGTTTCGAGCGCGTCCTTTTTTGCACGCATATATGCCAAGTCGAGCGCGTTCGACTTCGGCGACATAGCCATGTAGACGACGGCTTGCGTGAGGTGCACGCTGCACTCGGGCATACCTATGAAGTGACACGCCTGATAGGCTGCGACCGCCGTTTCCAAAGCGCGCGGATCGGCGAGCCCTATGTCCTCGCTCGCAAAGCGGACTATTCTCCTTGCGACGTACAGCACGTCCTCGCCCGCCTCGAGCATTCTTGCCAGCCAATAGACGGAAGCGTCGGGGTCGGAATTGCGCATGGACTTATGGAGCGCGGAAATCAGATTATAGTGCTCCTCGCCGTTTTTATCGTACAGCAGCGACTTTTTAGCCGTGCACTGCTCGACCGTCTCTTTTGTGACGGTGATTTTTCCGTCCGCGTCCATGTCTCCGTTAAGGACAGCCATTTCGAGTGTGGAAAGCGCGCTTCTCGCGTCGCCGTTCGCAAACGCCGCTATGGTCTCGACGGTTTCGGGCGCGATGTCTATCTTCTGTCCGCCGAAGCCGCGCTCGTCCTTTATGGCGTGCGTCAAAAGCTCCGAAAGCTCCTCGGTTTTTAGCGCCTGCAATACGAAAACCTTACAGCGGGAAAGAAGTGCGCCGTTCACCTCGAACGAGGGGTTTTCCGTAGTCGCCCCTATGAGAATAATGCTTCCTTTTTCGACGAACGGCAAAAAAGCGTCCTGCTGTGCCTTATTGAAACGATGTATCTCGTCGACGAAAAGAATGGTGCGCACACCGAAACGGCGGCTCTTTTCCGCCTGCTGCATTACTTCCTTTATCTCTTTTATGCCACTCGTGACTGCCGAAAAGTCTATGAACGTAGAACGGGTCTTGCCCGCGATTATACGTGCAAGCGTAGTCTTGCCCACGCCCGGAGGTCCCCAGAAAATCATAGAACCCACCCTGTCGCTTTCGATTATCCGACGAAGAACTTTACCCTCTCCCAAAAGGTGCTTTTGTCCCGTAAACTCGTCGAGACTGCGCGGGCGAAGTCTTGCCGCAAGCGGCTGTTCACCCTCTTCGAATAATGTAAGTTGTTCGTCGGGCATAGAGGACTCCTTCGGAAAGATTTTTGCGCCTTTTTTCGAAAAGGCTCTCGAAAAAGATGAAGGGAAAGGAACTTGACGGCTTAGAAACGAGCAAGACAAGGCAAGCGAGCACCGACGAATGGAGTGTACTTTTTTGTACATGACCAAGACGGCGCGGATTTTTAGGTTTGGATTTCTCCGCTTCGCTCTTCGAGCTTCGGTCGAAATGACATTCGGCACTGCTTAGCCGAGCCAGCCTTATAGGCGAAGCGAACGCCTTCAGCCGAGGAGCGGAGCGACGAACGCCACGAAGCAAAGCGGAGTAAAAAGCCTTAGCGAATACGGCTTAGATGCGAGTAAGACAGGCAGTCGGCGACGAGTCCCGAATGGCGCGTGTACTCTTTCGTACACAACCGAGGGCGAGGCGCACGCAACCCGTATCGCGATGTTTATACACCGTCAGAGAGAGCCGACCGTGCGGGGGAAAAGCAAAGTATCCCTAATATTCTGCACGCCCGTGATGTACATCATTGCTCTGTCGAAGCCGAGACCGAAACCGCTGTGCGGAACGCTGCCGTATTTGCGCGTATCGAGATATTCGGTGTAGCCGTCGAGAGGCATACCGCGCTTTGTCATGGCGGCTTTGAGCTTTTCGAGATCCGCCTCGCGCTCGCTGCAACCGATTATTTCGCCTATTCCCGGCACGAGAAGATCGGTCGCCGCAACGGTCTTACCGTCGGGATTTTGTTTCATATAGAACGCCTTGATGTCGGCGGGATAATCGACTACGAAAAGCGGTTTTTTGAAGTACTCGTCGGTAAGATACTTTTCGTGCTCGGTCTGCAAATCGAGCCCCCACTCTACGGGATATGTGAACTGTCTGCCAGATTTTTTGAGGATCTCGACTGCTTCGGTATAGGTGACGCGTCCGAAATCGCTGTTTAATACGTGATTGAGTTTTTCCTTAAGCCCCTTTTCGACCCAGCTGTCGAAGAAGTCTATTTCGTCGGGACAAGCGGAAATCGTATCCCGTATTATCGACTTTATGAAGTCCTCGGCTATCTCGATTATATCGTCGATGTCGGCAAAACACACCTCGGGCTCTATCTGCCAAAACTCTGCCGCATGGCGCGTAGTGTTGCTGTGCTCGGCACGGAAAGTCGGTCCGAACGTATAAATTCTTCCCAGCCCCATTGCCGCCATTTCGCCCTCGAGCTGCGCCGAAACGGTGAGACCAGCTTTCTTTCCGAAGAAGTCGTCCTTGTAATACTCGCTTTCGGTTTTGGCTTTGGCGTTCCACTCTTTTGTAGTAACGCGGAACATCTCGCCCGCGCCCTCGCAGTCGCTTCCCGTAATGATCGGCGCATGAATGTACTTATAGCCGTTCCTCTTAAAATACCCGTGCACGGCGTGAGAGAGTGCGTCGCGGACGGCAAACACCGCTTCGAAGTAGCGCGTGCGTGCGCGAAGGTGCGGGATCGTGCGCAAAAATTCGAGCGTGTGGCGCTTTTTCTGAAGAGGATAGTCGTCTGGGCAAGCTCCGAGAAGCTCGACCTTTTCGAGCTGTATCTCATAGCCGTTCTTTTCCGACTCGACATATTTGCCTACGGCTTTGAGCGCGGTACCTACGGGCATAACGCTTTTAAGGCTGTCCTCGTCCACCTTGCCCTTTTCGGCAATAAGCTGCATATTTTTAAACGCCGTTCCGTCGTTTATTTCGACAAACGCTATCGTCTTGGAGTCGCGCGCCGTGCGCACCCAACCGCAGACCGTAACGCTCTTTCCGACGTATTTATCGGGAGAAGAATAGAGTTCTTTAATGTCAATATGTTTCATTATTACTCCATTGTTACTTTTTAAAAGCAACATAAAAATTTTTTTGTTTGTTGGCAACTAACTTGTTTCTTTCGCGAATGTAACACTTTGCACGCTGTTTGCGCCTTTTTTCGAAAAGGCTCTCGAAAAAGACAAGAAGTAACGATCGTTTATAGGATAACAATCCCCTCAGTCGCCTATCGCCGACAGCTTCCCTTGCTAAAGGGAGCCTTTTTTATAGGTTTGGATTTCTCGACTTCGCTCGAAATGACATGAGGTGCCACTGTCACCTTGAGCGTAGTCGAAATGTCTTTAGATTCCTCGACTTCGCTCGGAATGACATGAGGTGCCACTGTCACCTTGAGCGTAGTCGAAAGGTCTTTAGATTCCTCGACTTCGCTCGGAATGACAATGTAACAGATGACTTCGCTCGAAATGACAAAAGAAGAGTGCGCGACATGATACTTTCTTGTCACCTTGAGCGCAGTTCGTATTCGTGGAGTATATAAGCCGTCGGAAGAAGCTTTGTTAAGGTCTCAATCTATCCACGCCGCGATATATGAATGTAACTTCGCGCACGTTCGTGTAACCCAAAAGGTTCATGAGCATACGTGTGAGACCGAAGCCGTAGCCGCCGTGCGGAGGACAGCCGTAGTTGAAGCACATGAGATAATCCTTAAGCCCGGAAGGCAGATTTTCGATAACGACTTCGCCTCTGTCATTCATTGCGGAAGCGGGTATGAGCCCCTTTTCTATGCCCTGTTTCACTATGACGGGGAAACGGTGTTCGCGCTGTGCGCCCGTCGTCACTTCGAGACCGTTCCACAGAAGGTCGAAGCTTAAGGTCTTAGTCGGGTCGGACGGCTTATACATATGATAGAACGGGCGAATCGAGGTCGGAAATTCCGTCACGAACACGAAATCGCTTCCCGCCTTTTCCTTGAAATATTTGCCGAGCAGGCGTTCCGCAGTCGGATCCAAATCGCCTTTGGTTTCGGGCGGAACTTCGTAGTCGAGCGACTTTATGATTTCCTTCGCTTCGTCCATGCTCACGCGCGGGAAGGGCGTCTTGGGCACAACTATATCTCTGCCGAGCACTTCCTTTATCTCGTCGCCGTGCTTTTCCTTGACGCGCTTTATGAGGTAAGCTATCCATTCCTCCTCGAACTTCATTACGTCCTCATACGAGTCTATCCAGGCGAACTCGCAGTCTACGCTCGTGAACTCGGTGTCGTGGCGGGACGTGAACGACTTATTCGCGCGGAAAACCGGTCCTATCTCGAACACCTTTTCGAAGCCTGCGGCGATCGCCATCTGCTTATAGAACTGCGGAGACTGAGCAAGATATGCCTTGCCGCCGAAGTAATTGAGCTCGAAAAGCTCGGCTCCCGATTCGCTCGGGTTGCCCATGAGCTTGGGCGAGTGAATTTCGGTAAATCCGTGATCTATCCAAAACTCGCGCATCGCCATTTCCGCCGTCGTCTGCACGCGGAAGATCAGCTGGTGTTCGCGGCTTCTCAGATCCAAGAAACGCCAATCGAGACGAAGATCGCGATTCGACTCGTTGAAATCGGTGAGGTCTATGGGAAGATTGTTGTCGGCAAGGTTGGCTATCTCTATCTGTTCGGCGAGAAGCTCTACGCCGTTCAGCTTGACGAACGAATCGACGTGAACTTTTCCCTTTATCTTGACCGACGATTCGAGCGTGAGCGAGCTTACCGTTTCGTTGAGCTTTTTATACTCCTCGCCCTTGAAGATCGTGACCTGCACCGACTCGGTGACGTCGCGCAGTATGACGAACTGCATTTTCTTAAGGTCTCTTACCTGCTTGACGAAGCCGGCTATTTCCACGGTCTCGCCGTCGTGTTGTTTTATTTCGCTTATCTTGAGCATTTTAGCCTCCGAAATCTTTAAGATTACTTTATGTATTTTACCATTCTTTATCGCTCTTGTCAATCGTTACGCAAAGAGCTTGAAACGATTTGTTCCGCCTTTTTTCGCTCGCTTTAGCACTTTATCAAAATAAATTCCCATCCGAGCGGCTTTTCGCTTGACTTTGCTCGCGCTTTAATGTATGATAATTAAAATTCAAGGAGACTTATCCCCTTATGTGTTCTATCTTCTGCCTTACAGACAAAGCCGTGAGCGCGGACGCCGCAAAAAAAGCGTTCGACAAAACGCTATCGCGCGGACCCGATATGAGCGTTTTCGAGGAAACCGAAAACGGCTATGTCGGATTTCATCGCCTCGCAATCATGGGGCTCGACGAGCACGGTATGCAGCCGTTCCGATTCAAAAACAATTTCGTCGTCTGCAACGGCGAGCTGTACGGCTTCCGCAAGGAAAAGAAGATCCTCGAAAGCGAGGGCTATAGTTTTGTTTCGGGGAGCGATTGCGAGATAATACTCCCTATGTACGAGCTGTACGGCACCGAGATGTTCTCAAGGCTCGACGCGGAATTTGCCTGCGTCATTTACGACGGCGACAAGAAAAAATACATAGCCGCACGCGACCCCATAGGCATTCGCCCGCTCTATTACGGCTATAGCGAAAAGGGCGGCATAGCCTTCGCGAGCGAGCCGAAAAACCTCGTATCCGTGTGCAAGGGAAAAGTCCTTCCCTTTCCGCCCGGACACTATTACGACGGCGAAAAGTTCGTATGCTATAACAATATAACGGCGACAAACAAGGTCATTTGCGACGAAAAGACCGCGCTCGGCGGAATACGCGAAAAGCTCACGGTCGGCGTAAAAAAGAGGCTCGATTCGGATGCGCCGCTCGGCTTTCTCCTTTCGGGTGGGCTGGATTCGTCGCTCGTCTGCGCCATAGGACAGAAGGTCGCGAAGTCGCCCATTCGCACGTTTGCCGTAGGCATGGATAAGGACGCAATCGATCTCAAATACGCAAGACAGGTCGCGGACTATATCGGAAGCGATCACACCGAAATATTCATGACAAGAAAGGAAGTGCTCGGCAGTCTCGAGACGGTCATAGAAGCGCTCGGGACGTTCGACATAACGACGATACGCGCGAGCATGGGAATGTACCTTATCTGCAAGAAAATACGCGAAACGACGGACGTAGAAGTGCTTTTGACCGGTGAAATTTCCGACGAACTGTTCGGGTATAAATACACGGACTTCGCGCCCTCGCCCGAGGCTTTTCAAGCAGAATCGGTAAAGCGCGTAAGCGAGCTGCATATGTACGACGTTCTGCGTGCGGACAGGTGCATTTCCGTAAATTCGCTCGAAGCACGCGTGCCGTTCGGCGATCTCGATTTCGTGCGCCACGTCATGAGTATAGATCCGAAACTCAAGATGAACACGCACGGCTGCGGCAAGTACCTTTTGCGCAAAGCGTTCGACGGAGACATTCTCCCCCATTCCATTCTGTTCCGCGAAAAAGCAGCGTTCTCCGACGCCGTGGGGCACTCCATGGTCGACGACCTCAAAGAGTATGCAAACGGTCTGTACGGCGACGACTGGGAAAAAGTCGCGGAAAAATACGCCTACCATTGCAAGCCGTTCACGAAAGAATCGCTTTTGTACCGCGAGATCTTCGAAAAGTTCTATCCTAATCAAGCGGGCATGATCGCGGACTTTTGGATGCCGAACAAGTCCTGGAAGGGTTGCGACGTGAACGACCCGTCCGCGCGCGTGCTTTCCAACTACGGCGACAGCGGAAAATAAATACGCGAAACGCATATCGCCGAAAGAAACAATATCTACTGTAAAAGCGCGATCATCGATTACGCTTTTATATTTTGGTCGCGACACTCGGATTTGAAGCGGCGACGATTTGACAACGGTCTGTTTTTGTGGTATAATGGCTTAGTCTTAAGGGAAACGCCGTTTTTTTCGCCGCTTTCCCCTCCCGGTCTCTATGCACCCGTGGTGGAATTGGATACCATAAGAGCCTCCGACGCTCTCGGTTCGGGTTCGAGCCCCGACGGATGCACCAAAAAACCCGTGATTATAAACGAAATCACGGGTTTTTGTCATGTCTTATTCTTTGACAAGATTTTCAGTATCAAAATTGCATCCAGCTTTCCACAAGTTCACAGATCTTTCGGAAGTCTGCATTTTGCCGATATATCGCACCTAAAACCGCTTCAACCGTGGTGGCAATATACTTTGTGTTTTCGTTTTCAAAAGTTTCATAGCACTGTGGTATTTGTTTATTATCTCTATCAAAGTTCATATAATCCAAAAGCCGATAATGTTTCGCTACTGTTTCAATTAAGAACTTATCCGTTTCGTATTTTTCCTTTTCTTTGGACAGCTGTTCATACTTATCCAACAACAGCGAACATAATGCAAATTTCAATAAAGCATCCCCGTAAGTTGCCAATTCATAGTTGGTTGCCTTTGGATCAATATCACAATGATGCTCCCTTTTGTAAACTTCGCCATACGATTTACAGGTCAATGCACGGCATTCGGGATTACGTTTGTATTTCAATATGTATTCTTCAAAAATATCCATTATTCTCTTTCGCAGCCTTCACCAATGCGCACGACCTTATTCCAATATGAACACCAACACGTCCATACGTCATTTGTCCTCTGGCAATACGGACAATTACCGCAACTATAATTCATTTATAACTCCTTAGCCCGAATTTACATATCTATCCGAAACGTATATTTATCGTCATCTATAGTCATTACAGTAAAATTGTTCTCGCCGAGTCCTCGGATTCTTACTGCCTCGAGGGCATTTCGAAGTCTTTGAGCGCTCGGTTGATAAAGTCGTTGAACGGCTTCATGAGTTCGAACAGTTCCACGGAGCGGCGCAAGAAATTTTCGCCGTCGGCAACTTCTTCGTCCGTAAATAAATACTCGACATACCAGGACTTATACTTCAGATACTCTGCCTGAGGGTGATTCTTGTCGTAGCCCGAGGGGACATTTTTAAGCGACGTGCCTTTTACCGTAAAATGCTCTTTAAAACGGCTGTCGTTTATCACGGAGTTCCACTCGTCGCCGTGAGTCGAGATATAGTCGCGTACCATAGCCGTAGCGTCGGAAAACATATCGGCAAACAGACCTCCGCCCAAAAACGACCCGTTTCCCGTCTTTAGCATTACGTAGTACCCGACGGGGATAGGCAGTTTGCCGCGTGACGAAATATGCGCGCGAAAGGACGGATTGTACGGAGACTTGTCCTTTGAAAAGCGCGTATCACGCACCTGTTTGAACGTCAGTTCCTTGGGATCGAAGCCGAGCACGCTCGAATCGAACCCGCCTATGCCAATCATCAGCTTCCCGACGAAATCTTCAAACGCCGCGGTCGCCTTTTGACGTTCGGCTTTATGATCGGCGTACCAACTGCGTTCGTTGTTTGCCGCAAGCTTTGCAAGATAGCTTAGCATGATTTCGGTGTGCATAATTGTAAATGTTCCTCCGTTACAAAAAAATCTTTTTAATTTCTCTGAGCCTTAACGAACGCCGCATATCCTTTTTCGAGAAAGTCCGCTATTTCTTCGTCGGATATATTCGCACCGCCCGTCGCCGTCATCGTCGCCACACCGTGCGTGAACACTATGAGCATGACGTATATCTGCTTTGCGCTTTCCGTCGGCAACCCGAGTTTTTCGGAAAGCCTCTTTGTCGCCTCTTTGTCCCCCATCCACTCGTAAATATCGTCGAAGTGATCGAGCCCGCTAAGCTCCCCGAAGAACAGCAGCTTGAAAAGGTTTGTCTCGTATTTGGCAAAAGCCACGTTAGCCTTTGCCATGCTCTCCAAAACAGCGGACTCGTCAACGCGCGAATAAATGAAATCGTTATAGAACTTCATGGCTTCGGAATATACGGCGGAGCGAAGCCCCTCCATATTTTTAAAACAGCTGTATATCGGCTGAACCGAATATCCCATTTCTTTTGCGAGACTCCTTGCGTTTACTTTGTCGAAGCCTCTCCTTCTCGTAAGCTCGAGTGCGCACCTGCATATCTCTTCCCTATTAACGGTTATTTTCGGCATACGGCGTCATCCTTTTAATTACATATGTTATATAACGCTTGTAATTATAAAACATATACAGCGGATTGTCAAGCGAATTCAAGCAGTAATTTCCACCTCGTTATTCCCATTAGCTTTGCGCCGTACGAAACGAAGCGATATGCGGCAAAAATTAAATACAAAAAAATCATATAAAACGGTTGACAATTGCAAAACTATTGTATATAATACTATTGAACATTTGAATAAGAGTTCAAATGTTGCGAGGTCGTATGGACGAAACAAAAACAAATTCGAATATCGAGGCTCTTTCGCCCCTACCCGACGACGACGTCGTCTACTCGCTTGCAGAGCTGTTTAAGGCGCTCGGCGACCCCACGAGAGTAAAGATACTCGGCTGTCTTCAGAAGCGCGATATGTACGTCGGCGAAATCGCCGAAAGAGTCGGCATGAGCACTTCCGCCGTTTCGCACCAGCTTCGCGTGCTGAGAGGCATAAAGCTCGTGAAAGGCACCAAGGAAGGCAAAGAGGTGCGCTACTCCCTCGACGACGACCATGTTACGCAGATCATGGAATGCGGCATTACGCACGTCAACGAAAAATAAGTAGGCTTGCGCACGCCGAATACCGCAAAACAACACACAGGGTTTTCCCTGTTTTTAAAAAGGCATTATTTGAACAGTTGTTCAATAATATAAATATTCAATAATCTGTAAGGAGACACAATCATGAAAAAAATCTACAAACTCGAAGATCTCGACTGTGCAAACTGCGCCGCAAAAATGGAGCGAGCAATCGCGAAGCTCGACGGCGTGACATACGCAAACGTAAACTTTATGTCGCAGCGTCTGACGATCGACGCGGACGATAATCGCTTCGAAGAGATCATGGACGCGGTCGAGAGAACCTGCAAAAAGGTCGAACCCGACTGCCGCATAATTCGCAATTAGCGGAGGAAGTTATGAAATCGGGATTCACGAAAAAACAGAAAAAGAATCTTATCCGAATATGCGTCGCTCTCGGGATTTTCGCCGCGATCTTCATAACGGATAAGGTGATTGTTCTTGCCGACGCGATAGGCGGATATGCCGGCTGGGTCCTCCCCTTTGCGCTGTACTTTGCCGTCTACGTGCTCATAGGATACGACGTGCTGTTCAAGGCGGCGCGAAACATCGTCCGAGGGCAAATATTCGACGAGAACTTTCTCATGGCGATAGCGACGCTCGGAGCGTTTTCTCTCGGCATTTGCACGGGCGTAATGGGGCTCGAAGTCGAGGGGTTCGACGAGGCGTGCGCAGTGCTTCTCTTCTATCAGGTCGGAGAATTTTTCCAGAGCTACGCAACGGGAAAATCGCGCAGATCGATTGCCTCGCTTATGGACATACGACCCGATTACGCAAACCTGAAACGCGGGAACGAGCTTGTCAGAGTAGACCCCGAGAGCGTGAACGTCGGCGACATAATCGTCGTAAATCCCGGTGAGAAAGTGCCGCTCGACGGCGTTGTCGTAAGCGGAGCTTCGGCGCTTGACACAAAGGCTCTGACGGGAGAATCTCTGCCGCGCGAAATCGAGACGGGAAACGAAGTGGTAAGCGGCTGCGTCAATCTCACGTCCCAGCTCGAAATAAAAGTGACAAAGCAGTTTTACGATTCCACCGTTTCGAAGATACTCGAACTTGTCGAGAACGCCTCGTCGCGCAAGTCGAAATCGGAAAACTTCATCACCAAATTTTCGAAGTACTATACGCCGACGGTCGTCATTGCGGCGGCTCTGCTTGCCGTCGTGCCCGCTCTGTTTACCGGAGAGTGGCTGACCTGGATATATCGCGGACTCAGCTTTCTCGTCGTATCCTGCCCGTGCGCGCTCGTCGTATCCGTCCCCCTCGCTTTCTTTGCGGGCATAGGAGCGGCATCGAAAAACGGCATCCTCATAAAGGGCTCGAACTATCTCGAAATGCTCGGACAGGCGAATATATTCGTTTTCGACAAGACGGGAACTCTCACAAAGGGCAATTTCGCCGTAACAGAAGTGACCCCGGAAAATCGGCGCGATGAAATTTTGAGGCTTGCCGCGATAGCTGAAAGGGATTCCAACCACCCCATAGCGCGCTCCGTAATCGGGTGTTACGGCGGAGAAATCGAAAGCGGCTACACCCTCACCAACCTTGCGGGACTCGGAGTGAAAGCCGAGCGCGGCGACGACGTAATTTATTGCGGCAACGAAAAGCTCATGAAACAGCTCGGAATAGAATTTGTCGCTCACGACGGCATAGGCACGCTTGTGTACGTAGCGAGAGGAAACGAATTTGTCGGCTCGCTCCTCATTTCCGACGAGATAAAGCCCGAAGCCGAAGAGACGGTGCGCGGGCTAAATAGGCTCGGCGCTTCGACCGTAATGCTCACGGGCGACAACGAAGCCGTCGCAAAGAGCGTCGCGCAAAGAATAGGGCTCACTTCCTACAAGGCCTCTCTCCTTCCGCAAAACAAGGTCGAATGCGTCGAGAGTATGCTCGCCGAGAAAAAGCCCAAAGACGTACTGTGCTTTGTAGGCGACGGCATAAACGACGCCCCCGTCCTAATGCGTTCCGACATCGGCATAGCCATGGGCGGCGTGGGCAGCGACGCGGCAATCGAAGCTTCGGACGTTGTGCTCATGCGCGACGATCTCGGCGGCATTCCCCTTTCGAAGCGTATTGCGAAAAAGACAATGTCGATCGTATTCGAAAACATCATAATTTCTCTGCTCGTGAAAGTCGTCATCATGGTGCTTTCGGCGCTCGGCATAACGTCGATGTGGCTTGCCGTCATAGGCGACGTCGGAGTGGCGATCGTAGCCATTCTCAATTCCATGCGGGTCGGCGGAAAATACTTTGAGCAGAAGAAAAAAGCCGTAAAATCTTAGCTGCTCGGAAATACCAAGCACACGATCGCAAAAGACGCGCAAACATTTGCGCGTCTTTTGTTTACGGGGCGTAGACGGTCATGCCGCGCAAGGGTCGGTAGGAGTCGGAGCGGATCTTTATGCGGCGGACGAGGACTGCGCCGCGGTAGTATTCGAGATATGCCTCGCTCTTTATTCCGTCTTTGGGATTACGTATCAAAAGCCTTTCTCCGCTCTCCGCTTCGCTCGGCAAGTACTTGTGCTCGACGTCGGGAACGACCTCTTCCTCGGGCGGAGCAATCGTCTCCTTGATTATGCTGACGGGGACGATTTTGAGTTCCGACTTCGATCCGAAAATGCGAACGCGCGCTATGCCGTTTTCCGCCCGTGCGGCTATATACACGGGTTCGGTCAGAGGGTTTTTGAACTTCAAATCTGCGCTCGAGGAATTGACCATAGCGTCGAGAGAAGCCGCTACATAGCCCGACGTGAGCGAATGAGGGTGCACCTCGGTTATTTCCAGCCCCGCACGAAGCGCGGCGTTGTAGAGCGTAGTAGACGCCTGGCACACTCCGCCGCCGAAGCCGAGCACGTAATCGCCGTCCATTATTATTTTCGCCCGGCGGAATCCCCTGTTTTCCGTACGCGCGCCGACGAGTGTGTTAAAAGAAAACTCGTCGCCGGGGTTTAAGACCGTGCCGTCGACGTGAGAGAGAGCAAGCGCTATGTTATGAGAGCGATCGACGTTATCCGCCGAAAACGCGGTGGAAAAGTTTGCGCGCAAGTAAGTACGGGCAATGAGCTTTTCGCTCGTCACCTCCGGCTTTACCGCCACGACGGGCGGCGCAATGCCTTCCCCATAGCCGCGCATAGCGCAGATGTAGATGAGTTCGAAGGTCTTTTCCCTGTCGAGCCTGCGACCGTTTTTTTCGCGCTTTATCGTAAACGGCGGCGTGCCCGAAGGATCGAAGGTCATCTCCGCGTCCTTACAGGGCACATACAGCGCACGCTCCATCTCGTCCACCGTATCCGCCGCCTTGGGCATACAGAGCGTCACAGCGCGCTCGTAGCTCGCGCCCGCACGAACTGCGCGGGACATCATGGCGCGCTTTTCCGTAAGCGGCGCGTTTATCTTCCTCGCATAAATCTCGTCCGCCACAAGATAGTCGGTCGGCTCGATACGGCGATCGATATAACAAAAGCTGCCCGAGTCGGACTCGAAAGTCACGGTGAACACGTCGGGCGCGGGCGCGGCTTCGGACGACACGACCGAAGCGCCGAGCGACATAAGCGCAATGCCGCAAAGCAATATCAAAGACGGAAAAAACAGTTTATGTAGGCGTTTTACTCTCACTTTATATATTCCCCCGCTGTTTATTATGCGCGGGCTATGGCATATATTATTCGTCAAAAAAACGGCGCTCGTCAGATCCGTCGAGCGTCGTCTTGTTCGTAAAAGTCATAAAAAGTCTATTTGGAAATGCTCTTTATATACTCGGTGAGCGGCAGGACTTCGGCGGACGAAATGTCCGAAGGCGCCACGGAAAGCTTTATTTTATCGCCTATCCCCACGTCGACGGCGCCCGAAACAGCGGCTGTAAAGTACGGCTCGAAGCCGTCTATGCGAAGGTACAGAATAGTGCGCTCGCCCGTAAAGTCATATTCGAGCACGGTCGCAGACATCGTGTTTTCGCCTTTGCCGAGCTTTACGGCTATGGGCGGAATACGAATGTTTCGGGCTCCGCTCTGCCACTCGCCGACGAGTTTAAGCTTACTTTTTCCGACGACAGCCGTCGCGCCGCCTTGAGCGGCATCCACCCGCGCAACCGCCGTATTGTCGGTTATGGGACGCGAGACCATGAGACGTTCGCCGCTCTTTCGGCACAATATCTGCTTTTCGGGGCTGACGTATACCGTTATCTTTTCGCCTGCCGAAAGATCGCGCTCGTGCGGCACAACGGCGACCACCGTCTTTTCGCATGAATCTATCTTGAGATATACCGCCGTATAGCTCGGATATTCCACCGTGAAATCCACGTCTCCCGTGAGCGCAACACTGCCTTCGAACGGCTCGAGTTCCATTCCGTCGGGCGGCACGGCAAGACATATCTCCTCGCCTATGACGCTCCTGTCCGAAAGTCTCGAAGCGACCGCCGCCGGCACGGGGTGGCTTTCTCCGCCCATACGAAGCGAAAGCGAGCCGTTATTCTCCGGCTCGAGACGGCAAGCGAGCATATTGAGCGCGGGAAGCGCGGCAAGGTTCCGTCCCGTAGTCTTATCGAACAACTGTATTCTGTTTATGTCGACGGCAAGCTTGATCTGCTCGCCCTCGTTTACCGCAGTGCGAGCGTCTACGCGCGCGATGAGGGTTTGCGCCCTGCCGTCCGTCTTGAAGTATATGAGGCTTTCGCCGCCGAGCCGCTCGACAAGGCGCACACTGCCGTCTATAATAGTATCGGGCGACGCCTCTATGAACATCTGTTCGGCGTGTATGTCCTCCGCCCGTATCCCTATTATTATGTTTGTGCACTCTTCTTTGAGACCGAGCAACCGCTTTGCTCGAGTGCGCGTGATCGGGAGCAATCTGCTTCCCGTATCGAGCATGAGTTTGCCCTCGTCGAACATTATTTTTCCGTCGAGCATATTTATTGCGGGCTCGCCGAGATATGCCGCGACAAACGCGTCCGCGGGATTGTCGTACAGCCACTGCGGCGCGTCGCACTGCCTGAGACGCCCTTCCTTCATTACCGCCACGCGCTCGCCGAGCGTCATTGCGTCCGCGCTGTCGTTTGCGCTGCAGACAAAAGCCGTACCGAGTTTCTTATTTACTTTTCTTATATCGCTTATGAGAGCGATTCTGTCGCTCTTTTCGAGTCCGTCCAAAATATTGTCGAGAAGGACGACTTTGCTCCTTCTCACAAGCGCGCGTGCCAGCGCAACTCTTTTAAGATCCCCAAGCGGAAGCTCGCACGCCTTCGTCTCCGACAGATGTTCGATGTTCATGAAAGCCGCGGCTTCCCTCACGCGCGAATCTATCTCCTCGTAGGGATACTTTCTCAGCTTCAGTCCGTAAGCGAGGCAATCGTAAACAGTCGCTTTCCTGTTCGATACGGGGTGTTCGTTCGTGACGAGCACGACGTCTCTTTCGCGAGCGTCCGAATATGTGCAAAGACTGCCGTCGATGTACACTTCGCCGGACGTCGGACTTTCGAGTCCGCATATTATCCGAAGCACGGTGGACGTTCCGCTTCCCGCAGGACCCGTGAGCACTACGAGTTCCCCGTCGTTTACGTCAAGCGAGAAATCCGCGAGCGCGCATATACCGCCCGAAAAGGTCTTATTTATGTGTTTTAACGATATGCCTGCCATTTTCCTCTCCTTGCCGCGGCATGACCGCACAAAGCCGATCTCTTTTCTTTACAATAGTATATCATTTTAGCGCGACTATTTCAAGCGGTTTTACGCAGAAAATAAAAAAATCGATTTTTCTTCTCTCTTTATATGTCGTTTTGCTTGCATATTTATTCATTTTACCGTATACTGTTTACGAAGGATTTTTACCTGTTATTTTAACCGCTCGGCAGGGCGGAAATGAAATCATGCATTACGGAGAAACAACATGGACAAGATTCGAGTCGCAGTGATAGGCGCAAACGGATATACGGGCTTTATGCTTTTGAGACTTCTCGCCGCACATAAGCACGCCGACGTCGCTTACGTAACGTCGAGAAGCGAAGCGGGCAAATATGTTTGGGAATTATATCCCGCGCTCGAAGGCGCATATCCGCAGCTTAAGTTTTCCGAATACGACAAGAGCGCAGTTGAAAATTCGGACGTGGCGTTCACGGCGCTTCCGCATACGGCGGCGGCGGAAATAGGCGGCGCGCTCGTCGACGGCGGCGTAAAGCTTATCGACCTTTCCGCCGATTTTCGGTATGCGTCGAAAGCTCTTTACGAAAGCACCTACGGCGTAACGCACCCGAGAGCCGACCTTTTGAGCGAAGCCGTATACGGACTTTGCGAGTTAAACCGCGACAAAATAAAGACGGCGCGCATTGTCGGCAACCCCGGGTGCTATACGACCGCCGCCATACTTGCCCTCCGTCCCCTTGTAGAGAGCGGGCTCATCGACAAAACGGGCGTAATAGTCGACGCAAAGAGCGGCGTTACGGGCGCGGGACGCAAATCCGACGTCGCCTACTCCTTCTGCGAGACGGACGACAACTTCAAGGTCTATTCCGCCGTCGGACACAGGCACACTACGGAGATAGAGGAAAAGACGGGTATTCCCTCCCTTATCTTTACTCCGCACCTTCTGCCCGTAAAGCGCGGCATACTCGAAACGATATATGCTAAAACTATGGCAAAAGACCTTCGGGAAATCGCAGCTTGCTATGAAAAGGCGTACAAGGGCGAAAAGTTCGTGCGCATATGCGGCAGCAGTCTTCCGGAGCTAAAGACGGTACGCGGAAGCAACTGCGCGGCAATAGGCTTTGCGCTCGATTCCGCAAACGGAATGGTAAAGATAGTTTCCGTAATAGACAACCTTATAAAGGGCGCAAGCGGTCAGGCAGTGCAGAACATGAACATAATGTTCGGTTTCGACGAAGCCGAAGGTCTGCCCGCAGTCGGCGAGCATTTATAAAAAGAGGACTTATTTTATATGACGCATAATATGAATGAAATGATAGAGAGAGCAAAGACCCTTGTCGAGGCTTTGCCCTACATAAGCGCGTTTTCGGGTAAAACCATCGTCATAAAGTACGGCGGCAATGCGATGAACGACGAGGGCACGGTGCGCACGATCATGCAGGACGTAGCCGCCCTTAAAGTGGTCGGTGTAAAACCCATACTCGTCCACGGCGGCGGACCGGAAATAAATTCCATGCTCTCGCGCGTGCACATCGAGCCGCAATTTTCGGGCGGACTGCGCGTCACCGACGAAAAGACCATGGAGATAGTCCAGATGGTGCTTGCGGGCAAGATAAACAAGAACGTCGTTTCGCTTTTAAACACTTTGGGCGTGAAAGCCGTAGGGCTGTGCGGCAAGGACGCCGGGCTCATAAAGGTGAAGAAATACTGTCCGGGCGGCGCGGATATAGGCTTTGTCGGAGAGATCGTCTCGATAAACGATAAACTGCTCGACGCGCTTACCGCCGATTATATCCCCGTCATCTCCTCTATCGGCGCAGACGAACAGGGCGTGGGCTATAACGTCAACGCCGACACCGCGGCAGGCGCCATAGGCGGCGCGGTGGGTGCGGAAAAGCTGATATTCCTGACGGATATAGACGGCATACGAAGAAAGGAAAACGACCCGAGCACGCTCATTTCGCACATAACAACGGAAGAGATCGAGAAGATGATCGCCTCTGGCGCCATTAGGGGCGGCATGATACCCAAAGTCCGCGGCTGCATAGACGCGATACGCCACGGCATAAAATCAGTACAGATAGTAAACGGCACCATTCCCCACTCGATACTTCTCGAGCTGTTCACGGACAGCGGCGTGGGCACCATGGTCACGGCATGAGTTTAGAAAGGACACATACATGAAATCCGAACAAAACAACTTCGACAAGATCAAAGAGCGCGAGAACGCATACTATATGCCGACGTTCAATCGATATAATCTGTGCTTTACTCACGGCAAGGGCGCGAAGCTTTACGACACTGCCGGCAAACATTACACGGACTTTTGCGCAGGCATAGCGGTGAACGCCCTCGGACACGGCGACGAAGAGCTTACCCGCGCCGTTGCCGATCAGGCGAAAAAGCTCATACACGTCTCGAATCTCTACTACAACGAGCCGCAGTCCGAGCTTGCCGAAAGGCTGGTCAAAGGCACGATATTTTCGCGCGTCTTTTTCGCAAACAGCGGTGCGGAAGCAAACGAGGGCGCAATTAAGCTCGTACGCAAATATTGGAAGTCAAAGGGCGAAAACAAGTACAAGATACTCTGCGCAAGCGACGCTTTCCACGGTCGGACGCTCACGACGCTTGCCGCGACGGGACAAAAGAAATACTCGGATCCGTTCGAGCCTCTCCCCGAGGGGTTCTTACACGTGCCGTATAACGATTTTGCCGCCTTAAAGCGCGCGCTTACGGATGACGTCGGCGCGGTCATGCTCGAGCCCGTTCAGGGCGAAAGCGGAGTGACCCCCGCAAGCTACGACTTTCTCGTAAACACCTACGCCCTGTGCAAGGAGCGCGGCGTGCTTTTGGTTCTCGACGAAATTCAGACTGGCGTGGGGCGCACGGGCAAGTTCTTCTGCTTCGAGCACTACGGCATACAGCCCGACATCGTGACGCTCGCAAAGGGGCTTGCCGGCGGCGTGCCCATAGGCGCGATACTTGCAAGGGACCCCGTCGCAAGCGCGTTCGCACCCGGCGATCACGGCACGACTTTCGGCGGCAATCCCCTCGCCTGCGCCGCGGCAAACGTCGTCGTGAAAAGAGTAAACCGCCCCGATTTTCTCGCCTCGGTCGAAAAGGTCGGACAGCACCTACAGGACAGACTTATGATGCTGAGAAAGTACAAGTTCGTCGAGGACGTGAGAGGTATCGGACTCATGCGCGGCGTACAGCTTTCGGAAAAACTCAAAAACGCCGAGGTCGTCGGACGCATGGCGAGCGCGGGATATCTGCTTGCCACGGCGGGACGCAACTCGCTCAGATTTGTTCCGCCGCTCATAATTTCCGAAAAAGAAATCGACGATATGGCGGAAAAGCTGACCGAAATATTTGCAAATACGAACATTTAATGATATACTGAATTATACCCCTTGTTTTCGAGGGACAAAAAATATATGGAAGGAAATAAATTATGGATTTATCGCAATACAAGGCGAAGGGAAAAATAGACAATAAGCACCTTTTGACGCTTAAGGATTATTCGGTAAGCGACATCTACGAGGTGCTTGCGCGCGCGATCAAGCTTAAGGACATGAACCGCCGCGGCAAAAAACAGAACTACCTAAAGGGCAAGACCGTCGCCCTCATATTCGCAAAGTCGTCGACAAGAACGCGCGTATCGTTCGAACAGGGCGTCCGCCAGCTCGGCGGCACACCGCTCTTTCTCTCCTCGAGCGACATACAGCTCGGACGCGGCGAGACTATACACGACACAGTGAAGGTGCTCGAGCGCTATGGCATAGACGCAATAATGATACGCACGTTTAAACAGTCCGACCTCGAGGAGCTTAGGGAATACGGCTCTATTCCCATCATAAACGGGCTCACCGACGACTTCCACCCCTGCCAGGTGCTCGCCGATCTTCAGACCGTATACGAGAGATTCGGGCGGCTCGAGGGCATAAAGTTCGCCTACTTCGGCGACGGAAACAATATGGCAAACTCGCTCATGCTCGGCGGCGCAAAAGTCGGCATGAAGGTATATATCTGCTCGCCCAAGGGCTTCGAGCCGAAAAAAGAGATCGTCGAAGAAGCCGCGCGCTTCGGAGAAGTCGTCGTGACGGACAGCGTCGAAGAGGCTGCGAAAGACGCGGACGTACTCTACACCGACGTGTTCTTTTCCATGGGTCAGGAAAAGGACAAGGCGAAAGAAGCCGCGCTCATGCCCTATCAGGTAAACTCTTCCGTCATGGCTATGGCAAAGAGCGACGCCGTATTCATGCACTGCCTGCCCGCACACCGCGGCGAGGAAGTGACGGCGAACGTAATCGATTCTCCCCGTTCGATAATCTTCGAAGAGGCAGAAAACCGTCTGCACGCTCAAAAAGCCGTGATGTCGCTGCTGATAAAATAGGAAGCGTCATGAACGAAACGAAAAACGAAAGCGGAAAAGCCGCGGTAAGACGCGCCGTGAAAGCGGACGCGGAAGAAATTTTGCGCGTCACGAAAGCCGCGTTTACCCTTTATAAGGACGACTTGCACTCGACTTACTCCGTCCCCGCCCTTTCGGAAACCGCGGCGGACATAGAAGCCGACATAGAAAGTCACGCCGTATACGTCGCGATTTCAAACGGTCGCATTGCGGGCTCTATAAGACTTAAGAAGCTCACAAACGAGCTTGCCTACGTCTACCGTTTCGGCGTGTCGCCCGACATAAACAATTCCGGCATAGGCTCGAAACTGCTCGGCGAAGTGATCGACGACTGCACGAAAGCGGGCGTGAAAGCAATCGCGCTCCACACGAACTCGCGCTATTATAAACTTGCGCGATACTACTACGGCAAAAGGTTCTTCGTGCACTCGACCTCGACTGCAAAGGGCTACATACGAGCACTGTTCGTCAAGGAGCTATCCGACGAAGAGTACGACATATCCCCCGCTTTCGAACTTTAAAAAACCACACAAAGGGTCGTATCCTTTTTGATACGACCCTTGTTTTTTGTTTTCCGAATTTTATTCGAGATACGTCATTTGTCGTCTCGACATTCGGAGACGATTTCCGCCGAAATTTCGTCCGCGGTTTTGCCGTCTACGGAAATCGCAAAGTCCGCGTACTTTTTGTAGAGAGGAAGGCGCTCTCTTTTAAGCGTCTCGATACGGCTTTTAAGGTCGCCGCCCTTTAAGAGGGGGCGGGTTTCGTCGCCCGCAAGACGCTTTGCCAGCGTCTCCGTTTCGGCGTTTAAAAGCACGAGCGTGCCGCCGCTTTTCATGTAGTTCATTGCGGGACTCGACACCGCTCCGCCGCCGAGAGCTATGACGGCGTTTTCCTTTCTCGACAGTTCGTAGAGAATCTTTCCCTCCTCGACGCGGAACATCGCTTCCCCGTACCTGTCGAAAAAATCGGATATGGAACCGAAGCGGCTTTCGAAGATCGCGTCGCTGTCGTAAAAGAGCTTGTTCCGTTTTTTTGCGAGAGCTTTGCCGACCGTCGTCTTGCCGACGCCCGCCATGCCTATGAGAATTATATTCGTCTTGCCCATGCGCTTACTTTTTCGCCGCGAACGAGACGGCAGCCCTCAAGGCAAGCAGATAGCTGTCCTTATTAAACCCGGCTATCACCCCGTTTACGGCAGGCGCTATTACGGAGCGGGAGCGGAACTCTTCCCTCGCCTGCACATTGGTGAGGTGCACTTCCGCTTTGAAGCAGGTCTTGTCCCGAAGCGCGTCGGCAATCGCATAGCTGTAATGCGTGTGCGCGCCCGCGTTTATTATTATCGCGTCGACGTTCGCCGACTGGATCTTTTCGACGATCTCGCCCTCGAAGTTCGAAGTGAAAAATTCGAGCTCGACTCCGAGAGTGCTTGCAAGCGCGGACATTTCGCGTTCTATCTCGGAAAGAGTCACCGAGCCGTACTCCTTGCCGCGCTTTCCGAGCATATTGAGATTTACGCCGTTTATTGTCAAGATCTTCATGATTATGACTAAGCCTCCCGTCATAAGTTTATTATTTTATCGAATCAAAGTATGTCCGCTCGTCAGGCGGCAAATGCCGACGCGCCGCTTGGGGCGCCACCTAAATGCACGCAGCCGAGGCGAAGCGGCGAACGCAGCCGCATAACGAGACTAATATGCGCTCATGCTTTGGCAATGCGCAAAACATTACGCTTGATTTCCCTGTAGTCCCCGTCCGTAAGCGACACGCCGAGAATGATCTCGTCGGCTCTCACCGCCTGATAGATGAGCATATCGAGTCCGTTTTTCGTGCGCGCGCCCATTTTTTTCAATGTCGCGAGAAAATCCGTCTCTGGCGGACTGTATATGAGATCGTACGCATACGCCACCTTTTTCAAATCGAGCGCACCACCGAGCGAGTCGAGCGGATTATCGCCTTTTTTAAGTCCGCAGCTTGTGCAGTTTACTACAGCCGCAGCCTCTCCGCCGCGCCATTCGCGCGCGCCCGTTTCGCGAACAAGAGACTTCGATTTCTCCGCCGTCCTATTGTGCACGTACACCTCAAAGCCCGAATCCTTAAGAGTCTTTGCAACGACCTTTGCCGCACCGCCCGCGCCGAGCACGAGCACGCTCTCGCCGCCGCCGAGTTCCCACCCTTCGGAGAAGCTCCGAATAAATCCGCTTCCGTCCGTGTTACAGCCGACGGCTTTTCCTTCCTTGACCGCGACGGTGTTTACCGCTCCGCAACCGCTTTTATCCTCGTCCAAAAGCGGAATTATTTTCTCCTTGTACGGCTTCGTCACATTGAAGCCGTCGAGGGTCTCGCGCATTTTTTTCACCGTATCGGAAAAGCTTTCGGGCGGCGTATCGAACACGTCGTACGTCCCCTCCACGCCGAGATAATCGAATATCGCGCCGTGCACGAGGGGCGAGAGAGTATAGCTTATTCCTTGTCCCAAAAGTCCGAGTTTATACATTGCCGCCTCCGAAAATGCCCGTGAAAAAGTCCGGCCAGCTTACGGCGCAAGCCTCTCCTCCGACGAGCGTTCCGCCCCTTTCGGACAGCGCCATGGCAATGCTCATGGACATAGCTATGCGGTGATCGCCGCACGAGTCAACAGTGCCGCCGCCGGGGATATATCCGCGACCGAAGATTCTCATTCCGTCCTCCGTCGCCTCCGCTTCCACGCCGAGCGCACGGAGCGCGTTTACCGTCGTTTCGATGCGATCGGTTTCCTTCACTTTGAGTTCGCCTGCGTCTTTTATTACGCTCTCGCCCTCGCAAAGCGCCGTTAAAACGGCGATAGTCGGAAGTTCGTCTATGAGCCGAGGGATAAGTTCGCCGCCAACCGTGACCGGTCTCGAGACCTTTCCGCGCACGGATATATCGGCGGTTTGCTCTGCCGCGCCGCGCACGTTTTCCACTTTGACATCCGCGCCCATCGCAATGAGAACTTCGAGTATGCCCGTGCGCGTGGGGTTTATGCCGACGTTTTCCACCGTCGCTTTTCCGCCCTCGAGACCCGCCGCAAACGAAAGCGGATACGCCGCCGAAGAGATGTCGCCGCACACATCGACGTCTACGGCATGAAGTTTGTTTCCGCCCTCGACAGTCACGTTTTTGCCGTCGACGGCAATTTTCGCGCCCATGGCGGCGAGCATTATTTCGGTATGATCGCGTGAGGCCGCCTTTTCGCGAACCGTGGTTTTTCCGCTCGCCTTAAGCCCGGCGAGAAGTATCGCGCTCTTTACCTGCGCGGAACTTACGGGCATATCGTAATCGATGCCGCGAAGGCTCGCCCCCGTTATTTTTATGGGAGCGCGTCCGTCTTTGCCGCTTATCTTCGCACCCATGGCGGCAAGCGGAGCTATCACCCTGTTCATGGGTCTTTGCGAAAGACTTTCGTCGCCCGTAACGGTAAAGCTACCCTCTGCGGGAGCGAGCAAACCGCACAAAAGGCGCATGGTCGTACCCGAATTGCCCGCTTCGAGCGACGCCGAGCTATTTATTATTCCGCCCTTTAAAATGCGCACGCTCCGCCCAATTTCTATCTGCGCGCCAAGCCTGCGCATACAGTCGATCGTGGAAAGGCAGTCGGCGGAAATGAGCGGATTTCTCACTTCGGCACGTCCGCCGAACGCGGCATTGAACATGACGGCACGGTGCGTGACGCTCTTGTCCGGCTTACAGATAATGCGGCGGTCGAACGCTTTTACAGGCTTGATTTCCACTCGTCTAACTCCTTATTAAGCTCCTCTTTCGTCAGGAAAACTTCGCTTGTCGCATAGTTTTCGGCGAGCATGAACGAAATTTTGCCGCCGACGTTCTTCTTGTCGGACATTGCCGCCTCGGCTATCGCTTCCGCTCCGAACGACGTAACAAGTCTTTTAAAATCGGGAGCGAGCTTTGCCGCTTCGCTCTCGATATACTTACAGCTTGCTCTGCTTATTTTGCCGAGCCTTGCGCCTATTCCCGCCTCGACGGCAAGACCGACCGCCACGTACTCGCCGTGACTGAGCTTATGCGCGTCGAGATATTCGAGCGCGTGCCCTACCGTGTGACCGAGATTGAGGATCTTTCTCGTTCCGCTCTCTTTGAAGTCGGAGTTTACGACTTTTTCCTTAAAGCGGGCGCAGGCGTTTACGAGAGCGAAACAGTCGGTTTCGGCGCTCTTTTCGCCGGAAAGAGCCTTCCACTCCTTCTGCGCGGCTTCGCAAAGAAGAGCGGTTTTGAAGCCTTCGCCGAGCCCGCAGAGCACCTCCCTTTGCACAAGCGTCTTTATGAAGTCCGTACGGATATGAACGGCTTTCGGAAGGTGGAACGCGCCCACCATATTTTTATAGCCCTTTAGATCCACGCCCGTCTTGCCGCCGATAGAGGAATCGAGCTGTGCCAGAAGCGTGGTCGGCACGTTTATCCAATCTATGCCGCGCATATACACAGCCGCCGCAAAGCCGCCGAGATCGCCCACCACTCCGCCGCCTACGGCGACGAGCGTGCTCTTGCGGTCCAGCCTTTCTGCCGCCATTTCGGCAAGCACGCGCCCCGCATTTTCGAGCGTCTTGGAGTCCTCGCCGTGCTTTGCGACAAAGACGTGAGCCGCAGAAGAAAACAGCGACGGATACAGAGAAAAGACGTTGTCGTCGGTAAGCACGAATTTTCCGTCGAGCACTTCGGATATGTCGCCGATACTGCGGGATATGTCGATTTCGGAGTTCACCTTTTAAATTCACAATCTCCTTATGAATAACTTTGTCTCAAGCGCATGAAGCCTTTCGAATTCAGCGCCTTGTATGCCTTGCCCGCTCGCGAAGCCGACGAACCGCCTCTTCGACGTCGCGAGCCGTATCGCCGCCCGTCACACGCAAAAGCTCGTCCGCAAGAACGCACGCGACGACGCTCTCGAGCACGACCGCCGCCGCAGGCACAGCGCACACATCGCTGCGCTCGCCGTCGGCAACAACCAGCTTGCCGCTCCTTATGTCCACCGTCTTAAGTCCGCTTTTAAGCGTCGGAATGGGCTTCATGACGGCGCGCACCACTATGGACTCGCCGTTGGACATTCCGCCCTCTATGCCGCCCGCATGATTGGTCTTGCGCTCGTACCCGTCGCCGCGCGGAAAGATCTCGTCGCCCGTCTCGCTTCCTCTCAAAGAGCCGCGCGCATAGTCGCCGACCTCCACCGCCTTTATCGCCTGAACGCCGAGCACCGCGCCCGCAATTAGTCCGTCGAGCCGACGGTCGCTCTGCACATAGCTGCCGACACAGGGCGGAAAGCCGTCGATAACTATTTCCGCTTCGCCGCCGAGCGTATCTCCGCGGTTTTTCGCGTCATCTATCGCCGCACGCATTTTTTCCGCCGCTGCGGAATCGATCGTGCGAACGTCGCTCCCGTCAGCATTTTCGATAAGCTCCCTTGCCGTATAATGTTTCTCTTTTGCGCGAACCTCGCCTATCCTCGATACGTGCGAACCGATTTCCACGCCCACTGCCTTTAAAAGCGCCTTACACACCGCGCCCACCCCGACGCGAGCCGCGGTCTCGCGAGCCGACGAGCGTTCGAGCACGTTTCTCGCATCGTCGAATCCGTATTTCATACAGCCGACGAAATCGGCGTGCCCGGGGCGCACAGCCGTCACCTTGCGTCTGTCGGAGTTTTCTCCGAAAGCGCTCATTACGTCCGTCCACGCTTCATAGTCGCGGTTGCGAATGAGAAAAGCGACGGGCGACCCGAGAGTTTTACCCGAGCGGACGCCCGCTATAAACTCGGCTCTGTCGCTCTCTATCTTCATTCTGCCGCCCCTGCCGTAGCCGGACTGCCTGCGGGAAAGCTCGCGGTTTATATCGTTTTCGTCAAGAACTATCCCCGAAGGAAGCCCTTCTATTATAGCGCACAGCGCCTTACCGTGCGATTCCCCCGCAGTAAGGTATCTCATAGATAGTCGTTCTCCTTAAGAAGCTCCCTTGCCTGTTCGTAGTCGGACAGCTTGCGAAATCCGAGACGAAGCGCTCCGCCCACGCCCTCGCGGGAATTGTCGATGCGTATGCTTTTCAAATCAAGCCCGCGTTTGCCGATAAGAGTGGCTATCTTTCCTATCGCGCCCACTTCGTCGCGGACGGGCACATAGATCTCGTACTCGCTCCTATAGCGCTTGCCCGTCATAAGCCCGTCTCTTCTCCTTCTTCCGTCGGAAAAGTACGCGCGCGTCCTTACGCCGTTCTCCTCTTCTATATACGTGCGGAGTTTTTTAAACTCCGCTTCGAATGCGTCCATGGCTCTCAAAAGGTTGTCCCGATTGGCTTTCGTCACAGCAAGCCAAAAATCAGGCGCGCTCGAGGCGATACGCGTTGTGTCGAGAAAGCCGCCCGAAGCGAGCTCGCCGTAATTGTCCCTTGGCGCAAGCACCGTGTTGACAAGCGCATACGCGACCATATGCGGCAAATGGCTGATGTCCGCGACCGCCCTGTCGTGCTCCTCGCTCGTCATATAAACGGGACGCGCGCCCATATCCGACACCACTTCGGCGACGGCTTTTACGTCCTCGCCGTCCTTTTCTCCCGTGAGTATCCAAAAAGCGTTTTCGAACATCTCCTTAAACGCCGCGCGCGCTCCGCTCTGTTCGCTTCCCGCCATGGGGTGTCCGCCGACAAAGCGCGCCGGCATATCCGAAAAACAGCCCTTTACGGAAGCCGTATCGGTTATTACGGCGTCGTCGCCGACTACGAGCGCAACCTGACGCACGGTGCGCTCGACCGCGCTTATCGGCACGCAGACAAACACTATTTTCGCGCCGCGCAGACTCGCGAGCCCCTGTAGGTTTATGATGCCGTTTTCGAGACAGTAATTCACCGTTTCGCGATTGCTGTCCACACCTGCGATTTCGTACTTTGAGTGAAGCGCACGGGCTATCGAACAGCCGATAAGTCCCAAGCCGACTACGCCTATTTTTTCCATTTCGGTTCTCCTGAATTGTATTTACCAGCGAGACGATCCGCCGCCGCCGAAGCCGCCGCCCGAAAAGCCTCCGCCGCTTCCGCCCGAGAAACCGCCGCCGCCCGACGAGCCGCTGCTGCTCGGACGAGAAGACATGACTTGCCTGCAACGATTGTTCGTGCTATTATATATCCTGTTGAAATATGCTATGGCGAATACGTCGCCCACGCCGAGACGATAGTACGAAGGCGGTTCCATAGTCAGTCCCTCGAACTTATCCTGCCATATCTTAGACACGCCGAGCACGTTCGCATACGGAAGTATGTTGTAATAATACTGAGGATCGTCCTTCAAAAGAAGCTCGAGCCTGTCCTTTTCCGCCATTTGCAAAAAGTCCTTGAAGCCTATTATTTCGCCGAGAACGTCGTTGTAGAATTTCGTTCTGCGGCTCAGAAAGGGCGCTATGAGAGCCGTGAGCGCGCCGAAGATCCCCAAAGGAAGCTTTTGAGAAAGGGAAAGCACGTCGGACGGCAGTATGAAAAGCAAAAGCGCAGTCATCACCGCGGCAAGCAGTATATAGCAAACGAATATGCCTATACGCTTACCCGAGCGCATTTTGAAGTGATTGCGCTTTAAGTACGTTCCCATGAGGTAGATTATAACGGCAGGCACGAAAGCGAATGCTCCTATCGCCGACAGCCAGCCGTACGCCGAGATACCGAAGTACCCGATAAAGACGAACACCGTCGCCATAAGCGCCGCCAATGCCCCGAACACGAGCGCAAGCGTAGAATACGAGTTCTCGTATAGCTTGCCGCCGTATCTCTTCGTCACAGCCGACTGAGCCGCATTTATATGTTTGTAGAAGCTGTTTGTAAGGTATGACAGCATGACATACTTCTCGCCCGTCTCCTCGTTGTCTTCGGCAAGCGCGAACAGCTTTCGGAACATATGCTTTTCGTACTCGGGCGCGAGATCGTCGAGAGGCTTTTTATAGATGAAGCGGGTGTCCCCGTCCACGTCCTCTATCTCGAGACAGCCTTTCGAAGCCCAATAGAATATGAGCGACGTTATGTCCTCGGCGGAACAGGTATTGTCTATGAGAATGCCTGCCTCGGCGGGAGAAAGCTCCCTGTCGTCCCCGCCCTTCGGCGGATAAAAGTTCACGACGGGCAAAGGCTTGGACTGCCTGCTCTTCAGAAAGTAAATGGCGACTGCCGCGCCGACAAGCGCGATTCCGACTATCCACACGGCGAGGGTCAAAATATCGAACGGCGCCTTCATCGTGCCGGAAGGAAGATCGAGATCGAGCGTAAGCCCCTCGAAAGCGCTCAGTCCGCCGTCGCCGGCAAGCGTTATATCCAGCCTTGTTCTGTCCGAAGAAAACGCGACTAACGCGCGGCTCGAATCTCCGCTTTCGCCCTTCTTGCCCACATACACGTGCACGGTCTCGGACTCGGGAAGCGACGCGGGAAGCTCGACGGAAACCGACACTTTTTCAAGCGCCATATTGAAGCCCGTACCTATAAAGTTGTAGTACAGCCTGTCTCCTATATCCGACGGAATTTTGACCGTATACTTTACGGTATAGCTCTTTTCCGCGTGGACATACGTCTTGTATTCCGAACCTATTCTTACGGAGATATAGCCGCGCTCGTGCGAGAACTCTACGTCGTCGCCGTCCACAGCTATACCCGTATACCGCTCGCCGGAGTTGGTCGGAAGATAGCGGTAAAAGCCGTGGGAAGCCGCCGCGTAATAAATGGTTATGTCCTCGGTGACGTCTATGGTATAGTCGTCGTTCACGACAGCCGAAACATTCATCGAGCGCGCAACGTATCCGTTGTCGGCTTCCTGCACGGGATCGGAATCGAAAATAAAATCACAGCCCGCGGCAAAGACAGACAAAATCGCAAGAGTCGCCGAAATAAGTGCGAAAACAAGAATTCTTTTCAACCTTAGTTTCATTTTTATACCCATAATCTCCTATCCCAAAATACTCTTGAAAATGCAGCCGCGCATTTTCAAGCTTATCAGAACTCCACCTTCGGAGCAACGCGTTCCGCCTCGGAATCGAGCTCGAAATACGGCTTTTTGGAAAGCTTCATTCTGCCGGCGACTATGCTCGAAGGGAATACCATTATCGCGTTGTTGTACTCGCGCACGTTTGCGTTGTAGTACTTGCGTGCGGAAGCGAGGTCGCTCTCCACGTTTTTGAGCTGTGCCGAAAGATCGAGGAAATTCGCATTGGCTTTAAGATCGGGATAGCGCTCGACCGTGAAGTTCATGAGCGTCTTGAGTTCGCTCGAAAGCGCCTTTTCAGCCGCAATCTTTTCCTCCGGCGTTGCCGCCAGGGCTGCGGTGTTGCGCGCTTCTATTACCTTCGTGAGCGTGTCCTGCTCGTGCGCCGCATAACCCTTTACTATGTTCACGAGATTGGGAATCAGATCGTATCTCTTTTTGAGATAGACGTCTATCGTAGACCAGCTCTCCTCCGTACGGTTGACGGTGCGTACAAGACTGTTTTTGATACAGATGTACACTATCAATAAAATGATTATCACAAGCGCGACCGCGCCTATAACAATACCCGCTATTGCGCCGTTTGAAAGAGCGGCGAGCAAATTTGCATACATTGACTGTTACCTCCATGTTATAAAATCACAGTATAAGTATATCACATACTACGGCGGAAATCAACCGAAAAAAAAGAAAAATATAAAAGAAAGCAAGCCGTTTCCGATTTGCTTTCCTTGATTTGTTCGGGACTTGCCCAATATCGTTTGTTCGAGGTCTTTATCGGTCAGGAAGCGAGCGATGTCGTGGTTACGCCCAAGATGTTGTTTATGCCCGTAAAAATCGTGTAGGCTATCTTTTCGCGATACGCCGTGTCGAGAAGGAGTTTTTCGTCCTCGGGGTTCGAAAGAAATCCGCACTCTATGAGAAGCGACGGCGTTGCCGAGCACTGCAATATGAAGTAATCGCCCTCGTGCGCCGTACGCGTGCACGCCTCGAGATTCGCGTTTATGACCGTCTGCATTTTTTCCGCCATGGCCTTACCCGTCTCGCTCCCCGGCGCATAGAATACCTGCGCGCCGCGTATGCTCGAACGCGGATATTGATTTTGATGGATGCTTATGACGAAATCGGCGTTTGCCTGCTCGATTATTTCCTTACGCGTCTGCATATCCTTCTGCTTCTTGTTCTTCGACGAAAGCCCGTAAAGACCGTCCGTGTTCAGGCGCGTCATCACAACTTTATATCCGTTCTTTTGAAGCACGCGTTTGAGTTCGCGCGCGATCGCGAGGTTTATGTCGCTCTCCTTCGTGCCCGTATTTACGCCCTGCACTCCGCCGTCTATTCCTCCGTGCCCGGCGTCTATGACTATGGTCTTGCCGAGCGGCTCTGCGGATGAAGCAACCGACAGCGGAAATATGAGAAGGCACAGGCTCACGACGGTTATGACGACAAGCGCAATGGCTATGAGAGTATTTTTCTTTACGGAAAGAAACATAAAGACTCCTTTTTGCGAATGTAACGATTCGCATTATGTTTGCGCCTTTTTCCCTACGCGGGGCAAGTGCGCGTCGGCTTTTAAGAAAAGCCGAGGAAAAACAGATTTTTGCGCCTTTAAGAAAACCGCGGAAATTGTTTCCGCACCTTTTTTCGAAAAGGCGCGTCCAAAAAGATTTTTTGCCGAGTGGCGAGAGCGAGTTTTTTATAAATGCAACATTACGAAATTTGTTTGCGCCTTTTTCGGAAAAGGCGCGCCCAAAAACGTGAAAGGAGAGGAACTTTCGACTGTTCCTCTCCCTTTCAATTCCCTCTCCTTTAAACGATTTAGGGCGTTGCCCTAAAAACCCTTTTTAGAGGATTAGGATTATTTTAGAAGAAAGAACAGTCTTATTAGAAAAGAACAATCCCCTCAGTCACTCGTTCCTCGTGACAGCTCCCCTTACTAAAGGGAGCCTTTTATAAGGCATAGTCGCGGGCAAGAGCAAACTAATCCACGACTAAGACGGCTTAGATGCAAGTAAGACGGGCAACAATTCAGGCGTCAGAAGGCATAGTCGCGGGCAAGAGCAAACTAATCCACGTCTAAGACGGCTTAGATGCAAGTAAGACGGGCAACTGTCGGCGCGCCGTTTGGGTTGCTGTACATATCCGTACAGCGCCCAGACGGCAAGCCGAACGTAGCCCGTATTACGAAGTATATAAGCCGTCGGGCTTTAATGCGCGAACATTTGGACTTTCCCCTCAACCCACGAATCGAAATACCCCTTAAGCTCACGAGAGGAGGCTTTTTCGAAGCAAGCGACGAGGTTGTCGGGCTTTGCGATACCGAGATAGTTTTCGGTGAAATAGGCTTTGAGCGCGCCGAAGAAGTTGTCGTCCCCTATCATGCGGCGGAGATTGTCGAACATGAGCTGACCTTTGACATAGGTCATATAGGTGTACTCCATGGCGTTCGCGTACTCGCCGAGCGTTCTGTCCATAGACGTGTCCGCGCCGATACCGGGCTTATACAGTTCTATGTACAATAGGTACGACGTCATTGCGTCGGAAATTCTCTTTTCGAAATCGACCTCGTACTCGGGGCACAACTTATAGAACAGCGACGTCGAATATTCGGCAAGAGCCTCGTCGAGCCATGCATGATCCACCTCGTTGTTGCCCACAATTCCGTACCACCACTGGTGCGCGGTCTCGTGGATTATCGCGTCGATATAGATAGATTCGTTGAGCTTATCGGACACCATTACGAAGTTCGGATACTCCATTCCGCCCTGAAGGAACGCCGTCTGAGCGACGGTAAAAGTCTCGTACGGATATTCGCCGAACCGCTCCGAAAAGGTCTTTAAAGCGTCGGCAGCGGCTTTAAGCGACTTGTCGGGATTTGCGTCCGCATAGTAGCAGTATTTTACACGCGTGTTTCCCACAGCGGTTTCTTTGCACTCGAACTCGCCGAGAGTAGCCGCAAAATCGCGCACGGCCTTCGCTCCGGACGTCGCCGTCGTCACGCTTTCGCCGTGCGTTTCCTCCGCGGCGCCCGTGCAAGCTATTTTATACTTGGACGGGTATTTGAGCGTAACATTGTAATTCGCTATTTCCGTGTAGAACGGATCGCCGTTTGCATAGTAAGGGTCGGTACGGTAAGAACCGTTTTCGTAAACGCACAGCACGGGATAGAAGCCGCCGAGATTGACGGTCTTACCCGAGTAGCCGAGGCGGTGGCGCACGTTTGCAAGCGTCGTCGTGAAAGCTATGTCGACGCTTATCTTGCCGCCGGGAAGAATCTTATCGGGAAGCGTGACGAGAAGAATGTCGCTGTCGTTTCCGCCTATCTCGAACGCAACGTCCTTATCCGCAGCTTTTACGGACGACACCTTCATGTCGCCGTAGCTCTTGCCGTCGGGATAAGCGCTTGTCTCGTCGGTTGTCGCAACGGGAGAAAAGCGCGCGCCCTCGCGGTATGCCGCTCCGTACAGGTGGAAAGCAAGGTCTCCGTGCTCGGTCTCGTCGCGGTTGACATAGTCGAGGCGCAGCGTGCCCGTAAGCGTATGCGTAGCTTCGTCGTACTCCGCTTCTATCGTATATGTCGGCAGGTCTTTGGAGATGTCCTCGAGACCCCCGTCGCCGCACGCGGCAAACGCCGTCACACACAGGACAAGCGCAAGCAATGCGGCGAGACGCTTAAAATATTTCATGTGATTGCTCCTTTATTTGCTGTTTGTATATCTGTATGCGGAGCTTGAAACATTTATGCTTTAAAGACATCGTAGTCTACATAAAAAAAGGAGGCTTCGAAACAAAGTCTCCTTTTGAAAGTTACAGGTTGAGATTCCTCGACAAGCTCGGAATGACATTGAACTTGCCACATTCAAGGAATCAGATGCGAGTGAGACGGGCAACTGTCGGAGCGCGTCGCAGGGAGTGTACTTTTTCATACACGACCAAGCAAGCGACGAACGTAGCCTGTATTACGAAGTTTATAAGCCGTCGGGCTTACTTCAGATTGAGACTTTGTCGTTGTAGATAAGTCCACCGGACACAGGCATTTTGCCCTTCAAAAGCGCTTTGCCGCAGTGAGTGCGGTTTTCTATGGGGAAGTTTTCGGTAGAGAATGCGGTCATGTAGCCGTCCTCCATTACGAGAACCACCTTATAAGGAAGCGTTACGTAGGACGCAAACACGAGCTCGCCGCCGTTCTTGCCGAAGTCAATTATTTTTACGCCCTTGCGATATCTGCTCATGATGTCGAGCTGTGCGACAAGCACGCGCTTTGTGAAGCTCCTGTTCGTGAGAAGGGCTATTTCGCCGTCGCCGTTGACCTGACCGATGAACACGCACTTGTCGCCGTCTGCAAGCTGTATGCCCTTGACGCCGCCGGCAACTCTGCCCTGAAGCGGAATGTCGCTCATATCGGCATTCAGGCACATACCGCTCTTTGTGACGAACATCAGCGTACAGTCGTTTCTTTCGGGCTCGACTGCGAGCACCTCGTCTCCCTCGCGGATCTTGACCGCCTGGAAGGACGACTTGACGACGCCGTATTCGCTCCATGCCGAGCGTTTGACCATGCCGTCGCGAGTATAGAACAGCAGATTGCCCTTAGGCAGCGTGTCCATGAGCGGCACTGCGTAAACTATCTTTTCGCCCTTTACGGCGTCTTTTATGACGTTCTTTACGGGCGAGCCCTTTTCTCTCCACTTTCCGTCGGGTAGACTGTCCACGTCGAGCTTATAGCAATTACCGAGGTTCGTGAAACAGTAGAGCGTTTCGTCGCTCTTCGTCTTTACGATTATCGGGCAAATCTCGCTGCCCGTCGAAGAATCGGTAAAGTCCTTGGTTGCCATGGAGAAATTGCGTACGAGCATTTTCTTTATGTTGCCGAGAGAGTTCACGCAGACGACGTAGTTTTCGACCGGCTTTTCGTCGTCCTCGCTGGGCACGACATAGTCGTCCACGGACTTTAAGATGGTCGTCTTGCGGTTCTCCTTGTACGCCTTGCGTATCTGCAAAAGCTCGGTCTTTACGAGATCCATCTGGAGCTTTTTCGACGCGACTATTGCGCTGAGGCGCTGTATGAGAGCCTTTACTTCGGCGAGCTCCTTTTCGAGCTTGTACACCTCGAGATGAGTAAGGCGGGCAAGGCGCAGGTCGAGTATGGCTTGAGCCTGACGCTCGGACAGCTCGAAGCGGCGGCGCAGGTTCTCCCTCGCCTCGGACGTCGATTGGCTGTTCTTGATTATCTTTATGACTTCGTCGATATTCTTTACGGCTATCACGAGACCTTCGAGTATGTGCTCGCGTTCCTTAGCCGCGTCGAGCTCGTAGCGGGTTCTGCGGAGGATGACGTCGCGCTGATAGTTGACGTAATAGGCGATTATATCGAGCAGACCCATTTGCTGGGGCTTGCCGTCGGCGATCGCCACCATGTTTATGCCGTAGGAGATCGACAGGTTCGTATGCTTGAACAGAAGCTCGATTATCGGCTTGGGATCGCAGTCCTTCTTTATCTTTATGACGGCGCGCATACCGTTTCTGTCGGACTCGTCGGTTATTTCGGCTATGCCCGAAAGCACGCCCTTCTTGTCCTCGCGCACTTTCAAGATGCTTTCGAGAAGGGACGACTTATTCACGCCGAAAGGAAGCTCATCGATGACTATGAGCCGCTTGTCGTTCTCGCCGCGCTCTATGTGAAGGCGGGAGCGGATCATGATCTTGCCTTTGCCCGTCTCGTAAGCCTTTTCGAGCTCGGTCGGGATTATATAGCCGCCGCTCGGGAAATCCGGTCCCTTGATTACCTTCATCATATCGGCAAGCTTTATGCGGGGATTGTCTATATAGGCGATTACGCCGTCGATACTCTCCATGAGATTATGCGGCGGAATGTTCGTTGCAAGACCGACGGCTATGCCCGTAGCTCCGTTTACGAGAAGGTTCGGGAAACGCCCGGGAAGCATATCGGGCTCCATGCGCGTATCGTCGAAGTTGCACGACCAGCGCACCGTGTTCTTTTCGAGGTCTCGCAGAAGCTCGAGCGCGAGCGGGGTCATCCTGACCTCGGTGTAACGCATTGCCGCCGCACCGTCGCCGTCTATCGAGCCGAAGTTGCCGTGACCGTCCACAAGGCACGCGCCCATGGAAAAGGGCTGCGCCATACGCACCATGGCGAAGTATATCGACGTGTCGCCGTGCGGGTGATATTTACCGAGGCAATCACCGACAACGCGCGCGGACTTTCTGTACGGCTTGTCGGGAGTTATGCCGAGCTCGTTCATCGTATAGAGTATGCGGCGCTGAACGGGTTTAAGTCCGTCCTCTACGCGCGGCAGAGCTCTGTCGAGTATGACGTGTTCGGAATACGGGATCATGGAGTCGTGCATGACGTCTTCCATGGTCTTGACTATTATCTTTTGGGCTGTGATTTCTTTTTCTTCCATAAACGGTCTCCTCTTCTTTTTTATCGAAAAAAGTAAGCAAAAACGAATTAGTTTACGCCTTTTTCGAAAAGGTGCAGGAAAAGATTTTTTTGCCGAAGGGCAAGAACTTGTTTTTTCGCGAAAGAAACGTTTCGCACTTTGTTTGCGCCTTTTTCGGAAAAGGCGCACCGAAAAACGTGAAAGGAGAGGAACTTTCGACTGTTCTTCTCCCTTTCAAATCCCTCTCCTTTAAACGACTTAAGGCTTCGCCCTAAGAACCCTTTTTTAAAGGTTAAGATTCACAATAAATAAAACAGTCGGTTTTTTCTATTATTGTCTACTCATCCGTCACGGCAGTCGCTTCGCTTTGTGCCGCGCCACCTTCCCTCTCAAGGGAAGGCTTTTTATAGGAATAGATTTCTCCGCTTCGCTCTTCGAGCTTCGGTCGAAATGACAATGCAACGGGTGACTTCGTCGAAATGACATTAAGAGGCAATGCTTCGCTTCGTGACAGTCACGCTCCGCGCACCTTAAGCGAAATGACAAAGAAAAGATGTGCGGCATGATACTTTCTTGTCACCTTGAGCGCAGTCGAAAGGTCTTTAGATTCCTTTGGTTTCGCTCGGAATGACAGTGTAATGGGCGACTTAGCCGGGAATTACAATGTAACGGGCGACTTTGCTCGGAATGACATGGGACGATGTTCGGACACCCGAGGGCGGAGAAACGAGCGAGACGGACAGCAGGTGGCGAGGCAAGCGGGTTGCTGTACATACCCGTACTGCACCCGCTTGCCTTGACGCACGCAGTCCGTATTCGCGACGTTTATACGCCCTCGGGACTGACGGCTTAGATGCGAGTAAGACGGGTAACAGGCGACGAGTCCCGAAGGGCGTGTACTATAACGTACACAACCGAGGGCAAGGAGCACGTAGCCCGTATTACGACGCAGATAAGCCGTCAGGATTGTTTGAAGGTGTCCTCCCGATTAAAATTCGCGTGCTCGACAATGTAGGTTTTACGAAGCTCGACCATGTCGCCCATTAAAGTGGAGACGAGCATTTCGGCGTCTGCGGCGTCCTCTATCGTCACCTGAACGAGCGTTCGCTTTTCCGGATTCATGGTCGTCTCCCAAAGCTGGTCGGCGTTCATCTCTCCGAGTCCTTTATAGCGTTGAACTTCCGCGCCTCTGCCGTATTTGGGCTTGAGCTTTTCGAGTTCCGCGTCGTCGTAGACATATTCCACTTTGTCCTTCTTCGCAATGCGATAGAGCGGCGGAAGCCCGATATAGACGTGACCTTCCTTTATGAGATCTTTCATATATCTGAAGAAGAACGTCAGAAGTATCGCCCTGATATGCGCTCCGTCCTGGTCTGCGTCGGAAAGGATTATGACCTTATGATAGTTGAGATTGTCGACATTGAAGTCCTCGCCTATTCCGCTTCCGAGCGCGGAGATTATCGTACGGATCTCTTCGTTTGCAAGCACCTGGTCGATACGCTTTTTCTCGGCGTTTAAGGGCTTTCCTCTAAGCGGCAAAATCGCTTGGAACGAGCGGTTTCTCGCCTGCTTCGCCGTGCCGCCCGCCGAGTCGCCCTCGACTATGAAAAGCTCGTTTTTCTCGGGCTTTTTGCCGCTGCAGCTCGAGAGCTTGCCGACGAGATTGAAGTTTTCGATACTGTTCTTGGCGCGGGTTATTTCCTTTTCCTTGCGCGCGGCTTCGCGAACCTTTGCCGCGAGCAGGGCTTTTTTCAGAATGGCGTCGGTTATGTCCTTGTTCTCGGGACGGGTCAACAGCGCCTGAAGTTCCGCGCTCGTTATGGCGTCTATGGCTATGCGGGCTTCGGGATTGCCGAGCTTGGTCTTTGTCTGTCCCTCGAACTGAATGTTCTGCATTTGCACCGACATGACCGCCGTAAGTCCCTCGCGGAAATCGTCGCCGAGAAGATTGTCGTCCTTGTCCTTGAGCATACCCGTCTTGCGCGCAAGGTCGTTCATCACCTTAGTGAGCGCCGCCTTAAAGCCCGTCTCGTGCGTGCCGCCTTCGGTCGTCGGAATGTTGTTTACGTAAGAGAAAATGCTCTCCGTATATGCGTCCGTATACTGGAGCGCGAGCTCCATGGATATATTATCCCTGCTGCCCGAAATTACTATAGGCTCGGGAAACAGCGGATTTTTGGTTTCGTTAAGATACTTTACGAAATCTATGAGACCGCCCTCATAGCAGTACTCGCGAGTGAGATAGCCGTTGCCGTGAGGGACGCGCTCGTCTGTGAGAATTATGCGCGCACCCTTATTCAGGAACGCAAGTTCCTTGAGTCTGCGCGAAATGACCTCTATATTGAAATTCACGGTTTCGAAAATACGCTTGTCCGGCTTGAAGCGCACGAAAGACCCGTGCTTGTCCGTCTTTTCGCCGGTGTCTATAAGGTGGTATTTTACGAGACCGCCCTTTACGTCGCCGCCCTCCTCGAGCGCCTTCGACTCGAACTCCATTCTGTATGTCGTACCGTTTTTGTACACCTCGACAACCAGCCATTCCGAAAGCGCGTTCGTGACCGACGCGCCCACGCCGTGAAGTCCGCCCGAGTGCGCATAGTTTTCGTTGTTGAACTTGCCGCCCGCATGAAGCTGCGTAAACACGACCTCCACGCCGGAAACGCCGAGCTGAGGGTGAACGTCTACGGGTATACCTCTTCCGTCGTCCTCGACCGATGCCGAACCGTCCGCGTATATAGTTACGTTTATCGTCCTGCCGTAGCCGTTTGCGACCTCGTCCATCGAGTTGTCCACTATTTCCCAAAGTATGTGGTGCAAGCCCTTTACGCCCGTCGTACCGATGTACATACCGGGACGCAAACGTACGGCGTCGAGCCCCTCGAGCACCTTTATATTGGAAGCGCTGTAATTTTGCATATCCTCTCTCCTAAAGTCGTCTTTGCCCTTCCTTGAAGCCGTTTGAAGCGAAAAGCAATTTTTCCTTAGGTAGAGTATAGCACATTTTGTCGTTTAAGACAACCGTTTTAATAGATATTTATGCAAAAAATTTCTTCGTTTTCACGGAGAAATTGCGAGAGTGAATATGTATATAAATATTTATGCGATATTATGAATAAATATTTAAAAGGAATTTAAAAATTATTTGAAAGTTTGCGCTTTTTTTTGAAACGCCGCGGAAAATGTTTCTGCGCTTTTTTTTGAAACGCCGCGGAAAATGTTTCTGCGCCTGTTTCAGAAAAGG
>CAJULE010000020.1:0-4079 GCA_910587445.1 uncultured Christensenellaceae bacterium
CGTGAGCTCTTTTTCCTTTCTAAGCTCGATAATTTTCTTCCCTAGTGACATTGTTTTTTTCTCCTTTGTTAATGTCTTATTCGGTCTCTTTATTATATACTATTATTTCCGAAAAAAACAGAATGAAAAGTAATCAAAAACCAAAAAAAATGCTTCAAGCAACAGCAATAAAACAGTTGACTTTTTTTCAGACAATAAGTATAATGATTAAGCTAAGCGTTTCGCATGGAAGCGTATCGAAGTGGTCATAACGGCCCGCACTCGAAATGCGGTAGCCCGAAAGGGCTCGTGAGTTCGAATCTCACCGCTTCCGCCATTTATGTGGGAAAAATCATCCTACACGGTAAAGCCCGAAAACTTCCGTTTTCGGGCTTTAATAATACAATATTATAATCGCAAACAATTTCAAGTGTTTTGACTAATGATTTTTTCTTGCAAATATAAATTTAAAAGTGTATAATTTGATTAAAGAATATACTCGATTGGTGAACTATGAAAAAGCGCGTCATTTTTGTAATCACAACGGCATTTTGCTTACTGCTTGCAACCGTTTTTTCGGGATGCGACATATTGTTTGGCGGTGACGATATAGCAGAGGTGAGAGAGCGCGTAAATAAGCGCCGTTACGAAATATCCGAAACGATAATTTCCGCCTTCATAGAGAAAAACGCGGAACCGATTAAAGCGTTAATGTGTCCCATGTCGCAAGAGCTTATCGACCTCGACGAGCAAATTTTAGATTCATTTTCTTTTATGGAAGGCAACATAGCGTCTTACAAAATTGCCGGTGATACTTCTGGAGAAGGTTTTGACAACGATTACGGAACAATAACCGATTATTACTATATCAACGATATTTTTATAACGACCGATATGGGCAGAAGATACCGTCTGTGGTTTCACGACAGATACATTACCGATGAACGCATTAAAGGTATTACTCAATACTGCATAAGCGAGGCCGACAAAGAGGATTACATAAAAAGAATATACGTAAGCTGCGGCTGGTCGTCTCCATACGACAAGGAATGCGGCATTCTTTCGGCACAAATCATAAAAGCGCTTGCAAGCAAGGATGCGGCCGCAATTAAAACCGTCCTCTGCCGACGAGCCGCAAATGAAAAAGATATAGATTCGGGAATTCAAGCCGCTTTCGATTTGTTCGAAGGCAACCCTTTATTCACCGAACGTGAAGACGGCATTTACAGAACCTACGATAACGAAGGTAAAGAATTTACCTGCCGCGCTTTGGGTTACGAATGCGAGAAAGACGACGGCGGCAATGAAATATGCAGTTGGGTCAGCATTATTGTACAAACAATCTATACGGACGCGGGTAACAGATACACATTGAATTTTGTTGCGTATTTAACCAACGAAAATTCCGATATAGTCGGCGTTTCCGCCGTTGAGCTCGAAGACGCGGACAACGACGTTTGCGTTACATTCGGAGAATGGATTCACGAAGAATGATTTTGTTCCCGTGGCACTTTTAGCTCGCTTATCCGAAGAAGCCGACATACCCATGTCGTGAATAACAATTTGGGGTTTTCTTTTGCATTTTTCCGTCAAACGTGATATAATGATTTATAATAACGTCATAGGAGAACATATGAAAGTTAATTTTGAAACAACCGACTGATTGAACACCGCCTTATGAGCAATTCCATACACCGCCAAACAAAAAATTAAAATCAAGTATCTCGATTTGCTTTTTTACTTGTCTTTTTTCTTTCTAAATGATATAATCACTGTATGAATATTTTACAAGAGATTAAAAGGAGTGCAAGATGCCTTATATAGAAGTCAAAAGCGGAAAATTATCCGAAGCACAAAAGACATTGCTTATCAAACGCCTCACGGAAGTAGCCTCGGAAATAACCAACATACCTCAAGAATTTTTCATGACAACCATAACCGAGCTTGCCGACACAAATTTCGGTATCGGCGGAAAAACTATAGACAAGTATAAGAACAACGATTTGAACATAACTTACGAATCTGCGACAACAAGCGACATTTACGCCGTTTTTGCCTTAAGCAAAGAATATCTGGACAAATACGGCGACATAAAAAACGCCGACTACAAAAAAACTTTGGACAGTGCTTTTCAAAAAATTCAAAAGAATATATGCGAATACAATCGCATAATCGTCAACGGTTGCCCTGCGGGATATTATTATTTTTATAAATCTGATAACAGAGCAGAGCTTGACGAACTTTGCGTAATGCCGCCGTTCTCGGTTAAAGAAATAATCGCAAACGTCATAGGCAAATGTCTTTCGGAAACTTCGCTACCGATGACGATATACGTATACACCAAAGATACAAATGCTGTGGAAGCATATAAAAAACTCGGCTTCGACATCACGGCAAGCATACACAACTCGAAGTATACGATGCAATCGATACACGACAGAAATTCGATATAGTGCGTCCGAATGACGCAAAACACAGATAGAGAGGTAAACTCCGTTGAGAATTTAAGCGATTCGTTTTATAGCAGCTTATTTGCAAACTATGTTTGCAAGCGTTTCGCATACGGATTACTTAAAAATCTTCGGACATATCGCCGCTTTTTACGGTTTTGTCCGCATCCCGTTTGCGACTTGCAAACGGGATTTTCAATACGGAGAATTTATGATATTACAGACAAAGAACTTGAATATATATATCGAAAAAGACAATCGCTTGCTTATAAAAGATTTTTCGTTTTCACTGCAAAACGGAGATAAAGTCGCAATAATAGGAGAGGAAGGAAACGGAAAATCCACGCTGCTGAAATTTCTGTATGACGAAAATTCGGTATCCGATTATACGCATTACAGCGGAAAGGTCATAAGAAAAGGGAGATTCGGTTATCTTCCTCAGTTTATGCCGCAATCCGATCTCTGTATGCCTGTTGCAGAATTCTTATCCTCGACAGACATCTACTCTTTATATGACGAAGCCGACTGCATGAATTTGGATTTCGACTTATTAACCTCGAACAGAATCATGGGAACGCTTTCGGGTGGAGAAAAAATAAAAATACAGCTCCTAAAAATTTTGGGGCTGTCTCCCGACGTTATTTTTCTCGATGAACCGTCAAACGATTTGGACATAGACTCGCTGTCGTTTCTCGAAAGCTTTATATCGGATTCCGCTCTGCCCACGGTATTCATATCTCATGACGAAATTCTGCTTAAGCGCACAGCAAATACCGTCATCCACATCGAACAGCTTACGCGCAAAACAAACAACAGAATCACAATCGCTCACATGAAGTACGATGATTACGCAAATAGCAGAGAATCTCTGTTTAAACGAAAAGAACAGATTGCAGCCAAACAACGTAGCGACTTCAGAAAACAAAAGGAACGGCTGCAAAAGCTGTATGAAAAAGCAAGACACAACAACAGCTGGAAAAACCCCGACGGCATTCCGTCCTCCGACGGCAATGCACGTAAGCATTTGCAATCCGTTATTTCCGTAAACAAACGTATAGAGCGCGAAAAAGACAATTTCGAGGACATTCCGGAACAAGAGACAAGTATAATGACCGAATTCGACAGCGCGATATACATTCCGAAGCAAAAACGAATAGTGGATCTCGAATTGCGAAAATTATCCGTAGGCGAGCGCGATTTGTCGGAAAATATCCGCTTGACCGTTATGGGCGACAAGCACGTTTGTATCATCGGCAAAAACGGAACAGGGAAGTCCACGCTGCTGAAAACCATACTCGGCAAGCTGAAAGAGCGCACGGATATTAATGTCGGCTATATGCCGCAGAATTACGAAGAAACACTCGACTTTCACATTACTCCAATAGAATTTTTGCAAGCCGATCTTGACAAAGAACGCATGACAAAAGCCATGACATATATGCGCGCCATGCGTTTTACCATCAAGGAAATCAACAGTCCGATAGGGAAATTGAGCGGCGGACAAAAAGCAAAATTGCTCTTTCTCTACATGGTGCTGAAAAATTGCGACGTGCTGATTCTGGACGAGCCGACCCGAAACTTTTCCCCAATGTCGGCGCCCGTGATACGTCAGGCGCTTGCAAGGTTCAAAGGTACGATTATAAGCGTATC
>CAJULE010000020.1:4089-39429 GCA_910587445.1 uncultured Christensenellaceae bacterium
CGAAATATATGTCTTAGACAAAAACGGACTGCATCTTTTATAGTTCACTATTGTTTGACTTTGCACGCCGAAAGTGTTATCATAGCAAAGTCGTACATAATAAGCCTATCAAACAACGAGAAACCGTTTGCGTCCGACAATAATGCACGGATAAACACTGACGCTCATTGCGCCTTGAAAAATCTCGTATTCGTTTATAACAGTTCTGCTCTTTAAGGCATAAGTTAAGACAGGCGCCCGACGACAAACAAACGACCGAGACAAACGCTTCGAAAATTATCCGAGCGCAACGTCGAGTATCATCATTACCAAAAAGCCTACGATACAGCCTACTACCGCAAGGTTTTTATGTTCGTTGGCTTCCGGTATGAGTTCGCCGCATACAACGCAGATCATTGCACCGGCACTGAAAGCAAGCGCAAACGGAAGCATTGCGCGAATTGCCGTAGCAAGGAAGAAGCCTATGATCGCGGCGATAGGTTCGACGACTCCGCTTGCCTGCCCGTAGAAGAATGATTTTGCCCGACTTATTCCTTCTCGCCTCAACGGCAACGCGACCGAGACGCCTTCGGGAAAGTTTTGTATTCCTATTCCGAGAGCAAGCAATAACGCGCCTATCGTGTCGCACCCCTCGACGCCGAGCGCCATTGCGCCGAATGCCACTCCCACGCTCAAACCTTCGGGGATGTTATGGAGAGTAATGGACGAAACAAGCATGATACTTCGCTTGACAGACTTACCCTTGTGCTCGTCGCCGAACTTAAGTGTTTTATCGAGCAATATGCCCGCACCCACGACAAACAACCCGCCGACCAAAAAACCTATCGCGGGCCAAAGCCACGATATGTACCCGAGTGTTTCGGAAAGCTCGATCGCGGGAGAGAGCAAAGACCAAAACGACGCGGCAATCATTACGCCTGCGGAAAATCCCATCATCAAATCGAGCACCTTTTTATTGACCGATTTGAAAAACAGAACAGTTGCCGCACCGAGAGCAGTAACTCCCCAAGTAAACAGCGTAGCTATTAAGGCAAGCCAAACGGGAGGGATATTCGTCAAAAAATCAATCATACGATTTTCTCCTGATGTATATTTATCTCTTGCATTATATTTAACAATCGAACATCATGTGATTTAAAGAACGTAAACTCCGACTTTTGCGAGGCATATCGATGAACTATCTATTTTTGATTTTAATAGCCGTTTCCTTGAGTCTCGACGCTTTCTCCGTCTCGATATGCAACGGAATGGTCATGGAACTCAATGTCAAACGCAGGTTATTCATTGCCGGAACATTCGGGGCCATGCAGGGAATAATGCCGCTCATAGGCTATTTCGTAGGCTCGCTTTTCGTCGACTACATAAAACCTTACGACGGAATACTTTCCTTCGCTCTGCTGCTCATAATCGGCTTGAAAATGATAATAGACGCCGTAAAAAGCCGAAAAGAAAATTGCTCCATAGCAAAGTTTTCAATACCCACAGTGCTTGTGCAAGGTATTGCGACAAGTATCGACGCGCTTGCCGTCGGTGTTTCTCTGCTCACCATGAACATATTGGTGTGGATAAGCGTGTCCGTAATTGCCGCAGTGACTTTTTTGCTCACTCTGCTCGCACTGCTTTTCGGCGAAAAGCTCATAGGGGTATTCCGCGGAAGAACATACATAGCCGAAATAATAGGCGGGTGCGTCCTGATACTCATAGGGCTTAAACTGCTTTTGGAAAGCCTGCTCGGATAGAAACAATACAACCTATCGGTCCGCCGTAAAGGCTGCTTTTTTTGTTACAAAAAAACTTCTTATACTCATAAATACGTCATTATTCGCCTATAAGATTTTGTTACAATATGGGAAGTAAAACAACCGAGGATTTGCCATGAATATACAACATAAATTTAACGGCGGCACTCTGCAAATCAATCTCATCGGAGAGCTTGACGAAAGTCATGCCGAATTCGTGCGCGACAATCTCGACGAGATATTCAGAAAGCGCGCAATTGACGAAGTGATAATCGATCTGTCCAGGCTTTCTTTCATGGACAGCACGGGTATCGGCGTACTCATCGGACGATACAAGATTTTGAATAATCGCGGAATCGGGTTAAAAATAGCCAGTCCGTCGCGTCCCGTAGACAAGGTTTTGTCACTTACCGGCATTTATAAAATAATGCCTAAAATCATTCAATAAGCGGAGAAGTCAAATGAACAACAATTATATGAACCTCAAAATTAAAGCAATAAGCTGCAACGAAGCATTCGCAAGAAGCGTTGTGGGAGCGTTCTGCGCACAGTTGAATCCGACGCTCGACGAAATATCGGACATAAAAACAGCGGTTTCCGAAGCCGTCACCAATTGCATAGTACACGCCTACGTCTATAAAGACGGCATAATAGAAATAGAAGCAACCATTGAAGATAACCGCATACATATCGAAATTAAGGATACCGGCGTGGGTATTTCTGATATCGAGCAAGCGCGCCGTCCGTTTTTCACCACAAAACCGGACGAAGAACGCTCGGGCATGGGATTTACCGTCATGGAATCTTTCATGGATATGCTTGAAGTTTTGCCGAACGAACCCACCGGCACAATTGTCAAAATGTCCAAAAATTTCGATGTGAATTCAAGCGGAGCAAACCAAACGTGATCGAACAGAACGAACTGCTGGAGCTCATCAAACAAGCACAGACGGGTAGTGAAGAAGCAAAAACCAAAATACTGACCGAAAATTCCCCGCTTATAAAAAGCGTCATTCGCCGTTTTAAAAACAAAGGCGTGGAATATGAGGATCTCTATCAGCTCGGCAGTATTGGTTTTCTCAAAGCCATCAAAAATTTCTCGCCGGAGTTCGGCGTGAAATTTTCGACATACGCCGTCCCTATGGTTGCGGGCGAAGTAAAGCGTTTTCTGAGAGACGACGGCTATATAAAGGTTTCGCGCTCCACAAAATCGCTTGCGGCAAAAATCGCTTACTTCACGCAGGTATATAAAAACGAAAATCGCACTTCTCCCAAAATAGAGGAGATCGCCGCTGCTTTCGGAATAGAAGCGCAGGAGGTTGTTTTCGCAATGGACTCGGCAAAATTTCCGATCTCCATATACGATAAATCCGACGACGAGCACAGTCAATCTATTTTCGAAAAGCTTGCCTCCAACGAAACATCGGACGACAATCTCGATAAGATCATTTTGAAAGACATAATCGAAAAGCTCGACGAGCGAGAAAAGAAGATCATAGTTTTGCGCTACTTCAGAGACAAGACGCAGAGCGAGGTCGCCAGAGTTTTAAAGGTCTCGCAAGTACAGGTTTCACGCCTCGAATCCAAAATACTCGATAAACTCAAAACCGAACTTGTTTGATTTTTTAAAATCTTTATTCGATACTGTCATACAAACTTCAATCCAGAGCGCCGCATGGCGCTTTTGTATTTTTGCCGATATTTTCTTTTTAATAAACTTACGGATAAAAGGCAAAAAGATTTTGCATATTAAATACGAGGCGAAAAAAATGAATCACAGAGAACCGAAATTCGATCTATATTCCAATGCGGACGATAACGAGATCCGAGTAAAAGAAGGAGAATTGAAAAATGAACAACAGTTTTGCTCAAGAGAGAAATGAAAGATATGACAAGTACGTGAAAGCCGTAACGCCTTCGACGTCTCTTCCCAAATCATTGTGGAACAGCTTTTGGATAGGCGGTTTGACCTGCTGCATAGGACAAGGCATATACGATATATTTCACGCAATATTCCCGTCGTTTTCTCAAGATATGCTCGGCAATATGGCTTCTATGACACTCATAACAATAGCCATACTGTTTACGGGCTTCGGGTTTTACGACGTGATCGCCAGAAGAGGCGGAGCGGGCTCGTTTTTACCAATTACCGGCTTTGCAAATGCAATGTCGAGTGCCTCCATGGAATTCAAAACCGAAGGTCTTATTTTCGGCACAAGCGTAAAACTCTTTTCGGTTGTAGGTCCCGTCGTCGTAAACGGCATAGTTTGGTCGACGGTTGCCGGGCTTATTCATCTCATAATCTTCGGGAGGATATAATGGGCATTGTACTTCACAAGGGTGAAAATTGCGGCTTTACGGAAAAGACGATAATCCCCACGTCGAAATATCAAAGATCGACGGGAAAGCAAACGATATTCTTTGACAATCCGCCCAAAATAATCGGACGAATGTCCGTTGTCGGCGAAAAAGAGGGCAAAGGTCCTTTGAAAGACTATTTCGACAAAATAGTCAACGACGCAAAGTGGGGAGAAAAGACTTTCGAGCGCGCGGAAATAGATATGCTCATGACCGCAATACGCGGCTCAATCGAAAATGCGGATCTGCGCGAGGAAGACGTAAATCTGCTTATAACAGGCGATCTCTTAAACCAGCTGACAAGTTCAAGCTATGTCGCCCGCGACCTTACAATGCCGCACCTGGGGCTCTACAGCGCCTGTTCCACCATGTCGGAATCACTTGCCGTCGGCTCATCGTTCGTAAACGCAGGATATTTCGATACCGTAGTGTGCGCCACGGTAAGCCATTTCGCAACCGCGGAAAGACAGTTCAGATATCCGCTCGAATACGGCTGCCAGCGTCCGCCTTACGCTCAATGGACGGTCACGGGCGCGGGAAGCACCGTTCTTTCGGCACATGGCTCGGGGCCTCGTATTACCATGGCAACTTTCGGAAAAGTCGTAGATTTCGGCGTCAACGACCTCAACAATCTCGGCGCAGCAATGGCGCCCGCCGCAATGGCGACGCTTACCGCGCTTTTGGAAGATACGGGGTCGGAGCCCGGAGATTACGACCTGATTCTTACGGGCGACCTCGGAAAGCTCGGTTCCGACATAATGCGTGATCTCATGATAGAACAAGGGTACTTTCTCGGTCGGAATTATATTGACTGCGGCAACATGATTTACGACGTAACGCAAAAGTGCTATCAGGGCGGAAGCGGTGCGGGCTGTAGCGCCTCGATAATAAACTCGTTCGTTCTCGACAAGCTCGAACAGGGCGATTATAATCGAATCGCATACCTTGCGACGGGTGCACTGATGAGTACGCAAAGCTGCTATCAAGGCGAAACAATACCGTGCATAAGCCACGCTGTTGTTATAGAGAGGTGAAGACATGACTGTATTTTTAAACTATTTATTGACTTATGCAACCGTTTTCGGAGTAGGCGGACTCGTATGTTCCGCCGCCCAAATTCTTGTGGTTAAAACAAAGCTCACACCGGCGCGAATACTTGTCATATTCCTGATTATCGGAATAATTCTCGAGGGCTTCGGCATATACAAATATATTTTCGGATTCGCAAAGTCCGGAATAAGTATTCCCATAATAGGCTTCGGGGCTTCGCTCGCCAGGGGCTCTATCGAAATGGCGCGACAGGTGGGATTTCTCGGCGCATTTGCGGGAGGTCTGGTTCGCACGGCATACGGCGTAGGTGCGGCAATAGTCGCAAGCTATATCGTAACTTTGGTTTTCTCGCCGAAGTCCAAATAAAAGCAACTTAAGCGGTATTCGCGCATATTAAATAGTATGCCCCATACCGCATACATACGAAAAAAACGAAATCCAAAGCGTACGTTAATTACGCTATCCGTTGTCGTCGTCGCCGTTATTGCCGCCGCAATAACGCATTTTGTCGTAAACGTAAATCCGATAATCGAAACGGTAATCGGCGAGGAGGCAAAACACTCTACGACGATCATAATAAACGAGTCCGTAAAAGCGGCGATCGGCGCCGAGGTGGACTACGACGACATCATCGAAATATCGCGAGACGGGGAAAACAACATAAAATCCCTGTCCGTAAACACGATACTCATAAATTCGATAGCTTTGGATACGACTCTTATCGCGCAATCGCGCTTGAAATCAGTCGGAGAAATACCCGTAAACGTACCCATAGGCACGCTCAGCGGCATAACTTTTCTCGGCGGAACGGGTCCGTCCGTGAATATTCGCTGCCTTCCAATAGGATCCGTAGTCATATCGTACAAGTCGGTATTCCAAGCAGCAGGCATAAACAACACACTGCACACTATAACAATGATTGCGGACGTTTCGGTAAACGTCATAGTCCCCGGTCTTACCAAGACGGTAAGCCTTCGAACCGAGATTCCTTTGGTAAATACGATTATCGTAGGAGCCGTTCCCGATACATATCTGCAATCGAATCTGCTCGACGAAATGCTGAATCTCATACCTTAAAACAGTTGATTTTATCTTTGATTTGTGGTACAATAACTAAAATTGCAAATGCGTTATGACCGCAACACAAGACAGACGCAACCACAGAGATTGTCGGCAGCTGAAAAGACAAACGCGTCGGAATATTCATTGCGGCAGCAGACTCTTTGAAAACGAGTAGGAGAGTACGGCAGCTACGTTATAGCTTTTAACGAGGCACATATATGTGCGAATTTGGGTGGTACCGCGTTTTTAACGTCCCGAAGAGTTTTGTTTGCTCATCGGGATTTATTTTTCGGAGGTTATATGGAAGAACAGCTTAACAAATTGGTTTCCGATTGCACGGCGCAAATTTCGTCTGCCGCAAATCGTAAAGAACTAAGCGACATCAAGGTCCGTGTTCTCGGTAAGAGCGGAGAGCTTACCGCGCTTTTGAGAAACCTTAAGGATCTGCCGAGCGAAGAGCGCCCCGAAGCGGGCAAGCACATGAACATTGCTCGCGCCGCTCTCGAAGAGAAGTTTGCCGAGAAATTCGCTTCTCTGCGTGAAGAAGAAGTGGCGGCTCGTCTTGCTTCGGAAAAAATCGATATCACGATCGACAAGCCCAAACGCGATATAGGTTGCCTTCATCCTTTAAGCAGCGTACGCAACCGCATAATCGATTTCTTTGTTTCACTCGGCTTCATCGTGACGGACAGTCCCGAGATAGAGACGGATTACTATAATTTCGAGGCTCTGAACACGCCTGCCGATCATCCCGCTCGAGACGTTCAAGACACATTCTATATAACCGATCACATTCTGCTGCGCTCGCAAACTTCCACCGGTCAAATCAGAACCATGGAAAAAATCAAGCCGCCGATAAAGATGATTTCGCCGGGAAGAGTCTACCGCTCCGACGACATAGACGCCACTCATTCGCCGATGTTTCACCAGATAGAAGGGCTTGTGGTCGACAAAAATATTACGATGTGCGACCTCAAAGGCATACTCGATATGTTTGCTCAATACTTTTTCGGCGAACAGTGCAAAACGCGTTTCCGCCCGTCATACTTTCCGTTTACAGAGCCCAGCGTCGAAGTCGACGCGACTTGCAATCATTGCCACGGCAGCGGCTGTCGCGTATGCAAGGGCACGGGATGGATAGAGATACTCGGAGCGGGAATGGTAAACCGCAATGTCCTTTCGGGTTGCGGAATCGATCCCGACGAATATACGGGTTTTGCCTTCGGCATGGGACTCGACCGCATAACCAACATAATTCATAAAACAGATATGAGAGCCGTTTTCGAAAACGACATTCGCTTTTTAAAGCAGTTTAAGTAAGGAGAAGCAACATGAAAGTACCCGTCATTTGGTTAAACGATTATGTGGATATAACCGACATTTCCGTAGAAGAGCTCGCCGAAAAACTTGTCGGAATAGGCTTCGAGGTAGAAGAAATCATCTACACGGGCAAAGGTATCGAAAATGTCGTAGTAGGCAAAATACTCGACATAAAAAAGCACGCGGACGCCAACAAGCTTCAGGTTTGCATGGTCGACGTAGGAAAGGAGATCACGACGATAGTAACGGGCGCCGACAACATTTCGGTAGGCGACTTAATCCCCGTCGCTTTGGACGGTGCAAAACTCCCGGACGGTAAAACCATTCAAGCATCGTTTCTGCGCGGCGTCATGAGCTACGGAATGATGTGTTCGGGCTCGGAACTCGGCATAGACGATTCCGTCATAGACGGCGCGGAAATAAACGGTATACTCATTTTGCCCAAAGATTTTGAGATAGGCGCAGATATAAAGAAGGCTCTCGGTCTCGACCAATATATTTTGGACATAGGAATAACCGCAAATCGCTCCGATTGTCAATCGATTTACGGCATAGCCCGCGAAGTGGGCGCCGTGCTCGGACGGAAAGTAAAAGCCCCGACGCTGAAATACAAAACCGTACCCACGGATTTGAAAATCCCTTCCGTCACCGTAGACGACACCTCGCTGTGTCCGAGATATACGGCAAGGCTCATAACCGACGTGAAAATCGAGCCGTCGCCCAAGTGGATGCAAGACAGATTGCGTCTTGCCGGGCATCATCCCATAAACAACATCGTAGACATTACGAACTATGTTCTGACCGAAATCGGACAGCCGCTCCACGCCTTCGACTTAAGGCAGATAGACGAGGAAATTCATGTCCGCAAAGCAGCGGACGGAGAAAAAATCGTTGCCCTCGACGAAAAGGAATATGAGCTCGATTCGTCCATGCTTGTCATAGCGGACAAAAGCAAAGCGCTCGCAATTGCCGGCGTAATGGGCGGACAGCACAGCGGAATAGCAGGCGACACAGTAACCGTGCTGTTGGAAGCGGCCAAGTTTGCGCGTGGCAACATACGCGGAACGTCTAGAACGCTCGGTCTGCGCTCGGACTCGTCCGCAAGGTATGAGCACGGCGTAGACTGGCACAGCGTAGACGTCGGCAGAGAGCGTGCTCTCGCCTTGATTTCGCAATTAAAAGCCGGTAAAATAACGGATACGGCTTCTCAATGCGAAATAAAAGCGCCCGAACCCAAAGTAATAGTGACGTCGGCAAAACAAGTTTCGGATCTGCTCGGGATAGAAATCAAAGCGGCAACGATAACGAAAATTCTCAAAGCGCTCGGATTCGACGTCGTGCAGAAGGAAAACAAAAAACTATCCGTCACGGTGCCTTTATTCCGAGAAGATATAGATAACTATACCGATCTTACGGAAGAGGTGATACGATATTACGGTTACGACAACATTACGTCAACGTTTTTAAGTTCGGCAAAACCTACTGTCGGCGGTCTCGGCAGAAGACAGAAAAAGATAAACGAACTTAAATCGCTGCTGTGTGCCAACGGCTTATATGAAATCGCCACATATGCGTTCATAAACGAAAAGCAACACGACCTCTTAAAGCTCGATACGCAATCGCCCCTGCGCAATGCCATCCCCATTCTGAACCCTCTGAGCGCGGAATACGGCGTAATGCGTACGCAGCTTGCGGGAAGTATGCTAAAAACAATCGGCGGCAACACAAGCCGAAAAAACAACGAACTTGCATTTTTCGAAATCGCTAAAACATTCATTCCTCACGAACTTCCTTTGACCGAACTACCGAGCGAAAACGAGACCTTGTGCATAGGTCTTGCCGGAGAGAGCCATGACTTTTACGAGCTTAAGGATATCATTTCTCAAGTGCTCGCAAACTGCAATATTTGCCATTCATTGGAATACGGCAAGCGCCCGTATCTCCATCCGGGAATAAGCGCGGAAATAATCGCAGACGGGAGCAGTATCGGCTACTTCGGAAAAATTCATCCGGATGTCGCCGAAAATTTCAATCTTCCCGAAGACGTATATATTTGCGAAATCGAACTTGAAAAGTTTATCGACAATTCGCCCGTAAACAAGCAGTACAAACCATTGCCAAAATATCCCGCAGTCAATAGGGATCTCGCATTTGTCGTAGAGGACAGATATTCGATAGGAGAGTTGATCGGTGCGATAAAAGCGTCCGGCGGAACTCTATGCTCGGACGTAACGCTTTTCGACATATATAAAGGTGCACAGATCGCCGAAGGGTATAAGAGCGTGGCATTCGCTCTCAAGATACAGCCGGAAGAAAAAACACTGACCGACGAAGAAATCCAAAGTGTCGTAAATGCCATAGTGGATAATCTTAAAAACAAATTCGACGCGCAACTGAGATTGTCGTAGACCGCAGAGGACTATTTATGAACTACTCCGATGTCGAATTGCTGGCACCCGCAGGAAACAGAGAGAGCCTGCGGCAAGCCGTCAGCGGAGGCGCCGACGCCGTATACCTGGGACTGAAGGATTTCAGCGCGCGGGCAAAAGCCGATAATTTTTCGCTCGACGAACTCGGCGATGCAATCGAATATGCCCATCTATTCGGTGTAAAAATCCACATCGCCGTCAATACTCTCATAAAAGACGGCGAAATGGCAAAGGCTGTTGCTCTCGTGAAAGAAGCGGAACAGCTCGGCGCGGACGCATTCATTATACAGGATCTCGGTCTGTTTCATAACATACGCGATATTACAAACGTGCCGCTCCATGCAAGCACGCAAATGGGCATACACAACGTATACGGCGCACGCATTGCCGAAAAACTCGGTTTCGACCGCATAATTCTTTCGAGAGAAGCCACCTTAAAAGACATACGCGATATACACAGTTCGGTTGACATCGAAATCGAAGCTTTTGTTCAAGGCGCGCTGTGTGTTGCTTTTTCGGGAAATTGCCTGTTTAGCAGCGCGGCGTCCGGCTACAGCGGCAATCGCGGAAAGTGTATGCAGTTGTGTCGCAAAAAGTACGAAATAGAAATTAACGGCAAGCATGACAAAGGCTATTATCTTTCCGCAAAAGATCTTTGTCGTCTGCCGAATTTGAAAGATCTGATCGACAGCGGAGTTTCGTCTCTTAAGATAGAAGGACGAATGCGCCGCCCCGAGTACGTAGGCGAAAGTACCGCAGTCTATAGAGACGCATTAAGCGCCTTGAGGGCAAATAAAAAATATGATACGGATGCCGCGATACGTCGCCTCATGCTTGTATTCAACAGGGGAGACTACTGCGAAGGGTATTTGAAGGACGGCACAGAAAACGTAATATATCCGCTTGTACAGGGGCATAAGGGGATAAAAGTCGGAACGGTGAATAAAGTCTACAATAAAAAAGTCACACTCAAAACCGATAGAGATATAAACGTAGGCGACGGGCTCAAGTTCATCGGAAAAGACGGCGAAACAGGCGGTTGCCGAGTCGGAAACAAAGACGCGATCACTTTCGAAGGAAATGTAACTGCCGGAGACGGTGTTTTTCTTACCACCGACGCGAAGCTCATAAACGATATTTCCGATAGAAACAAAACATTGTCCTTGTCATATGCCGTTACGCTTAAGAAAGGGCACTGCGCAAATATTTCGGCGTCTACGAATAATGAAACCGCCATCTTCGAATCGGACATACTCGTCGAACGGGCAAGAACCGCACCGATTTCCGAAAGTCAAATCATTTCCATATTCGAGAAAAGTCAAAGCGATTATTTGACGGTCCGAAGCGTCAAAGTAGATATGGAAAACGATATTTTTCTGACCATAGGTCAATTAAAGGACTTGCGACGCAAAGCGGAAAAGTATGTGGTAAATGAATTGACGAAAAAACATTCCTCCGACAGGGTACGTAGTAAACGACAAAATATATGTACTTTGCCCGGCATAGTACATCAAAATTGGTCCGACGATTGCAAAATACTCATTCAATGCAACTCATTGGATATGATAAATGAGCTTCATAGCTCAAAAAGCTTCGACGGAATAATTTACTCTCCCAAAGATTACTCGGATTTCGAAAGTCTCGAAAAAGTATTTTCGATAAATTCAAAGACCATGTTTCTCGATACACCCATAATGGCGCGAGCGAAAGACCTTTCGGTTTTGAAGAGAATCGCGCAAATGAAAGAAATCGAAAACATTGTCGCAAACAATCTTTATGCAATCGAACTGTTTTGCGAAAAAAATATTCTTATGGGATCTGCCATGAATCTATTGAATAATTGCATGGGATTGAAAAAAATCGTTCCGCTCGAATGCGATAAATCGGAACAACACGACTATATAACAGCATTTTCACGTATGCCTCTGATGACGTTTGCGCACTGTCCATATAAAAATCTTCGCGGGCATTGCGCTCCCGACTGCAAAGGTTTTGACGGCACGCTAAAGGACGAGCGCGGAAACGTATTCTCATTGACTCATTACAAAGTCGGCTATTGTTATTCGCATCTACTGAATGTTCGTCCGCTCGACATTCGAAACGAATTGAAATCAAACGGTCGAGAGCGTATGGTATACGACTTCAGGGACTGCTCCGCTGCGTTTGCAATGAGCATATTGGACGGCACTAAAAGCGACATAGAACACACCCATTTCAATTATAACAAGCAATTGAAATAAAAATATAAGTATTATGAATGACAAAACACTTAAAGTTCTCGAATACGATAAGATTCTGCGGAAAGTAGCGGCTCATGCCGTATGCGAAAAGTCCAAAGAAATCATACTGTCAAGCAAGCCATGCTTTGATTATGCGGAAGCGGATCTGCTCCAACAGACAACGGAGCAGGCAATTTTGTTGCGCGATAAATATATAGTAACGCCCGTATATGTATTGGACGACATACTCCCGATACTCGAAAAAGCGGATGTAGGCGCAATGTTGCAACCTGCCGACTTTCTCAAAATCGCGCGGGTAATAAAGTGCGCTTATTCCGCAAAAAATTCCATAATGCCATGCGGCGATGACGTAGAAACAATAAAGTCTTACGTCTCGTTTCTCACCCCAAACACATCGCTCGGGCGCAGAATAGACGACGCTATAGCCGGTGAGGACGAGATTCGCGACAGCGCAAGCGATCTTCTGCGTACGATCAGGCGCAAAATAGTCGCACTCGACAACAAACTTAAAGACAAGCTCAACTCTTATGCTCGCTCGTCCGAAAAAAATAAGTACCTTCAAGACAACATAATTACCGTCAGAGAAGGACGGTTTGTTTTACCCGTAAAGTCCGAACACAAGGGGAGTATACCAGGACTGATACACGACAGATCCGCAAGCGGATCGACATTGTACGTCGAGCCTTTTCCCATAGTGGAACTGAACAACGAGCTGAAAACGCTTCGATTGTCCGAACGGGACGAAATAGAACGCATATTAAAAAGCCTCTCATCCGAAGTCGCGGCGGAAAAAATTTCTCTTGCAGCCTCGTATGAACAACTCATAAAGCTTGATGTAATCTACGCCAAGGTCAAATTTTCACATGAATACAACTGCGTCCGTCCTCGGCTGAACACAAATGGGGAAGTGCACTTAAAATCGTGCCGCCACCCATTGATAGACAAAGACTCGGTCGTTCCCACGGACATAGCTCTGGGAAAAGACTATAACATTTTAGTTGTCACAGGTCCGAACACGGGCGGCAAAACCGTTTCTTTGAAAACAGTAGGTCTTTTTTGCCTGATGTCGTACAGCGGACTCAGGATTCCTTGCGAAGCAGATGCAAGTATTTCCATGTTCGACAATATATTCTGCGATATAGGCGACGAACAAAGTATTGCGCAATCTCTTTCGACATTTTCGTCTCACATTACGAATATTGCTCGCATCACAGACGAAATAACGCCGAAATCTCTTGTCCTTTTTGATGAATTGGGAGCAGGCACAGACCCCATAGAAGGCGCCGCGCTTGCCGTCGGTATACTCAAGTACCTCGAACTTGTGAATTGCCGCGCAATTATCACCACACATTACAGCGAACTGAAAGAGTATGCTCTCACAAATAACAAACTTATGAATGCCTGTATGCAGTTTGACGAAAACACTCTGCGTCCGACTTACCGTCTTATCATAGGACTCCCGGGAACCAGCAACGCACTTAAAATAGCTAAAAGCCTCGGCGTGAACGATTACATTTTAAAAAATGCTCAAGCGTCTTTAAAAGATGAGAAAATTCAATTCGAAAACATCTTGCTGAATGCGGAAAATGTAAAAAACAAGGCAATGGAAGAGCTTGAAAAAGCTTTGACGCTCAAGGAAGATTTACTCGAGAAGCACCGTAAAGCAGACATAGAGCTTGCCGAGCTGAATCGCAAAATCGACAGAATCAACAACAACGCCAAACTCGAAACACAAAAAATAGTTCGTAAAGCCGTAGATCAATCCGAAGAGCTTATAGAAGCACTTAAAGAAAAAGTTAAGATTGCCGACGAAGCGGCATTGCTCGAAGCAAAAAAGCTGCAAAACAAACTGTTAGATATGCAATACGCCAACGAGCACGAAACAGTGATACCAAACAGTATTCCGCTGGATATTTCGGAAATAAAGCTCGGAATGGACGTCATGATTCGCTCTCTGAATACAAGAGGAAAAATAACGGCACTTCGGGACAAAAAAGGACTTTTCGGCGTTTCGAGCGGATCGATGACGCTAAAAATATCGATAGGCGATCTATGCAGAGCATCCGAATCGCAATTTAAATCGACACCGAAAAAATCGTCACGCAAAACTACGACATCAAATTGCAATCAAGACGACAGAAAAACAGACGCCCCGATAAAAGAAGTGTATTTGCTCGGAAAAACAGTGAGCGAAGCAATAGAAATTCTCGAGCCGTATATAGTTTCGGGATCGACGGAATTGCCGCGTCCCATATTGCGCGTCGTGCATGGGAAAGGAACGGGCGCTCTCGGAAAAGGCATACAGCAATATTTCAAACGAAATCCGCTTATCGATGAGTTACGATACGGCGGCTACGGAGAAGGCGGCAGCGGAGTCACTATTATTACTTTGAAATAAAATAGATTGACTTTTTGCGCAATCCTAATTTATAATTATTAAGGCACGCAACCTCGTTTTTGTCGTAGGGCAGAATATTAGCAACTATTCGCAAAACACAGCTTAAGAAAATTCGCGTATATTTTAGATACGTGAATTTTTTTTAGTGGGGGAATGTTCGTTTCGGGCGTTATATATGTTATAGTATTCGCGCTCAAGGGGAGAGGAAAGCCACTTGTTACGGGCATATAGTTCTTTTAGGCGTTCGGCACGAAGTTCTTAAGGTGTGGAAAAATAGGGGAGAATAAACAAAAGCGCGAACATCTCGCGCTTTTTGTTGTTTTAATTATGAGTTGCTTTTTGTTGTTGTTTATATCCTGCGTAAAATGCGGCTGTCATTAAAAGATATTGGTTAAGACTTACGCCCTCTTCATTCGCTTCGGCTCTTAACTGTTCGCCGAGACTTTTGGGAAGTCGGAGAATAAATTTCTCCACTTTTTCCTTTTGCCGTATTTCTTCCTTGATTTCTTCGTAATCTCGGGTCGGGTCGTTTTCGTGTTCTTTGGCGGAAGCAAGCATTTTAAGGTCGATTTCGTCGGGTTCCGTGTCCGGTATTTGATTAAGTTTGTCGAATATACTCATTGTCTTATCTCCTTTAATATTTTATGTTTGTTCTCGTGTTTATTTCCGTGATTTCGATTATTTCTTCTTCAGGATATAGTGTGAATAGTATGCGGTAATGATGTTTTTTGTAACGATATTGATTGCCTTGAAGTCGTTTTATGTCTCCTTCGCCTTCGGCTATATCTTTAATGCCTTGTTGTAATCGCAATCGAATGTGTTCTTGTACTTTTAGCAAATATTTTTCTGCTTGTTTCTTGACTATTATTTTCATAGGTGCCTCCTCACATAAAAGAGTATATCATATATGATATACTCTCGTCAAGTGTTTTAAGTTCTGCGAATGAGATATTTCGAAATGCCTACAACGCGGACGGAGTTCATTGTCTCGCCTGTAAAGGTGCGGGGCGGGTAGTTTGGGTTTAGGGGTATGAGCTTAACGCTTTCAGACGTATATTCTATTTTTTTTAACGTGGCTTCTTCACCGTCGATTGAGACGGCAACGATTTGACCGCTGTCGGCACAGTCGGCTTTTTGCATAAGTACGTTGTCGCCGTCAAGGTAATTGGGGTACATACTGTCGCCTTGTACTTGGAGTATAAAGTAATCTTCAATGTCGCCTTTTACCATGTATTTAGGTATCGGCAATTTGTCTCCGTTATATTCTATTTCGGTATTTCTGCCGAAGCCTGCCGTAATTTTGGCAATAACGGGCATAAATACGACTTCTTCCGTTTCGGGCTGTATGGTTTTATTTGGTGTTTCGGTTTTTCCGAGTAAATAGTCTATTGAGACATTAAAGTAATCGGCTAATTTTTCGATTATAGCATACGGCATTTGCGTTTTATTTAGTTCGTATTTGCTGTAATTCGATTGGCTTACATTTGCAATTTTTGCGATTTGCTCTTGCGATTTACCTTTTTCAATTCTAAGTTTTTTAAGATTGTTGTTCATAGTTAAATTATAACATTTATAAGGGGTTATTTCAATATTTTTTTAAATTTATTTAGTCAAATAGTAACTAATTTGCTTGACTCGATAGTTATTAAAGTGGTAAAATAGTCTTGTAGTTAAGATGTGACTACAAATTCAAAATCCCACGGCTGACAACTTACTGTTAAGGAGAGAAGGAAGAATGGAAAGAATGACGTTTGAGCAAGTGAAGGAAAAATTCAGGCAGTATAACAAAGCTTATGATTTGCATTACGGCGTTTCTACGGAAGTCAGACCTATGGTTGCCATAGTCGTGTACAGTCAAAGTAATTGGAATAAGCCATTTACAGAAAAGGAACGGAGCTATCGCATAACAAGCAACGGTGGTAAAGCATTTTTTAACAATATGTTAGGCAACTCAATTTTTGGTGATTGTCTTGACGGCGAGGACTTGGGTGTTCGTCTCGATGCTTATGATTGGAAAGTCGATTATTGTTATATCGAAAGCTTCGGAGAGCTGAGTGGGCGAGACGGGAAAGGAGCATAAGCAATATGTACGAAGTAACAGTCAGATTTGCGAACGAAGAAAAAGTAACTTGTATCCGAGATACGTTTTCGAAAGCAAAGTGGTGGGCAAATAAGATAGTCCGTGGTGAGTTGTTGTTCTGTAAAAACGAAGTAACGGAGTATTCGATAAAAGCTATAGGAGAAAAGGAAGAATGAAAATAAGAGCATATACGGGTTATAGTGATAGTCACAGAATCCATTATTACACAGATTTTGAAATCGTGGATAAACTGCCCGAGTTGGGCGAAGTCGTTTACGGCGACGAGGATAACTGCATACACGTGAATTACGGCGAACGGGAACGTGTTTGTAGTATTCAAAAAATAGAGCTTGACTGTGAGCAAGGGAATGACGAAGTTTACGACTACGATTATTACAAAGTTGAAACGCAGTTTGAAGAATACGACGAGCAGTCGGGCAAGTATGACATTATAGACGTCAAATACGGCGTTTACTACAAGGCAGTCAAACGTGGCTGATAATCAAGGAGAGCGAGACGTGAAAATAATCGGAAAGATAAACGGAGCGAGGGGAGTCGTAAAAGCAATCAAGATAGAAAGAGGAAGCCGAGCGTACGCGGTCATAGCATGGGAGAACCCGCAGAAAGGACAGCAGGGCATAACAATGCCGTACATAGACCACTTGTTACATCTCGAGAGACACGGCAGTATAGCGATTATATAAGCCCTGTGAGGGCGGGCAGAAGAATACGCCCTCACCCATAAATGCGCATGAAAAAAAACAAAAAAGCGAGGTGATAAAAGAAAGTAACGCGCAAGGGCGGGACGGACGACGGCAAACGGAAGCCCCCGAAGCGGCAAAGAGAGAAGCCGAACGAGCCGTTCCGCAAGTAGCGCGAAAGAGCGAAGCAAAAAAAAACTACATAACTCACCCGAGAGCGCGGGCGACGTCGCGTACGGGGTTACGGGCAAGAGTGACGTCGCGGGCAAACGATCTCTTCGTAAATCAAAGCGAAGCGAAAAGCGAAATGCGGCACCGCGCAAATCACAAAACGGAGCTTTTAAGCGGCGCGGAGACTTACGAAAGCGAAGCGTGCAAAAGAGTTACTGCGGAGAAGCGTTGCGGCAATCCCGAACTACCAAAGGCGGGAGAAACGCGACGGCAAACCGCGGGTAACTCGCCATTTGCGCGCGAAACACCTCGCTTAACGCGAGAAAGGAAAGTGCAACAATGTTGGTAACACAAAAGTATGTAAACCCCCTCGAGTGCCGATTGTGCAAGTACGGTTACGAGTGCTTTTTCGGTAATAAGGGCGAAGAGTTCTACAGAGTGGGTTTGCAAATAAAGGTATCGGAATGTAAGCAGTATCAAGAACGACTGTCGGAAAGACGACAAAAAAAATTATATCAAGGAGATTAAAAGAATCATGGCAAGTTTCAACAGAAAAATGAACATAAGCGGAGATTTCCGCGTAATAGGCAAAGCGTTTAAACCGCAAAGCGAAAAGACTATAGACGGAGTAAGGACTCTTTCTCCCGACCGCTTCGAACTGTATGTGCTGTATTGCGACAGTGAAAAAGACGGGCTGTACACGGACAAACCGTTTGTCGGAACGGCGAAAGTCACTATTAAGGACTATGTAGCGATTAAGGGCGTAAAGACGCTTAAGGGCAAAGGAAGCGTTTTCGGAGACCTCTTAACGGTGACGGAGCTCGAGGGCATGACGGTGGAAAGTAAGGGCATAGACAAGGACGAGAGACTCGCACAGCTTATGGAAGAAGCGGGGCTCGAAGAGAAAAAGACGGCGGGAAAGACCGCAAAGGAGAGTAAATAATTATGTCACAGATAAGATACAACAACAGAGATAAGTTCGATTACTATCGCAAGCGTGCGGAGAAAGGCGCGAAAGCGGCTGACGGAAGCAAATTGAGCGATTACGGGCGCGGATACAGTGCGGCAAAAGCCGAAATGTACGGACAGCGTTTAGGGGATTTCAAGCTTAAGAAAGCCTTGGAGAGCGGCGACCAAAAGCAGATAAACGCCGTGAAAGCGGAAAGAGCAAAGCGAGCCGAGGACAAAAGAGCAAACCGTGAGCGCATGAAAGCGGAAAAGGCGGCAATCAAGGCGGAGAAGAAAGCGGCAAAGGCAGGCGGTACAAAGTCGAGTGCGGGAAAGGCATGGGGCGACAGCCGCGGCGAACAGATTGGCATAGAGAGGTATTTGAAATGACAAACAAGAGAACAAACAGACTAAAGGCAAACAGGCTTTTCATGTGGCTTATGACGCTTCTTATGGCGGCAGCGGTCGTGTTCGGCGGCGCGGGCATAATGAACGCAAGCGCGAAAAGACTACCTTTTGTTCACTTTTCTGCCACAATAAATCTTATCTACAATACGGGATATGTAGAATCTGTCGATGTAACTGTAGAAAGTTATACTGAGGAAAATTCAAGTTCGACTTATACTATTTTTACTTTGCGTTCGCCTTTGAAAGAGATAATAACGGATATGTCCTGCGGGGATACTCAAGGGACATCATATTCAAACGGAGTGTTTCGGTTTCCCGGTACTATTTCGACAGTCGCTTTCAACGCATCGTATTTAAATTACAACGTAGTAACAGCTTCTTCTGCTTTTCCCGAAACGCCGACTAAAGAGGGTTATACCTTTAAGGGGTGGTATTTCGACGAAGCTTTCACGCAAGCTTACGACGGCAGACCCATAACATCGGACACGAAACTTTACGCAAAGTTCGAAATAAATCGCTATACGGTAACTTTCGACAGTGCAGGCGGCTCGGCGGTATCGTCGCAGACGGTAGATTGGAATAGTTCGCTTTCGCTTCCGAACACGAGCCGTGTCGGTTATGATTTTCTCGGTTGGTACTATTCAAACGGTACACAGTATACAAATCAAGTTATTACGGCAAATACGTCGCTTGTCGCGCGTTGGGAAATCAAACATTTCGCGGTGTCGTTCGACTCGGCGGGCGGTGCGGCAGTAGAAACGCAAACGGTAGATTACGGCAATTCCGCGTCTGTCTCGAGCATATCTCGAGAGGGATATAATTTCCTCGGGTGGTTTCTTTCGAACGGCACGCAGTATACAAATCAAGCTATAACGGAATACACGACGCTTACGGCTAAGTGGCAAATAAAGACGTTCAAAGTGACGTATGACAGTAACGGCGGCGAAGCGGTTTCCGAAGAGACTATAGAGTGGAATAAAACTGCTTCCGCTCCTACGCTCGAGCGCACGGGATATATCTTCCACGGTTGGTATAACGGCGAAACGAAGTACGAGGGACAGGCTGTCACGGCAGACATGACGCTTACGGCGAAGTGGGAAGTCATTAAATACACGGTGACGTTCTATGTGGACGGCGAAGTGTACGAGACCATGGAAGTAGCTTACGGAACGACTTTTCAAGAAGCCATGGCAGCGAACGAACGCTTGTTCTTCATGAACTTATTGAACGACGAGGGCGTTAAGATTTCGAAGAGCGCAAAGGTGACGGGCGACGTTTCCGTTCCCGTAGGCGAAATGACGAACGAAGAGAAAGTTGCGGCGTTTATCGGGAACAATTGGTGGGTGCTTTACCTTGCGGGCGGACTCGTTCTTGCGGGGATAGCGGCAACGGTCATAGCCTCGGTAGTGGCGCATAAGAGGAGATAACGGCATGAAGAAGAACAAGAAGCAAGTGCGGGCGTACAGCCTCGGCGGAATAGTGCTCGTCGTGCTCCTGTTGGTGTTTATAGTTCTTCTTGTGGTCGGCGGCATATCTATCAATTTGGACGGTTGCGAGGGAGTTTCTCTCGCTTTCGTTCGTGCCGCTCCCGCAGAAATTACATATACCGACGTTATGAGCGACTTGAAGAAAGACGAAAGCTTTGATCCCGAAGCTTATCCCGCCGATGAAACAGACTACAGTCTCGAGCTTGTACAGCTCGCGGAGAGCGTAAACAGCGAACTGTTCGTGTATGTGTACGCGCCCGCAGGCATGAAAGCAACGGCGACGGAGATACGTTTTTCGACAGCTATAAACGACAGCTTCAAGCCCGAAGATTACGCGCTCGAGCTGTTGGACTATTCGGGAACGCTCGCAAAGTATAAGGTCAAGGATTTCGAGGTGAAGCCCGAAGCTCTGCGATACTATGATGTCGTGTGCGTGTTTCGCAAATGGCTCGAGGGCGTAGACAAAGCCCCCGTAGGCGGACAGGCTGTGGGCTCGGTATCTTATCCCGTGGGCGAGCTTTGGACGGCTTGTACATTGGACGGGAAAGTTTCGTATAGCATGATTACATCGGAAGTCATAACCGTGACGGATAAGCGCGTCGGTTACATTGTATATCCGAACGGATTTCATTTGGTCGGTTACACGAAATGCGAAAGTCATTATGTCGCGTTTACTACGGATAGGGATATAGAGCGGCTTATGGAAGCGGATTTAACGTATATATCCAATCCGTATGTTTATACGTCGTCTTGGAACAATTTGGGGCAAGTCTCGGAGCGTTGGCAATATGATGACGGCACGACTGTTTCGCTTACGCTTACAGGCGAACAAACGGGTGGCAACGACGGCGGCATATTTACGCATAAGTACACGTGGAAGCGAATACAGACGGCGAAAGAGCTACTCGAGGATAACGACGTTACACTTACACAGGAAGCGAAGAGCGATCTCGCGGCAATGAAATGGGTGCTTAGATTTGCGGAAACGGAATACACGTCGTCGGCTTCGGCTTATGTGTATGTCCAGAACGGCACGCGCATAAGCGACGTTACAATCTTGCGGCTTAAATTCGAGACGGACGGCGTGGTGTACAATCTCGGCGTTGTGGATAACAAGCAGACTTCGAGTACAACTCCCGACGGGGGCGCAAATCCGCCGATTGTGCATTGGTGGGAAAAGCTCTTTGCGGTATTTAAGGCAATAGGCTCATGGTTCGGCGGTTTGTTTTCATGGCTCGGCGAGCATTGGAAAGTCCTGCTTGTCGTTCTCGGGTGCGTCGTGGGCGGACTGTTTGTCGTGTGGGTTATAGTTACTATCTTGCGAAAGATAGCGGGTAAATAATAAACAGGAGGTATAAAAAAAACAAAAGCGTATGTATTCGGATAAGCGACTATGTATGCTTTTTGTTTGGTCTTATGATTACGCTAATTTTCGGAAAGCCCGGTGCGGGAAAGACCGCACTAATGACAAGGCTTGCGCTCGAGTGCATGACGGGCAGTATAGCGCGGAAAGACTGTAAAAGCTCAAAGGCGGAAATATGCGCGTACAATGACGGCGGCTTTTCTCTCTCGACGAACTTCGAACATCTTGTTTTTGCCGACTACAAAATACAGGCGCTGCATGGAAAAGTGCGGTCTTGGGATATGGACGGTTTCGAATACGGATTGCCCGACCCGAAGCACACGACGGCATTTCTTCCGCCGTATTCGCGGCTGTTTTTCGACGAGGCTCAAAAGTACTTAAACAGCAGGCGAAGCGGGCTTGCGGACAGCGTGTCGCGCGGGTATGAGTTTCACCGCCATATGCACTATAATATTACGCTCGTTATGCTTCGCCCGAAGCTCATAGATTTAAATGTACGTGAACTTAGCGAACACGTCATAGAAGTCGTCAAGCTCGAGCATGAATATGACTATGGGTGTATTGTGGGCTCGGTTTGGTATTGCCGCGAATATGACAGCGTTGCCGTCGCGCTCAAGAGCATAGACGGACAGAACGTCGAATATGAGAATACTCGGTATGAGTTTAACGGCAACATCTTTAAGCATTACAGCAGTTTCGGGCAAGCTCCCGCATTTTTCAACGGTCGGTATGCGTCGGATTTCACGCTTATGGACGCGGCGGACTACGGCAGAACGGTTGCCGACGTTGCCCGCTTTAATCGCGAACATAGCTATGCTTTGCCGAAAGGCTATTATGAATAAAAGGAGATAAAAAAATATGAGAGACGAATATAAATTGACGGAGCTTACTGCTCCTTACTATGGACAGCTTCGGGAGCTTGCCGAGCTTCGGGAAGATTACGGATTCCCGTATGATTTTATGAAAAAATTCTTTGAAGTTTTCCGAAAGAATTGTCTTTTCGGACTTAAGTATTTGTTTAAAGTGGAAAGGAGCTTTACTCGGAAGGAATACAAAGAAGAGCGTCGGCGGGTTAACGAAATGTTCTCGAGGGCGCTGTTTGAAAAGCTCGAGGCGGACGAAAAAACCGAGAAAGAAGAAGCAGACGAAGCCGAGAGCGAACCGCCTGTAAGCAAGGATATGGCGGTCGTTTCGGATAGGGAAGTAGCGGAGAAGTAGACTGTGAATACGGCAAAGGAATTGAAGAGAATACGCGAGGAGTACGGGTGCAGAGAGGACAAGCGGACGTTTGCACGCACGGTTTTAAAGCTTTGCAACGACCGTATAACTTTGACGGATTGTTTTCCTCGAAAGGTACGTTTTAAGCGTTTTAACGAGGATTATAAAGTGAACGTCGAGACGGGCGAGCTCGTTGCCTATGATTTTGCGGACTGCAAAAGGCAGGTGCGCAATCTCGAAACGTCGGTGTCTCGTGCGAAAAGGGCGATAGAGGACATCTGTTCGAAAAATGCCTTCGATTTCTTTGTCACCGTTACTTTTAACCGAAAGTATGTAGACCGTTACAGCGCGGAAGCCGTGCGGCGGTTGTTTTCGTGTGTTATGAAGAGATTGCGTCGCAAGTATGGAAAAGTGTCTTTCGTTGCGGTAGCCGAGTATCATGCGGATAAAGCCATTCACTATCATTGCTTTATGAAGTTCGAGAGACAACCGAAGCTTTTGTATTCGCAAAAGATTAAAGCATATTTCTTTACGGACGAATTTAAGAAAGACGATTGCTTTCTCGTTGCCGAAAAGATAAAGGACAACGGCTGTCCGACGGGCTATCTTAAAAAGTACATAAATAAGAATATGGAACGTCCGCTTTATAGGCGGTTTTCGTGCTCTCGGGATTTGAAGCGGAGCAAAGTTCTCGAGAGCATTGTCGTGACGGAAAAATCCATGACGTTTAAGGCTTCGGCTTTAAGACGGGGCTTTAGGCTATGGACGGAAAATAAGTTCGCACGCAGTTTTCGCTATGTCGTGAGCGGCGCGGGCGAGCGAGGGGCTCGCGCCAGCGAGACCCCGCCCGCGTCGGACTCGTCTATTCACGACATAAATGACCGCAAGGAAGCTATGCTTAGACAGGTTTATGACGCTCTGCGCGAAGAAGTGCGCATATTGTCCGCTCTAAGGCACGGCGAAAGCGTCGAAATCTCGAATAACGGCTCTACTTTCAAAGTTGGCGGCAAACGTCAACTGTCTTTCCTTTTCGATTAGATAGGGGAAAATGGGTTTTTACAAGCAAAGGAGATAAAAGCATGAGTAAAAGAGGTGCGCCGAAAGGCGGAAGGGTACATTGGTTATTGCATCGATTGTCATTTGATTTTCGGCATAAGTATTACAGGAGTTACGACTATCTTAAACACAGCTATTTTTTCTTACGTAATTACGACGGCTTTTCTATGAAACATTTGAGAATGTCCGACGTGTTTATAGTGACACGTACAAGCAAATTGTGTTGGCGGGTGAGCTCTTGTAATATTCCTTTTGGATTATGCGAATATGCGAGTCTCCGAGACAGTCAAGCGGTCGCCGATTATCTTGACATGAAATCTTCGGAATATGAGCAACAACGCATATTATGGGAAAAAGAGCAAGCGGCACAAATGCTTGCTAAGAAGTCAAAAAAGTAGTATACTTGATTTTGTAGGCAAGTATAGGGGTAACTATTCGCAAAACACAGCTTTTACGAATAGTAATGACTAATAATGGGGCTTAAGAGTTGATATAATTGAGTTTTATCTGCTTGTTTATCAAATATCAAAAATTTTCACAAGGATGTTCTTATGAAAACTTATTTCGACGAACGTAATGAAAAAAACATTATTAAAATCAGAGAAATTTGCAGTGAGCTGCCCGAATTTACCACGCGATTCTTTTTGGGCATACAGCTTAAAACCACACCTCTGACGCGTTTAAATTACGCTTACGATTTGCGCATTTTCTTCGACTACTTATCGAAAATCAAATTTAAACATAGAATCGCTCCGAACGAAATTACTTTGTCTGACATAGCATTGTTAACTTCGACAGATATCGAATTGTTTTTGGATTACATTTCCAGCTACGAATTCCAAGGCAAAAATTATTCTTGCGGCGAAAAAGCAAAAAGCCGAAAGCTTTCCACCCTGCGTACGTTTTTCAAATTCTTCTATCGCAAAAACGAATTAAATTCGGACGTTGCCGCAAAAGTCGATATGCCAAAGCTACACGATCAGTCCATAATACGACTTGACGTCGATGAAATCGTCAAAATATTAGACACTGCGGAAGACGGCTTAAATATGTCGGAAAAACAGCGTCAATTCAACAAAATCACATCAAAACGAGACGTTGCCATTTTGACTTTATTTTTGGGCACGGGAATTCGTATCAGCGAGCTTGTAGGAATAGATATCAAAGACGTAGATTTCGACTCAAACGCTTTTACCGTAACTCGAAAAGGCGGCAACCGTCAGACGCTGTATTTTTCGGAAGAAGTTTCGAACGCTCTGCAAAGCTATCTTTCCTGGCGCGAAAGCGAAATCGATTTAAGTTCGGACGTGGGAATTAAAATGAAAGACAGCCCCGCCCTGTTTCTGTCGCTTCAGGGAAAACGGATTTCGGTGCGTTCGGTTGAACTTCTCGTCAAAAAATACAGCCGTATAATCAACCCTCTGAAAAAAATAACGCCGCACAAACTACGTAGCACATTCGGCACACAGCTATACCACGAAACTCAGGATATTTACATGGTTGCCGATGTGCTCGGACATAAAGACATAAACACGACCAAAAAACATTACGCCGCGATGAGCGAAGATATACGCAAACAGGTTGCAAAAAAAATCAAACTGCGAGACAGCGAAGACTAAATTTCAATCTGTTTTCCACCTGTCATAAAAAGTCTTGCTTAGGCAAATAAAAATCTCAATCTTTTTTACAAATGAGCGTATTATGTCTAACATAGTACGCTTGATTATGTTTTTATTTCCGAAAAGAATTTATAGCCGAGTCGATAAAATGCGTTCGTATTCACAGTCGGATTTATCGCCTTTACGGCAAAAAACACCATACAAGTTTCGGCATTACAGTACGACTTTAGAACAATATATTAAACCTTTCGAATATACTCGACGCATTTTTTTACGGCGAGCTTCACGTGCTCGTAAGTCAGCCCGCCTTGCAAATAAGCAATATACGGCGCACGTATCGGCGAATCGGCACTGAGTTCGATTGACGCCCCCTGCACAAATGTCCCCGCAGCCATTATCACCTGATCTCCATATCCCGGCATATCCCACGGCTCGGGCACAGCAAAGCTGTCCACGGGCGAACAGTATTGTATGGCGCGGCAAAACTCTATCAGCTCTTCCTTCGTATTAAACCGAATAGAGCGAATTATATCGGAACAAGACTCGTTCGGCGCGGGCAACGTATCAAAGCCGAGACTCGAAAAAACAGCACCGAAAAGAACAGATCCCTTAAGCGCCTGAGCCGTAACGTGCGGCGCCAAAAACAGCCCTTGATAAAACTCTCTGTATCCATACGGATAAGAACCTATTTCAATCCCCACACCCGGCGCCGTCAATCTGTAGCCCACCTGCTCTATAAGGCTTCTTTTTCCCACAATATATCCACCCGTGGGAGCAATTCCCCCACCAGGGTTTTTGATAAGAGAACCGACTATAATATCCGCTCCGACTTCTGTCGGTTCTTTTTTTTCGACAAACTCGCCATAACAGTTATCTATGACCACGGGAGCGTCCGTATATTTGCGCACAAACTCGACTATCTTACCGATTTTCTCAACACACAATGCATTTCGCCAATTATATCCGCGAGAACGCTGGATAAACAGCATCTTATATTTCTTTCGCACAAGCCTCTTTTCGATCTCCGATCTGTCAAAATCGCCGCTATCGGTAAGGTCGATATTTTCAAAGTCGACACCGAAATCTTTTAAAGATCCCACGCCGTCACCGCTGATAACCGTCTCGAGTGTATCATACGGCATTCCCGAAAGCGAAAGAAAACAATCGCCCGGACGCAACAGTCCATACAACACCGAAGCTATCGCATGAGTCCCCGAAGCTATAAGCGGCGAAACAATAGCGCTCTCACCGCCGAAAATATCGGCAAATACCAAAGACAGCGTATCTCTACCGGCATCGTCATATCCGTAACCGGACGTCCCCGCAAAATGTCTAAGGGCTATACGGTTCTTTTGAAACGCACTCAAAACCTTTTGCTGATTGAACAACGCGACGGAATCTATATCATCGAAAAGAAATTTCGAATGATTCTCGGCTTGAGTTATAAGTTTTTCGATATTTATGTCTGACATAATACATTCCTTATTTTAATTATTTAAAAATTTTGCGCACTCTTCGATTATCAAATCATCCATTGATTTATCGTAATTGTCATAAAAACATATATTTGCCTTCATGTGTTTAAAATACGTCAATTGTCTTTTTGCATAATGACGAGAATTGATTTTTATTTGTTCCACAGCTTCTTCAAAAGTCGCTCTACCGTCAAGATACGCAATTATTTCTTTATACCCGATTGCCTGCATTGATTGACACTCTTTGAATGAATACAGAGATTTTACTTCATCAAGCAATCCGTTTGCAATCATTTCGTCGACTCGAGAATCGATATTGTCATAAAGCACATGACGCGGCGGCGAAAGCACTATAAACAAATAGTCATACCTCGCATTCACGCTTCCCGAAGCTGCTTTGCTTTTCGGAGAACCCGTGAGTTCATATATCTCCAACGCCCTTATGACACGCTTTGTATCGTTTATATTGATTTTCAAACTCGACTCACAATCAACGTCTCTGAGAATCTCAAACAAATACTCCTTCCCGTTGTCTTCCAAAATCTTAGCGTACTTATTCCTAATCTCCTCCGATTTTGCCGCACCCGCATAATCAAGACCATACAGCAAACCGTTCGCATATAGCCCCGTTCCACCCGCCACGATCGGAAGCTTTCCGCGAGACGAGATATCGGAAATTATATCATCGCACATATTGGCGTAATTATTGACGGAAAATTCGGCATTTGGCGGTATTATGTCTATCATAAAATGCGGAATATCGCCCCGTTCTTCCTGACTTATCTTGCCCGTGCCGATATTCAAGCCCCTATAAATTTGCATAGAATCACAGCCGATTATCTCTCCGTTAAACTTTTCGGCACAACGTAGCGACAAAGCAGTCTTTCCGGAAGCCGTCGGTCCGCCTATAATTATTATCTTTTTCAAACCACTCGCTTGAACCATTTTTCTATTTCCGATTTACTTATTTTTACGACAAGCGGTCTTCCGTGCGGACACATGAGCACCCGATCTCCTCGAGAGAAAGCGTCAATCAAATAATCTATTTCGGAATCGGTCAATCTATCTTCCCCCTTGACCGCAGCTTTGCAAGCAGATTGCATAAGAATATCCTTGACAAAATCAAGTTTCCTAAACTTCCCCACGTTAAGCTCACCCAAAACAAGTTCCATAAACTTATCAAATCTCATATCTGCGCAAACAAGCGGCACCGCCGACAGCGAGAACGTGTTGCCGCCGAGCGACGTCAACAAAAAACCGCAAGAGTTTATTTCTTCAAGTCGCTCTTTCAACAATTCTTTTTCAACGGCGCTCACATCAAACGTGTACGGAATCAACATATCTTGCATCGCCATATCGTCACCCTCAAGTTGTTTTACCAACTTATCGTAGAGCAAACGCTCATGAGCGGCGTGTTGATCAATCAGGAAAATATCCGCAACATCTTCCACAACAATGTAAGTATCGAAAAGCACGGTTTTAAATTTCCGATCCGACAAATTCTTTTTATCGGTCATTATTCCGACACAATCTTCTATCTCGACTTGACGCACAGAAGTTTCGCTCAAACGCTTGTTCTCCGAATACAAATCTCCGCTTCCGAGCCCGTCTACAGTCGTACAAATTTCATCGACAGCCGGCTGCTCGGATCGGCTCGCATCGCCGAGATACTTGCTTGCTGAAAGATAGTCTCGCGGCAAATCCGCCGCAGAACCGAGTCCGTTTACCAAATTCAAAGTCCCGCTATGTATAACAGTCGAATTGCCGCCTCCCACACGATTGCTTTCGACTTCGAAAAAAACGCCGAGAGAATCTTTGCCGCCATGATCCCGAACGCCCACAACGCCGCTCGTCTCATCGACCGCAAACTTGGATATTATAGGTCGATTTGTTTCCACGACCGCACCGTCATCGTCTTTTATTATCTCCTTGGGAATTTGCGTCAACTCGTCAAGCTTATTCTTTATTGTCGAATAAATCACTCGTTTCAATTCATCGACACCGGCAAATTTGACTTCGAGCTTATTAGGATGAACATTGACATCAACCATATCATGCGGCAAATCCAGAATAAGCACGTAAGCGGGAAACTGCCTTTTCATCAAAAAATCGCGATAACAGTTATACACGCAGAAAGATATATCCGCATTTTCCACATAGCGACCGTTTACTATAAGCGTCTGATATGTACGATTGGGTTTTGTATAATACGGCTTATTTATATAACCCTTAAGTGTTATGTCAGGCATAACACATTCGATCGGGATCATGTTTTCGACAAACGTCTTGCCATACACGGTATATATCGCATTTTTCAAATTGTCGCCCGAAGAATGATAAATTACCTTGCCTCCCGCACTGTACTTTATGCTTATAGTCGGATTTGTCATCACGAGCCTTGCGACAGTATCCGTAATTACAGATTCTTCGACCGAGGGCTTCGACAAAAATTTCGCTCTTGCGGGTATATTCTTAAATAAATTTTCCACGACTATAGTCGTTCCACGAGAACATCCCCTTTCACCCCTGTCTATAATTTCCCCGTTCTCGATAACAATAAAATTGCCTATTTGACTATCGGCGGTGCGCGATGTCAGCATCACTTTTGCAACAGACGCTATACTCGTCAAAGCCTCGCCTCTGAAACCGAGCGTAGCTATGGCATTCAGATCCTTCAGGTCTTTGATTTTGCTTGTAGCATGAGGCAAAAACGCCTTTTCCACATCATCGGCTTCTATGCCGCAACCGTTGTCCACAACTCTTATCTGCGACAATCCGCCGTTCATAATCTCGACGGATATTACACTCGCACCCGCGTCTATACTGTTTTCAACGAGCTCTTTGACGATAGAACGTGGTCTCTCCACAACTTCGCCTGCCGCTATACGGTTAAAAACACTGCTGTCAAGTAGATTTATTTTACTCATCTGTCGCTACCTTATCTTTTAAATCGGACAATATCTCGAACGCCGCACGCGGAGTCAGATTGTCCATATCAAGCTCCTTAAGAATATTTTTTACTTCCGTAAGCTTACTCTCCCCGAATATCGAAAGCTGCTGATTTGTCGCCATTTGAGACTTGCGGGCAATATCGTTTTTTTCGAGTCTTTTCAAAAGCTCTTTTGCACGCGCAACTACGTCGTCGGGAAGCCCGGCTATGGACGCAACCTCTATTCCGAAACTGCGATTGGCGCTGCCTCTGAGCAGTTTTCGCAAAAAGACTATAGATCCGCCGAGTTCCTTTACGGTAAGCTTATAATTTTTCAACCCCTCGACCGACCCCTCGAGTTCCGTCAGCTCGTGATAGTGCGTCGAAAACAAAGTCTTTGCTTTGGACGATTGCGAAATAAATTCGAGTATGGCCCACGCTATGCTCAAACCATCGTAAGTAGACGTACCCCTGCCTATCTCATCGAGAAGCAACAAACTTCGGTCCGTCACGTTGCGTAAAATCGAACTGACCTCGGACATCTCCACCATAAAAGTGCTTCTGCCGGTAGAAAGGTCGTCACTCGCACCGACTCGCGTAAAAATTTTATCGGTCACCGCAATCTCCGCAGCTTTGGCCGGAACAAAACAGCCGCTGTGCGCCATTATGACGATGAGCGCGACCTGCCGCATATATATACTCTTGCCCGCCATATTCGGTCCCGTAATGAGCGCGATTCGATTATCTTCCTCGTCAAGAAGCGTATCGTTGGGCACAAACGAATCGTCTTTAAGAATTTTTTCGACAACGGGATGTCTTCCGTCTATAATTTTGATGTGCTTTATACCGTCGCCGATCGCCGGACGAACATAATTGTTTTTGTAAGACGTAATCGCATGAGACACAATGCAATCGAGACGCGCAATACTTTGAGCCGTAGTAAGCAGCCTGTCCACGCTTGAAAGCAACTTTTTCAGAATCTCTGCGTATAGGCGAGCTTCCAGCGCCACGGATTGCTCTTCCGCGTGCAATATTTTATCCTCGAGTAGCTTAAGCTCCTCGGTTACGTAGCGCTCACCTCCGGCAATAGTCTGCTTGCGAATGTAGCGATACGGCACCAAACTTTTTTGCGAATTCGACACTTCTATATAATAGCCGAACACCTTGTTAAAGCCTATTTTGAGATTCTTGATTCCTGTAGATTCCCGTTCCTTTACGCCCAAATCGGCAAGTAAATCTTTCGAATTCTTACCGATTGAGCGAAGCGCGTCAAGCTCCTCGTCATAACCGCTTTTAATCACGTTTCCGTCCTTAAGCGTAGGCGCCGGCGAATCGGCAATACCCTTTGCCAACAGCGAGTATTCTGCCGAAAGCTCGTCGAGAGTTTCATTAAGCGCTACGGCATATGCGGATTTTAACATCTTGAGAGACTTTTTGAGACGCGGTAAAACTTCGAGAGATTGCCTAAGTGACACACAGTCCTTGGACGTCATATTTCCGTAAGAAATACGCCCCGTCAATCTTTCTATATCATGAATGGACTTTAAATGCGAAGCGATCTCGTCACATATGATTTTATCGCTTTTCAGCTCTTCCACGGCGTCCAATTTGGCGTTTATGAGCGACACATCGAGATCGGGTTCCTCTATCCATCTGCGCAGCAAGCGCTTGCCCATGCCCGTTGTCGTATTGTCCATCAGCCACAAAAGAGAACCATAGCGCTTGCCCTCCGTGCTTTCCGTCAATTCGAGCGTTCGTCTTACGGAAGACTCCAACGTCATATGTATCGTCTCTTTGTCGTATGTCGCATTATTCAAATGTATGAGCGATCGCTTCTGCGTTTGTTCGACATAATTGAGAAGCGCCCCTACCGCACGAATACAATTCGGCACCTTATGTATCTTGTCCGATACGGTTTTCGGCAATCTGGCTTTGACAAGACGCTCCGCCGCCCCATATTCGAATGCAGACTCGTCATAAGCCGTGAACGCACACACTTTGGCATATTTGACGACAGAAAGATTTACGCTTTCCATAGCCATTGCCGCATTGCAAATTATCTCTCTCGGCTCGATACGAGACAACAGATCGTTGAGCGCAATGTTTATCGCACCGTCGCAATATGTAAAATTACATTCTCCCGTGGAAATATCCGACCACGCCACACCGACAACGCCGTCATCGAGACACAGACTCGCAATAAAATTGTTCTTGTCTTCTTTCAGGAGCACTTCGTCCATGAGCGTCCCGGGCGTAACTATTCTCACGACGTCGCGTTCGACAAGCCCTTTGGACGCCTTCGGATCAGACAATTGTTCGCATATCGCAACCTTATATCCTTTTTCGATAAGACGCGGCAAATACGAATCTATGGCATGATACGGTATGCCGCACATCGGCGCACGTTCCTTAAGACCGCAATCCTTCCCCGTAAGCGTGAGATCGAGTTCCCTGCTGACAGTTACGGCGTCATCGTAAAACAGTTCGTAAAAATCCCCAAGACGATAGAACAGCAAACATTCCGCATACTCTTCCTTCTTCTTAAGGTAATGCTTCATCATATTAGACGGTTCTTGTATTTTCTTCATTATTTACTCCGTTATCGTATTTCGGTTCCGTACAGCTTACTGTTTTCCGCCTCGGTTATTCTTACTTCGACAAATCTGCCTATCGGATTTTTTTCGGCAACAAAAAGCACTTTTTTATCCGTTTGCGTCTTGCCGACATATCTGCCGTTTTCTTCTCCGTCGCACAAAACTTTATATATCTTGCCTATACTCTCTTTTGCAAGTCGCGCCGCCACCTCGAATTGCACCTTTATAAGACGGTCTATTCTTTCCTTTTTAACATCGAGCGGAACTTGTTCCATTTCGGCAGCCGGAGTACCGCTGCGCACCGAATATATGAACGAAAACAGATTGGAATATCCGACTCGTCTTACAACGTCGAGCGTTTCAAGAAAATCCTCTTCGGTCTCCGTGGGAAATCCGACCATCACATCGCACGACAGTGACACATCGGGCAAATATTTTTTTATCATGTCTATTTTATCGAGATAGTCGGACTTCGTATATTTCCGATTCATGAGCTCGAGCACTCTGTCGCTGCCGGACTGAACGGGCAAATGAATGAAGTGAGCAAGCCTCGGCTTCTTCGATATAATCTTGACGACAGATTCCGAAATATCTTTCGGGTGTGAAGTCATGAACTTGATCCAATAGTCGCCCTCGATATCGGAAAGCATATCCAAAAGCTTGGCAAAATCAATGTCTCCGCTTTTATAAGAATTGACGTTCTGTCCGAGGAGCATAATCTCCTTATATCCGCTTTCGACAAGAGACTGAACGTCGCTTATTATCGCAGAAGGCTCACGGCTGCGCTCGCGCCCGCGAACATACGGAACTATACAGTACGAACAGAAATTATCGCAACCGTACATTATGTTGACAAGCGCACTCAACTTACTCAATCTCTTCACCGGCACGCCTTCGGTAATTCCGCCGTCGTCATCCCATATGTCGACTATTTTCGCTCCGCCATTTGTATCCTTCAGATATTCCGCAAGCTTATAGATATTGTGCGTACCGATCACTATATCCACAAACGGACACCGTTTTTTCAGCCTTTTTGCGGCATCCGTCGCTTGCGTCATGCAACCGCAGACAGCGACCTTAAGCGAAGGCTTTTTCTCCTTAAGCTTTTTAACGATTCCCAAATTGCCCAAAATATGAGTTTCCGCACTCTCCCGAACGCAACAGGTGTTCATAACTATAACGTCGGCATCAGCCATATCGGAAACCGCAGAATACCCGTTGCTTTCCAAAAGCCCCGCAAGTTTTTCCGATTCGTGCGCGTTCATCTGGCAACCGTATGTCTTGATGTAATATGTAGGCATAAATCCTCCGCAAGTATTATACACGATATTTATAAAATTGTACAGCAAATTTGTGGCTTTGTATGAAATCAATAGCTGTTTATTATACTATAGATATGAAAAAACGGCATGGCATATGGCTTAAAATATCACTGGTTTTAGCAGTAACCACAGTTACGGCAATCCTGTTTTCCGTAGCGCTTCTCGAACCGAATATAAAAATACGCGGTTGGGAAAGTCTCGACGAAACAAAACTCGTAAAAACGGAAAAGACACTCAATTTCATCGATTCGAACGGAGAATACATTGCCGACACCGTATACGACGCAAACAGAAGCCATGCGAAACTTTCCGAAATTCCGCAACACACGATAGACGCATTTGTTTCGATAGAAGACAAGCGCTTTTTCAAGCATCACGGAGTGGACTATATTCGCATCGGCGGTGCGATCATAGACAATATAAAATCCTTCTCGTTCAAAGAAGGCGCATCTACTATCAGTCAACAGCTGATTAAAAACACGCATTTAAGTTCAGACAAAAAAATCAGTCGCAAAATCAAGGAAATTCGAATAGCCAAAGAGCTCGAGCGCAAATACACAAAAGAAGAAATACTCGAAATGTACTTAAACATACTTTACTTCGGAGACAATTTATACGGCATCACTACCGCGGCGCGCGTATTTTTCGACACAGATCCGAGCAATCTGTCTCTTTCGCAAAGTGCACTCATAGCCGGCATTATCAACAATCCCGCCAGATACAACCCCTATCAAAACCCCGACAGCTGCATAAAAAGGCGCAACCTTGTGTTGAAAGCCATGCTCGACAACGATAAAATCGACCGAACTCAGTACGATTCGGCAATCGCAGAACCGCTTGCCGTGGAAAGAAAAAATCATCAGGAGTGCCAATACCTTAACAGCGTCATAAAAGACGCACGGGAGATACTCAACTTAAGCAAAAAGCAACTGCTTTCCAAACGCCTGACCATAGCCACTTATTACGAAAAAGACCTAAACGACGCTCTCACCGATATAGTGAAAAACGCCGAAATTCCGCAAGATTGCGACGCGCATATTACCGTTATGAGCAATGCAAGCGGAAAAATCATAGGCGACGCAAGCCGCAAAAAAACCAACCTTTCATGCCTTAAAAGACAGCCGGGCTCAACCATAAAGCCTCTCATCTCATATGCTCCGGCAATCGAAAAAGGAGACATTTATTGTTGCTCCCCGATTTACGACGCTCCGGAAGAGTTCGGCGATTACAAGCCCGCGAATTACCGAAACAAATATTACGGCTGGGTAGATGCAAAAGAAGCGCTCTCACGCTCGCTCAACATTCCGGCCGTACGACTTTTGAAGACGTGCGGAATAGATTATGCCAAAAACCTCTGCTCGCGCCTCGGCATC